>DATGNS010000262.1:0-3653 GCA_035306625.1 Pseudomonas sp. | reverse complement strand
CGATGGTGGTGCCCTCCCCCAGGCCCTCGATGCCATCGCTGTGGCGCATCCGCACGATCACCAGGGTCTGGCAGGCCATGGTGGTCATGGAGAGCTTGTGGGGACGGATGGTCGGCAGGTCGACCAGCAGCGTCTCGATGGACTGGATAGTGGCGCTCATGGGGGCTCCCGATGCCGGCAGTATAGTGATTGCATGGCAGTCTGATTGCAGCGGGAAGACGGAACCAATATTGTTTGGGTGCCCCGCCATACCCAGGAGGTATCATGGAGCTGCGCCATCTGAGGTACTTCTGCGTGGTCGCGGAGGAGCTCAACTTCACCTGTGCGGCCGAGCGACTGCACATGTCTCAGCCGCCTTTATCCAGGCAGATCAAGCAGTTGGAGCAGGAAGTGGGGGCCGACCTGTTCGAACGGGGGCCGCGCGGCCTGCGCCTGACGCCCACGGGACTGTTCTTTCAGCAGCATGCCCTGCAGATCCTCGAGAAGGTGGACGCCACGGTGGAGGCCACCCGCCGCATGGCGCGAAGCAAGCGCGTGCTGTTCGGCATCGGCTTCGTGCCCTCGGTGTTCTACGGGCAGCTGCCGCTGCTGGTGCGCGATCTGCGACAAAAGGATAATGTCGAGCTGAGCCTGGCCGAGCTGACCACGGTGCAACAGATCCAGGCCCTCAAGGCGGGGCGCATCGACATGGGCTTCGGGCGCATGCGCATCGACGACCCGGAGGTGGAGCAGGAGGTGCTGTTCGACGAGCCGATCATGGCCGCGGTGCCCTGCGGCCACCCCCTGGAGGGCACCACGCCGACCCTGGCCGAGCTGGCCCGCTACCCGCTGATCCTCTTCCCCGCCAAGCCACGCCCCAGCATGGCCGATATCATGCTGGGCATGTTCCGCCGCCAGGGGCTCAAGGTGGAGGTGGTCCAGGAGGCCAACGAGCTGCAGACGGCGCTGGGGCTGGTCGCCTCGGAGATCGGCATCAGCCTGGTACCGGAACAGGTCAAGCGCGTGCGCCGCGACGGTGTCAGCTTCGTCTACCTCGCCGACAAGAGCCTCACCTCGCCGGTCCTGTGCAGCCGCCGCCGCGGCGAGAAGCCCTCCCCGATCATGCAGGAGGCCAACGCCATCCTCGAGGTGCTGGTGGAGAACCGCCGCAGCGGACGCTACCCCTGAGCGCCCCTCATGACTCTCATGACGCGAACAGTGCCACCAGCCAGTCGATGAAGACCCGCAGCCGCGGCGTCAGGTGACGATGGTGGGGATAGAGGATGGTCATGGGCAGGGGCGGAAGGCGATAGTCGGGCAGCAGTTCGATCAGTGTGCCCGCCTCGAGCTGGCGCGCGACGTGGTAGCGCGGCACCTGGATGAGGCCGAACCCCGCCTCGCAGGCCGCCACATAGGCCTCGCCATGGTTGACCGCCAGGTCGGCGGGCAGGTCCCGGGGCTGCTCGCGACCCTCGACGGTAAAGGCCAAGGGATCCAGCCGCCCGGTGGTGGGCGACAGGTACGCCACACAGCGATGGCCCGCCAACTGGTCGAGCGAACGGGGCAGGCCGTGGCGCTTCACATACTCGGCGCTGGCGCAGGTCACCTGCTCCAGTGGCGGCAACGGCCGGGCCACCAGGGTGGAGTCCTTGAGTTCACCGATACGCACCACGCAGTCCACCCCCTCGCCCACCAGGTCGACGCGGCGGTCACCGCTGCCGAACTCCAGCACGATATCCGGGAAGCGGGCGTGAAAATCGGGCAATGCCGGCATCACCACCAGACGGCCCAACGAGACCGGCAGGTCGACCTTCAGCCGCCCCTTCGGCTGGTGGGCGGCCTGGGAGAGCACGCTCTCGGCCTCGTCGATCTGGGCCAGGATCTCACCGCAGTGCCGGTAATAGGAGTCACCGTCCAGCGTCGGACTCACCTGCCGCGTGGTGCGCTGCAGCAGGCGCACCCCCAGATGGGCCTCGAGCTGCTTGATCAGCATGCTGGCCGAGGCGCGGGAGATGTCGAGCTGCTCCGCCGCCCGGGTGAAGCTGCCCAGCTCCACGACCCGGGTAAAAAGCTGCATCGCCTGTAGTCGATCCATGGATGATGCCACTATTGTTCAAATTCTATAAACAGTGTTGCAACAGATCCGTCCTTTATCAACTCAAGCATGCCCAATAGGCTGCTCTCCGACCCGCATGTGGCCAGCTGGCCGGCATGCCGACACCCACGACACCCCGGAGAGCGCTATGCTGTACAAGGATCTTTCCCTATCGGCCGTCACGGCCGGCTTCCTGGCGGTGCTGGTTTCCTATTCCGGCCCGCTGATCATCTTCTTCCAGGCCGCCCAGAGCGCCGAGATCTCTTCGGCCATGATGACCTCCTGGGTCTGGGCGATCTCGATCGGCGCGGCGGTCTCGGGCATCGGGCTCAGCTGGTGGTTGAAGGTCCCGGTGGTGACCGCCTGGTCGGCGCCGGGCACCGTGCTGCTGGTCACGCTGTTTCCCGAGATCACCCTGGGCGAGGCCATCGGCGCCTACCTCACCGCGGCGGTGATCCTGCTGCTGATCGGCCTCAGCGGCGGCTTCGACCGGCTGCTGCAGGCCATTCCCCGCGGCATCGCCGGGGCCATGATGGCCGGCATCCTGTTCCAGTTCGGCGTCGGGGTCTTCCACTCGATCGAATCGGCGCCGGCCCTGGCGCTCGGCATGATCGCCGCCTACCTGGTGCTCAAGCGGCTCTTTCCGCGCTACTGCCTGGTGCTGCTGCTCGTGGTCGGCGTCATCCTCGCGGTGGGCCTGGAAGGCGCCAGCCTCGAGGGCGTGAGCCTGTCGCTGGCCACGCCTGCGCTGATCACCCCGGAATGGAGCTGGAGCGCCACCCTGAGCCTGGCCATCCCGCTGCTGATCGTCAGCCTTACCGGGCAGTTCCTGCCGGGCATGGCGATCATGCGCAACGCCGGCTACACCACGCCGGCGCGCCCCATCATCACCGTGACGGGCCTGACCTCGCTGGCCACCGCCTGCTTCGGCGGCATCACCACCGTGATCGCGGCGATCACCGCGGCACTGTGCACCAGCCCGGAGGCCCACGCCGACCCCGACAAGCGCTACGTGGCCGGTATCGCCAATGGGGTCTTCTACCTGATCGGCGGCACCTTCGCCGGCACCATCGTGGCGCTGTTCACCGCCCTGCCCGGGACCTTCATCGCGGTGCTGGCGGGCCTGGCCCTGGTGGGCGCCATCGGCAGCAACCTCGAGGCGGCCATCAATGCCAGCGACCACCGTGAAGCCTCGCTGCTCACCTTCCTGGCCACCGCCTCCGGCATGAGCTTCCTGGGCCTGGGCTCGGCCTTCTGGGGCGTGGTGATCGGTGGTGCCGCCTACCTGGTGCTGCATCGGCCCTGGCAACTTGCCCCCGGCCAGACCCGAGACGACGAGACCCGGGCCATGCGGGCCCGGGTCTCGAGGTAATACGCAGGCGTGTCGGCGTTACTCGAGGGACTCGTAGGGCAGGCCCACGTAGTTCTCGGCGATGGTGGTCAGTCCCGCCTCGGAGCTGGTCGCGTAGTCCAGCTCGGCCTGCTGCATGCGGGTATTGAAGTCCTCCTCCTCGGAGAACTTGTGCAGCATGGAGGTCATCCACCAGGAGAAGCGCTCGGCCTTCCAGATCCGCTTGAG
>DATGNS010000261.1:0-8273 GCA_035306625.1 Pseudomonas sp. | reverse complement strand
CTGGATGACCAGCGCGCCCTGGCCGATGCTGGCCACCTCGACGATTGCCCGGCCGCACAGCTGGGTCGCCGGCACACTCCAGGCCTTCAGGTCGCCCCGCAACTCGATCGGCGCATGCCCTTCCAAGCGCTGCGACTGCGCGACCCGGATATCGCCTTCGGCGTGAATCTCGATGGTGAATGTGGCGCTGATCGACTCAACGACGATGATGTCGCCCTCGGCATAGACCTCGACCGGAGCAAGGCCCTCCAGCATCGCCCAGCGCGTGAAGTCGCCTGATGCGCCCACCTGCACGGCGGCATTGCCAATGATGGTTGTCCCGCGCACCAGGCTGCCGGAAGCCGCCATGCTCATGCTCGCCCCGCCCGACAAGGCAAGGCGCAGCGACGGCGGCAGGCTCGCGCCAACGACCACCTGCGCCCCGCCTTTCAGCGTCAGGCCCTGCATGATCTCGCCGGCAGCCTGAACCGCGATGCCGGCTACGGCATCGTCGATCCAGACTTCGGGGTCGCCATTCAGCACCCCGCCGGCGAGCGCGAAGTTCTGCATTTACAGAACCTGGGCAGTCAGCTTCTGCGCGTCGGCCACGAACACGTCGCCGTTGTTGATGGTGCGTGCGCTGGCCAGCGGCGCGTAGAACAGCAGGTTGCCGCCGGTTTCCGCGTCCCACACGGAGAAGTGGGTCACGGTCAGCGGCGCGCTGCCGTCGTACATGGGCCAGATCAGCTGCAGGGCGTTCTTCACCACGCCATCGGTCGGGGCGGTCCAGGCATCGGCCTGGGTGCCGCCCTTCGCGGCATCCTGGCGGGTGTAGGCCGGATAGGCTGCGGTGCTGACCTCGTTGTTGCCGGTTTCGCCCGGGTTGGCGGTGTGCAGGGCAACGTAGGTCTTGCTCGGCGACGTGAAGTCCACGCCGCGGCAGATCGCATTGATCAGCGCGTTTTCAAGGTAGTCGGATGCTGCGGACATAAGCCCTCCTGGTTAAAACCACTGCGGCCGGGTGCGTGCCTTCGCGCGCTGCTGGCCCTTGATGGATCGGTTGAGAAGATCGGAAAGCCGGCTTTCGAAGCGCATCGAATAGAACTGCGCGCGGTTCGGGTCGGTGAACGGCTGGCCGGGCAGCATCAGGATCTCCGCCAGCGCGCCGTCGGCGATCACTTGCAGGTAGTCCCGGGCCAGGAAGTCAGGCAGCAGCTCGGCGTCGTTGGCTGGCTTGAGCGTGGTCGCCAGGTGCAGCGTGCCGGAGCAGCGCGGCACAACCAGCACGGTGCCCGGCTCGGTCTGGGTGATCCAGCGGCCAGCCGTCTCTTCGCGGGTGCGCCAGTCGGGCATGTCGCGATTCAGGTCGTGCACGCTGATCGGCGTCAGCGGGCGGCCATCGAGCAGCGCATGCTCGATCTCGAACAGGTCGGCACCCTGCGGCGCGCAAACCACGTTGCAGCTGCTCGGCGTGACCGTGAAGCGGTCCTCGTCGCGCCACAAGCGGGTGCGCTCGCAGAAGTCCTGCGCGGCCTTGATGACGGCGGCCAGGGCGGTCGGCTCAGGGCAGCCCGGCGCGGCCGGCATGATCCTGGGCAGGAAGACTTCGATCTCGGTCATACGCTATTCACGTTCGCCGACACGGCTGCGGCCGTCTGGTTGTTGGTGCCCAGGGCCTCGCTGAAGGCCTGGAAGTGCGCCGCGGCCAGCTGGCCATTGGCGAACTCGGAATCCTTGGCCAGGGCGCGGTAGAGGATGTAGCTGACCAGCGGCCCCATGTAGGCGCGATCCAGGTCCAGCTCGTCGTCCTCGTCGGCCACGGCGGGCGGCGCCTCGGAGAACAGCGCTTCCACGACGACCGCTTCCTTGGCCGGCGGGTAGACATAGAAGGTGGTCGGCGTGCGCTCGTCGATCATGTAGTGCTTGATGGCGCTGGCCGGCTTGCGCAGGGTCCAGCTCGGGTCGCTGTCGTCCAGCAACTGCAGGTCGGTACGGCGCACCGGGCGACCGCCGACGTTGCGCACGATGTCGAGCAACTGCAGGCCGCCTTCCGGCAGACGCTGCAGCGCGCCCTCGACCAGAGCGATCGGGCGGGTGACGGCGCGGGCCGCCGGGCGGCGGATCACCACCTCGCAGGCGGCATCGTTCAGCCAGGCGAACATCTCCGGCTGCTCCCAGCGCACGTAGGGCGGATCGTTGTCGTTGAGGACAAGCTGCGCCCTGGCGATCACGTCTCCCGCTCGAATCGGCATCAGGCGTCACCCAGGGCTTCGCGGATCTTGTCGGCGTTCCACTTGCCATGCGGGCGCTTGCCGAACTTGGCTTCGTACAGCTTGGCCAGCTCTTCGCGGTCCAGGTCGCCGTCGCCGTTCAGGTCGCCTTCCAGGGTGTCGTCCTTGTCGCCGTCCGTGGCGTCATCGTCGTCCTTGCCGTCCATGGTGTCGGCCAGCTTGTCCAGCTGGTCGTCGATCAGGTCAGCGCGCTCGCCCTCGGACAGCGCATTCCACTCGGCGGCGCTGCGGCCGGCGGCGGCCATCTTGACGATCTCGGTTTGCTCGTAGGTCTTGCCGCCGATCTCGAACTCGGCCGGATGCACCTCGCTGCCCAGGTAGTCCTCGGACACAGCGACAGGCTCGACCTTCTTCGGCTGGGCGGCCGGCGCGCTGGCGTCAGCCAGGCCGTAGCCCTCCGGGATCGACAGGAACCGCTCGGCGTGCGCCTGGTTGGCGACCTCGGCGACGTAATCCGGCGGCGTGAATTCGTAGGCGGTGCCGTCGAGGACGACCCGATGCCCGTTGCGGCGTTTGATGCGGCTCACGATTTTCATGGAATTCCCTCGGCAAGAAGGGGCCGAGTCTCCCCGGCCCCTTTCGGTCACTGCTTGTAGGTCAGCACCAGCAGGATCTTCTGATCGCTGGCGGTCACCGCGCCGGAGACCTTGACGCCGATCGAGCGATCAGCCTCGGTCGGGGCGATCTGGAAGCCCTCGGGCTTGCTCATGCGCACCGCGCTGTTGTTGGCGGCAGTCGCGAACAGCTCGTTGCCGCTGGTGCGGGAGGCGTCGGGGTTGCCCGGCACGCCGGACATGATGCCCACGTCGACGGTGACGCCGGAGCCCAGGTCACCGGTGATCAGCACCGCGTCGGTGACGGTGTGATACGCCGGCAGGGTGCCCAGCTCGATCACGTCGGTGGAGGCCAGGTCTTCGCCGACGACGAACTGGAACTGCTCGACGACGGATACGCCAGCTTCACCGGCGGTCGGGGCGACCTTGCGGCCAGTACCCCAGGCGGATTGGAAAATTGCCATGTGTCAGTCCTCCACTCAGGCGTTGGGGTTGGCGGCGGCGGTGTCGATGCTGATCACGCCGAAGTCCTTGCCGTTGAAGCGGGCCTTCTTGAAGCCGAAGATCGCGCCGGAGGCCACGGTCGGCTCGTTGCCGAAGTCCTTGACTTCCTCTTCCCAGCTCCAGCGAACGCCGCTGCCCGGGGTGCCGTAGGCCAGCACGCCCGCCTGGCGACCCAGGAACAGGGCACGACCGGCGGCCACGTCGCTGCCAGCGCCGTAGTCGTTGAAGCGGATGCCGTTGCGGTGGCTGTGCAGCACGACGTTGTTGATCATGCCCAGACCGCCCTTGAAGATCGGGTTGGAGCGACCTTCAGCGCCAGCAGCAGCCTTCTGCACGTCGAGCCAGCCGGAGCCTTCGGAGACACGCAGGTCGTGCTCCTGGAAGGGGTTCATCAGCAGCACGTAGTGCTCTTCGCCGTCGATGCTGACAGGGCACATGTTGGCGGCATCCGGGTCCTGGGCCTGCAGCATGGTGGCCAGCACGGCAGCGCGCTCGATGACGCCGCGGGTCATCTTGTCGGCGGCTTCCAGGGTGGACTTGCTGGTGGCGTCGCCGCCGTACAGGATGTGGCCGGGGTCGGGCGCCTCGATCGGGTTCTTGGCGCGACCCTGCCAGCCGATCGGGAACAGGAAGTCCTTGTTCACGCCGCGCGCGCCGGACAGGTAGATGAAGATCATCTCGTCGAAGTAGCGTGCCCAATAGTCGGAAGCGCGGTCCTTGGCGACTTTGCGCAGGTCGTGCGGGGTGCGCTTGCGGGTCATGCGGCCACCGGCAGACACCGCCTTGCGGGTCTGGTCGATGATCACCTGGTCGGTGTAGAACTTCAGCTGTTCTTCCTTGCCTTCGAGGCGAGCATCGCCTTCGGTGGCCTCGCCGCGCAGCTGCACGGACAGGTCGAAGCTGATGGTATCGCCGGCGTCGGTCTCCAGCTCATTCTTCTTCTGAATGACGGAGTTGTCGGACTCGCCGATGAACTTGCGCTCGAAGTAGGACTTCTTGATCTGGTCTACGGCCAGGGCGGCCGACCAGCGCTTTACGGCCTTGGGATCGCCGAAAGGAATAACGGTTTGAGCCATGGAGCTGCCCTCAAATGGAGTTTGATCGTTTCCATAGGCAGCTCCTGCGCTCTATGACGGTCTGATTATCGAACCGTCTGCAAGATTTTGCAACCAGCGTCAAGCGGGAATGGCGGCCAGCCCATTGCGCAGGGACTGTGCTGCCGTGGGGTGCCGGACCTTCTGGATCGGCACGCTGCGATCGGCCTTGAAGACAATGCGCGCCGCCTTGCCCGACTTCTCTTCGAGCGTGATGGTTGCAACGTCCCCGATGGTCACGCTTTCACCGGGTTTCAGGTCGATTCGTAGCGTGCTTTGCATGGCTTCCCCTTATGCGCCTGCCAGGTAGGCTTCTTGATCGGCCGGGCTGAGCTTGGCCAGTGCCTTCTCGCGGGCGATCGGATCGGTGATGCGGTCGATCCAGGCGAAGCGGTTGCCCTCGTCCGGGTCGGTAGGCTCGGCGGCCGGCACCTTGGCCAGGGTCGGAACCGTGGCGACGTGCTTGCGCGGCTTCGGCTTGGCCTCGGGATTCTTCGCCTCCTTCTTCGGCTGCAGCACGCCCTGCTCGATGCACAGGTCGTAGGCCTTCTGCAGGATCTCGCGAACGCCCAGCTCGGCGTTTTCCTCCTGGCCGGCGACGATCTTCACCGCATTGTCCAGGGCGGCGAAGCGCAGGTCGGAGAAGTCCCGTCGCACGCCGATCTCGGCCAGGAAGCCGTTGATCTGCGCCTCGCGCTCGTTGACCTGGCGCTGCATCTCGATCTTCGCCGCGGTCTCGGCCTCCTTCAGGGCCAGGCGGATCTCCATGCGCTCGTCATCCAGCGCATCGACCTTGCTCTCGTACTCGTCGAAGGTCAGCTCGCCGTCGTCGTACTGCTGGCGCAGGGACTTCTTCTCATCGGCAATCTCCTTCAGGCGCTCTTCGGCACGCTCGGGAGCCTCGGCTACCAGGATCGGCCCTTGCTGCTGGACAGCAGCAGGCTCGGGTTCATCCCCGTCATCGCCGACATCATCGCCGGCGTCGGCCTGCTGCTGGCCTTCTCCGCCATCCTGATCAGCAGCACCTTCATTCTGGTCATCGCTATCGTCCACAGGATCACGGCCATCCTCATGGTTCTCGTCCTCGGTGTCGTCCAGTTCGAGGGTTTCTTCATCCGCCAGGGCGGCGCGTTCTTCCTCGGTCAGGCCGAGCAATTCGTCATCGGTGTAATCCATGGCTGTTGTCCTCAGTTGGTGGAGTCGTGCAGGCGCTGCTTGAGCTCGTAGCCCATCAGCGGCCAGATCTTGGCGACGGCGTTCTGTCGGGCGATCTTGCGGCCCAGCTCGGCGTCGAAGTTTTCTGGGCTGGCGCAGGCAGACTCGCCGGTGACGGTGAAGCCGTTGCGCAGAATCAAGACACAGATAGTGAGCAGGCGCGCCGGGCTGCTTTGGGTAACCTGCCCACCTCGCCCCTCAACAGCTTCGGCTGGCGTGAAATAGATTTCTTCGGCGATGTTCGCCTCGATGTCAGCCGGGGTAATGCGCGGCGCGGTCAGCCCCTTGGCTTGGATTTCCTTCTCAATGTCGTTGTCGTTCACGGCTCATGCCCTCACATTGCGGGTTGCTGTGCTGCACCATCCGGTGCCATCTGCTGCGGCATGGCACCATCGCCCTGCTGCTGCATCTGCTGTTCCATGGCGGCTTGCTCCATGGCTTGCTGCTCGGCCATCTGCGCCTGTTCTGCCTCTTGCTGCATGCGCATCTGGTCGGGAGCCGACACGAAGCCGGCCTCCTCCATTATGCCATCGGCCACCGGCAGAAGTCCCGGCGCGCGCATGGCGGTCTGCGCTGTGTTCACAGCAGCTTCCTGGATCTCGACGTTGGTCTTGATCAGCTCGGCGGCGGCCTTCTGTGCGGCGGCCTCGTCCTTCATGGCCTGGGCGGCCAGGCGGCGCATCTGCACCATCAGCATCTCCTGCTGCATCTGCGCCTGCTGCTGCTGGGCCTGCATGGCCTGCTGCTCTTCCGGGCTCAGCTCTTCGGCGTCCGGGTCGCGCTGGCCGGTCACCTGACGAATGCGCTTGACCATTTCCTCGCGGTTCGGGAAGTCCATCGACTCGACCACCAGATCCAGCATGACCATGGCTACCTGCGGCGGCATGCGGGTCATCATCTCCATCAGCTGCTCGGCCTGGGCCTGACGCATCGAGGCGCGCCAGTCGGCGTCGGATACCACGAAATCGGCCTTGGTGCGGACGATGTCGTTCTCCGGCAGGCCGTCGTTGATGTCCACGTACTCCTGGGTGCCGCGGCTGTTGGTGATGCGGAAGGTCTTTTGCTCGGTGAAATACTGCTCGACCAGCGACAGCTGCTTCTCGCCCTGGATCTGCACGGCCAGGCGCAGGTTGTCGAACAGCTTGCTGGTGGACATCGCGCCCTGTTCCTGGCGCGCCTGCACCGCGATGCCGGAGGTGGCATTGGTGGTGCGACCCATCAGCTCGTCGGTGACGCCCGACACGGACTGAATCATCTGGATGGAGCGAGCCATCAGCTCCAGGTGCGCCGGGGCCAGCTCGCGGTCGGCGTTCATCTCGAAGCGCTTGTTCGGATTCACGACGATGATGCCGTTCGGCCTAGCGGCTTCGCCCTCCATCTCGGCCAGGTCATCGACCGCGCCCTTTTCCATGATCACCTTGTTGCTGGACAGGATGAAAAGGGCCTTGCTCGCGCGCTTGTTGATGTCCTCCTGGATGTCCTTCAGGCCGCGGGTGACGCCGTAGGGCATGCCGTCGCGGCCGCGGCGGTAACCCCAGATCGGCGTGAAGGGGAACTTGTTGTGCCTGTACGGGCTCGGGCCGAAGTACAGCAGGCCCTGAACAGTCATCACCGCACAGTGCATGCGCAGGAGCACGCGCTCGGCCAGCACGGCATTGCCGGCCTGCAGCTCCTGCGCCTGGTTCGGGTTGTCCTGCTCGAACACCTCGCCACTGAACTGGCCGCCGACGAGCTTCTGGACGCGCTCCGGCCGGCGGAACCAGATCTCGATCAGGCGCACACGGTCGCGGCGGTTGTCGGCGCTGTCGATGGCCGAGCCGCGCATCACGTCCAGTTCGTTCTCGGCGAAGTCCATCACCTCGTCGCCGTTGGCCATGTCGTAGCCGATGCGGTCGCCCTCCTGGGCGGAGCGGCGCAGCAGCTCTTCCCGGTCGGGGAACATGGCGATGGCAATGTCCAGGTCCACCCACTTGGTGCGGATCACGTAGCGGCAGTCGGACAGGTCCAGCTCGGTGCAGGCGCTGTCCCACAGCATGTTGCGCCAGGACTCGTAGCGGCTGTAGACCGGCTCGCCGTCGTCGTCATCGGTCACGCCGTCTTCCAGCCAGCCGATGCCGACCTTCACCATGTCCTCGAAGGCCCGGGAGCGGTGGAAGGGCGTGCGGTTCACGTCGCTCAGGTACTTCAGCAGCGCGGTCTTGCGCTCGGCAGGCTTCGCATCTTCCTTGCCGCGCGGCAGGATCTGGAAGTCGGTGCGACCACGCTTCTCGCTGCCGATGATCCAGTTGATTGTCTGGGCGATGACGTTGTAGGTCAGCGGCGCCTGTCCGCGCTCGCGCAGCACCCTGGCGTCTTCCTCGGACCACTGGATGTTGTCGTAGAAATCCTCGTCCTGGGCCATCTCCAGCCGGTTCTCGTGCTGCCGGTCCAGCTCGCGCTGGTAGTGACCCATCAGCCGCCTGTGCAGCTCGTGCATCTTGTCGCTGTCCAGCGGATGGCTGCGGCGCCTGGATGCCTCCGGCTCGTCGAAGCGCAGGCGCGACTCGGGGTCGCCCTTGATCACGCGCGTGCTTTGCTCGTCTCTGAGATCGAACACAGGGCTACACCTCTTCGATGATTTCAGCGTGGATCTGCTT
>DATGNS010000260.1:0-7692 GCA_035306625.1 Pseudomonas sp. | reverse complement strand
CCTGCTGGACTCGGAAATCGATCTGCTCCAGGTGGAGAAGCGCATCCGCGGACGGGTCAAGAAGCAGATGGAGCGCAGCCAGCGCGAGTACTACCTGAATGAGCAGATGAAGGCCATTCAGAAGGAGCTGGGCGACATCGACGACGGGCACAACGAGATCGACGAGTTCAAGAAGCGCATCGAGAGCGCCGGTCTGCCCAAGGACGCCCACAGCAAGGCGCTGGCCGAGCTGAACAAGCTCAAGCAGATGTCCCCCATGTCCGCCGAAGCCACCGTGGTGCGCTCCTACCTGGACTGGCTGCTGAACGTGCCCTGGAAGGCAGAAACCAAGGTACGCCTGGACCTGTCGCGTGCCGAGGAAATCCTGGATGCCGACCACTATGGCCTTGAAGAGGTCAAGGAACGCATCCTCGAGTACCTCGCGGTGCAGAAGCGCGTGAAGAAGCTCAAGGGGCCGGTGCTCTGCCTGGTGGGGCCGCCCGGCGTCGGCAAGACCTCGCTGGCCGAGTCCATTGCCCGCTCCACCAACCGCAAGTTCGTGCGCATGGCCCTGGGCGGCGTGCGTGACGAGGCGGAAATTCGCGGGCACCGTCGCACCTACATCGGCTCCATGCCAGGTCGCCTGATCCAGAAGATGACCAAGGGCGGCGTGCGCAACCCGCTGTTCCTGCTCGACGAGATCGACAAGCTGGGCAGCGACATGCGTGGTGACCCGGCCTCGGCGCTGCTCGAGGTGCTGGACCCGGAGCAGAACCATCACTTCAACGACCATTACCTGGAGGTCGACTACGACCTGTCGGACGTGATGTTCGTGTGCACCTCCAACTCCATGAACATTCCGGCGCCGCTGCTGGACCGCATGGAGGTGATCCGTCTGCCCGGTTACACCGAGGACGAGAAGGTCAACATCACCGCCAAGTACCTGCTGCCCAAGCAGATCCGCGCCAACGGCCTGAAGCCGAGCGAGCTGACGGTGACCGAGGAATCGATCCGCGACATCATCCGCTACTACACCCGCGAGGCGGGGGTGCGCGGCCTGGAGCGGCAGGTGGCCAAGATCTGCCGCAAGGTGGTCAAGGAGAACATCAAGCAGAAGAGCTTCCACGTCGAGGTGACGCCGGAGCTGCTGGAGCACTACCTGGGCGTGCGCAAGTATCGCTACGGCCTTGCCGAGCAGGAGGACCAGATCGGTCAGGTCACCGGGCTGGCCTGGACCCAGGTGGGTGGCGAGCTGCTGACCATCGAGACCGCCGTGGTGCCCGGCAAGGGGCAACTGATCAAGACCGGCTCGCTGGGTGACGTCATGGCCGAGTCCATGACCGCCGCGCTGACCGTGGTGCGCAGCCGCGCCAGGAGCCTGGGCATTCCGCTCGACTTCCACGAGAAGCGCGACGTGCACATCCACATGCCCGAGGGTGCCACGCCCAAGGACGGCCCGAGTGCCGGCATCGGCCTGTGCACGGCCCTGGTATCGGCCCTGACCCAGATTCCGGTACGCGCTGATGTGGCCATGACCGGGGAGATCACCCTGCGCGGTCAGGTGCTGGCCATCGGCGGCCTCAAGGAAAAGCTGCTGGCCGCCCGTCGTGGCGGAATCAAGACGGTGATCATTCCCGAGGAAAATCTTCGGGATTTGAAGGAGATTCCCGAAAACATCAAGCAGGATCTGCAAATCAAGCCTGTCAAATGGATTGACGAAGTCCTGCAAATTGCGTTGCAATACGCCCCGGAGCCCTTACCTGATGCGGCTCCCGAGAGACTGACCACGGATGAAAATCGTGAGACTGATTCCAAGGAAAGAGTCAGCACGCATTAGCCGAATGGCCTCCCATGACACATCTTGCGGCGGTAATCAGTTGCCGTCGCGTGCGTGGGTTCTGCGGAATCAAATTTCTGTTGTAATAAATAACTTAAAAGTTAGATAAGGGGACTTAGAGTGAACAAGTCGGAACTGATCGATGCCATCGCCGCATCTGCTGATATCCCGAAAGCCGTTGCTGGTCGTGCGCTGGATGCTGTGATCGAATCCGTCACTGGTGCTCTGAAGGCTGGTGATTCCGTAGTCCTGGTGGGCTTCGGCACTTTCGCTGTCAAGGAACGCGCTGCCCGTACCGGTCGCAACCCGCAGACCGGCAAACCGATCCAGATCGAAGCTGCGAAGATCCCGAGCTTCAAGCCGGGCAAGGCTCTGAAGGACGCCGTAAACTAAGCGTTCTTCGGGACACCCAGGTCACGGGATCTGGCAACGGAGCGGTCTGGCAGCCAAGGCTTGTCATCTCGGGGATAGAACCTATAGTCCCTCCACTCCGTGTTTTTCGCGAAGGCGCATCCCTCCGATGCGCCTTCGTTCTATCCGGGCGTTACACGCGCCGCCAGGCGCACTGCGGTTTCAGTTGGGGGATGCATGCTGCAAAACATCAGGGACAAGTCACAGAGCTGGATCTCGAAGGCCCTCGTCGGCCTGATCGTCGTCCTGCTCGCGTTCACTGGTTTCGAGGCCATTTTCAACAACCCCGGCAACCAGCAGACCGCCGCGAAGGTCAACGGCGAAGAAATCAGCCTTTCGGAGCTGAGCCTCGCGGTGGAAATGCAGCGGCGTCAGCTGGTGCAGCAGTTCGGCCGGGATTTCGACACTTCTCTCATCGACGACGGCCTGCTGCGCAACGCCGCGCTCAATGACCTCATCGATCGCCGCCTGCTGGTGCAGGCTGCACGCGAATCCGATTTCGCCCTGTCCCAGGCCGCCCTGGATCAGATCATCCTGCAGACACCGGAATTCCAGGAAAACGGTCAGTTCAGCGCGGCGCGCTTCGATCAGGTCATCCGCCAGATGGGCTATGGCCGGCTGCAGTTCCGCCAGATGCTTGAGGAGGAGATCCTCATTGGTCAGCTGCAGGCGGCCATCGCCGGCAGCGGCTTCGTGACCGAACAGGAAGTGCGTAATTTCATGCGCCTGGACAAGCAGACCCGTGACTTCGGCCTGTACCGCATCAAGGCGGACGCGGCCGCCATCCAGGTCGGCGATGACGAGCTCCAGGCCTATTACGAGCAGAACGCCGCTCGCTTCATGACCCCCGAACAGGTGGTGATCGAATACGTCGAGCTGAAGAAGGACAGCTTCTTCGATCAGGTCGATGTGTCCGAAGACGAGCTGCGGGCGCGCTACCAGACCGAGATCGCCAATCTGGGTGAGCAGCGCCGTGCAGCGCATATCCTGATCGAATCTGGCGATGTGCGCACCGACAAGGACGCCCGTGCGCTCATCGATGAGCTGCGGCAGCGGCTGGCCAATGGCGAGGACTTTGCCGAACTGGCACGCAGCGCCTCGGAGGATACCGGCTCGGCTGCCGACGGCGGTGACCTGGGCTTTGCCGCGGCCGGCGTCTACGACCCCGATTTTGAGGCTGCGCTGTTTGCCCTGACGAAGGGGCAGGTTTCCGAACCGGTGCGCACCGAGTTCGGCTGGCATCTGATCAAGCTCCTGGACACCCAGGAAGCCGATGTACCCAGCTTCGCCGCGTTGCGCGAGAAGATCGAGCGCGACCTCAAGGCGGAGAAGGTGGAGCAGCGCTTTGTCGAGGCTGTCCGCGAACTGGAAGGCCTGGCCTTCGAGGAAGCCGACCTGCAGCGACCGGCGCAGGAGCTGGGGCTGCGCATCCAGACCAGCGCTCCGTTCGGGCGTGAGGGCGGCAACTCGGGCGTCACCGCCAACCGGCAGGTGATCCAGCAGGCCTTCAGCGCCGAGCTTCTCGACGGCGGTGCCAACAGCCAGGCGCTGGAACTGGATGCCGAGACCGTGGTGGTGATCCGTGTGAAGGAGCACCAGCAGCCCCAGCGGATGGCGCTGGATGATGTCCGCGAGCAGATTCGCACCACCCTGCAACGCGAAGCCGCCGCCCAGGTGGCGCAGCAGCGGGGCGAGGAGCTGCTGAGCAGCCTGCGTGAGGGCAAGACCCCGGCGGACCAGGAACATACCTGGGAGATCCATGAGGCGGCTACCCGCGCGCTGGAGGGCATCGAACCTCAGGTGCTGCAGACGCTGTTCCGCATGCCGAAGCCGGAGGAAGCCCAGAAGCCGCAGTTTGCCGGCGTTGCGCTGGGCAATGGCGACTATGTACTGCTTCGTCTGACGGGTGTCAGCGAGCCGGTCGATACGCTGAGCGAAAGCGAAGTGCAGATGTATCAGCGCTTCCTGGCGTCGCGCGCCGGCCAGGAGGATTTCTCCGCCTACCGCAGTCGTCTGCTTCGCGAGGCGGATATCGAGCGCTTCTGATCCGATCCCACGGACAGGAAAGGGGCCCCGCGCCAGGCGCGAGGGCCCCTTTGTCGTTTAGGGCATCTGCCAGGGTGGCAGTTCGAGTCCCGCGTCGAGGATCTGCTGACGGGCTTGCTGCAGCACGGCCCCCAGATGCCGTGCGTCCGCGTAATCGTCCTGCTTCACACGTGCACGACTCACCACCCGGGACGTGGCGCTGTCGATCACGGTAAGGCTGAGCTCGCCCGAATACTCCGTCGCCCAGGCGATGCAGTGCAGCGGGAAGAAGGCCTTCTGGGCGATGAGCAGGGCATCGTTGATGCGCAGCGTTGGCATGCGATGACTCTCCGCGGCAACTGACACATGGTTTTCGCTGCGGTAGATGCCAAGCGGCACTGAAGGTTCAGAATTCCCCCGCTTCGATGCCGCACGGACCAATGGCCGAGCCGGTCGCCCAATCCTTGCTACGTTTATCTCGCCGGAAACAGCTTGCGGCTGCGTCATAAGGATTGGGTATGCACGATGGAGCGAATGGGGTGCGACGGCTGCTGATGGTCGACCCCTGTGACGCCTGCAGGGAGCTGGTGCCGAATCTTCAGGCAGCGGGCTGGGAGGTGGGCAGCGCCAGCCTCGAAAGCGCCGCGACCGAGCGCTGCAGCGTAGGGGTGGTACGTCTGGATGCCCGGTGTCTGGATCGGCTCGAGCGCATTCGGGCGCTTTTTCTGACAGGAGCCAGTGAATGGATCGCGGTGCTGGAGGCCGAACTTCTCTCGGTCCAGGCCGTCCGCGATTTCATCTACGAGTGGTTCTTCGACTTTCATACCCTGCCGCTTGATCAGGAGCGCATCAGGGTGGCGCTGGGGCGCGCCTATGGCATGTCCCGGCTGCGCCGAAACCGCGCCGAGCCCACCGGTCCCTGGGCCAACCTGCTGGGAGACAGCCGGCAGATGGAAGAGGTGCGCCGCCTGATCACCCGCTTTGCGCCGACGGACTCGCCGGTCATGATCCGGGGGGAGAGCGGCACCGGCAAGGAGGTGGTGGCGCGTGCCCTGCACAACCTCTCACGGCGCTCGGACGGGCCCTTTGTGGCCATCAACTGCGGCGCGATACCGGAGCACCTGATCCAGTCCGAACTGTTCGGCCATGAGAAGGGGGCCTTTACCGGGGCCTACCAGCGCAAGGTCGGACGCATCGAAGCCGCCGATGGTGGCACCCTGTTGCTTGACGAGATCGGCGACCTGCCCATGGAGCTGCAGGCCAACCTGCTGCGCTTTTTGCAGGAGAAGCAGATTGAACGGGTGGGCGGCAATCGGCCGATCGGCGTCGATGTGCGGGTGCTGGCGGCGACCCATATCGATCTGGAAAGGGCGATTCAGGAAGGCCGCTTCCGGGAGGATCTGTACTACCGCCTGAACGTCCTGCAGATTCGCATGCCCGCGCTACGCGAGCGCCTGGGCGACGTGCCGCTGCTGGCGGCACATTTTGCTCGCCTGTACAGCGCCGAGACGGGACGGAGGCCGCGCGGATACAGCCCCAGGGCCATCCAGGCGATGCTGGGACATTCATGGGCCGGCAATATCCGCGAGCTGGCCAACCGTGTGCGCCGCGGGCTGGTTCTGGCCGAAGGGCCGCAGATCGAGGCGGAGGATCTTGGTCTGCATGCTGTGTCCGCGCCGCAGGGCGAGCTGCAGACCCTTGAGGCCTATCGCGCCCACGCCGAGCGCAAGGCCCTGGAGGACGCCCTCAAGCGTCACGCCAGCAATTACACCGAAGCCGCCCGCGCCCTGGGGGTTTCCCGGCCGACCTTCTATCGACTGCTGCAGAAACATGGACTGCGGCAGAAGGAACAGGTCGTTCAGAAGTAGTAGGGAAATTTCAGGCTGAAGGTGAAGTCGGGGGCATCCGGGGTCAGCCCCATGGAGAGATTGGGAACGATCGCCAGGTTGTTGCCGGCGGCATAGGTCATGCCCAGGTTGAAATAGGCGGCATTGGCGTCACTGCCCACCACGGTGAACCACTGGTCATCCTGCTGGATCCGACTGCTGCGGCTGATCAGCTGGGAGTAGGACATGGACAGGCTCATCTTTTCGTTGAGTGCAAAGGCCAGCCCCATTCCCAGCTGCCACCAGTTGCCGAGTCGAATCCGGCCCGGTTGCCGGGTGCCCTGATTGGGGCTGATGTCGCTGAAATCCTGCTCGAAGTTGTAGGTGTAGGAAAGGTTGCCGAACAACACCGCGGGGTCCACGGTCTTGACCAGGGAAATGCCGGGAGTCACGGACCAGACGCCGTTGCCGGTCGGCAGCTCTTCCGGAACCGAGAGGTTGTCGTTGTCGGCCGCCCGGACCATCTTGATCCCGTACGGGTCTCGCCCCGTGGGCGCCTTTACCCGCAGGCTGACGACCGTGTCGGGCCGCGAGGCGTTCTGGTCGAGCACCTTGAAGGAGATGCCGGCACTGACATCACCCAGCTCGGGGCCCGTGCGGACAGTGCGATCGGATACATTGGGCGTACCGCCGCCGGCTCCGGCGGATTCGTATGTCACATTCCGATAGAGAAGGGGTACCTGCAGGTCGAACTGCCAGCGATTGTGCAGGTTGTAGCGGGCCGTCAGGTCGAGGGTGAAGTTGTCGGCGTTGATCTGGTCGACGTTGATGTTGCCCAGAAAGATCGAGTCCAGGGCCAGGAAGCCGTTGAGAATCAGCTGTCGGGTGTCGTAGTGGCTGTAGGTCAGGCCGGTTTCCAGACTGAAGGTGCCGTTGCCGAAGAAGCCGGATGCCTCGTCGTACAGGGTTTCGACACTGCGGCTGGGCTCGGCATCATCCCTGAGACTGGCACCATAGCCGTCCGCCTGGACCGACTGCACGGTACGCGGTGATTGCGCCTGGGCGAGCGAACCCGCTCCCGGATTCTGGGCCGCCCGTGGCAGCTTGGGTGGAATCGGAATGTTGCTGGAGCCGCCTTGCTGTGCCGCTGTCGCGGGGGCTGTCATGACAGGTGTCGGCATGCGCGCCGCCGTACCGGCTGCGGCGGGCCCCATCGCGGGTGCGGCTGCGGCGGCAGTGGGCGTGCCGGCATTCAGGCCCCGACCGACAGCGGGTGCCGAGGCCGCGGGAGCGGGGGAGGGGCGGACCACGGGAGCCACCACCGGAGCGGGCTTGGCCTTTTTCCGGCTCTCTTCCTTCCTGGCTTCCTCGATGGCCTTCGCGGCCCTGGCCGCCTCTTCCTCCTCTCGGGCCGCGCTGGCGGCAAGCTCTTCGAGCGCCCGCTTGTACTGTGTGTACTGATCGCGCAGCTCCTGGATTTCCTGCTCCAGGGTCTCGATCTCGGCCTGCGTGGAGGAGGCCAGCGCCATGGGCGTGGACAGGACCCCTAGCGCCGTGACGCCTAGCAGGTGCGGTCGGAACAGTCGAAGCATGCTGACATCCCTGTCTGGCTGT
>DATGNS010000259.1:0-38245 GCA_035306625.1 Pseudomonas sp. | reverse complement strand
GGAGGGGCTCCGGCTTCGCGAGAAAGCCGCGCATTCTCGCCGATTCCGCGGTTCGCCAAAAGCGCAGGCTGCATCCCCCGGTCGCTTTTTGCTGCCTGGCCTCCGCACATAGGTCCAAAAGTAATAAATAAATTTTTATTTATTCTTTTTCTAATTTATCCGCCCTCGGCATAGTGCTGCCCACGCCCCCCTCATCCACACAAGGAGCAGCGCAATGAGTATCCGTCTCGGCGACATCGCCCCCGACTTCGAACAGGAATCCAGCGTCGGCCGCATCCGCTTCCATGAATGGCTGGGTGACAGCTGGGGCATCCTGTTCTCCCACCCCGCCGACTTCACCCCGGTGTGCACCACCGAACTGGGCTTCACCGCCAAGCTGAAGGACGAGTTCGCCAGGCGCAACGTCAAGGCTATCGCCCTGTCCGTGGACCCGGTGGAATCCCACATCCAGTGGATCGACGACATCAACGAAACCCAGAACACCCGGGTGAACTTCCCGATCCTGGCTGACGCCGACCGCACCGTGTCCGAGCTGTACGACCTGATCCACCCCAATGCCAACGACACCCTGACGGTGCGTTCGCTGTTCGTCATCGACCCGAACAAGAAGGTGCGCCTGATCATCACCTATCCGGCCAGCACCGGTCGCAACTTCCACGAGATCCTGCGCGTGGTGGATTCGCTGCAGCTCACCGACAACTACAAGGTGGCCACCCCGGCCAACTGGCAGGACGGTGACGAGGTGGTGATCGTGCCGTCCCTGAAGGACGAGGCCGAGATCCGCGAGCGCTTCCCCAGGGGCTATCGCGCCGTGCGTCCCTACCTGCGCCTGACGCCCCAGCCCAACAAGTAGCGGGGAGACGATGATGCAGGTGCTCTCCCTGGCCGGCAGCCCCAGTCTGCAGTCGCGCTCCGCCGGCCTGCTGGCCCACGCCGGACGCTGGCTGGAGAACCGCGCCGTCGAAGTGATCCGCTGGCAGGTGCGGGATTTCCCGGCCGAGGATCTGCTCTACGGCAACTTCGCCAGCCCGGCCGTCAAACGCCTCGCCGAGCAACTGGCCGAGGCCGATGGCCTGCTGGTGGCCACGCCGGTCTACAAGGCCTCGTTCTCCGGCGCCCTGAAGACCCTGCTGGACCTGCTGCCCGAGCGGGCGCTGGCCGGCAAGGTGGTGCTGCCCCTGGCCACCGGCGGCAGTCCGGCCCATCTGCTGGCGCTGGACTACGCACTCAAACCGGTGCTCGGCGCCCTCAAGGCCCAGGAGCTGCTGCAGGGCGTGTATGCCGATGATTCCCAGATTGCCTGGGAAGACCAGCGCGCGGTGCTGTCGGCGCCCCTGCGGGCGCGGCTGGATTCCGCCCTCGATCAGTTCCTGACCAGTCTGGCGCGTCGTCCGCGGCCGGTTCAGCCGGGACAACTCGGTGAACGGCTCGCCAGCGCCCAATGGGGCATCTAGCAGCCCCGCAGTACCTTCCCCACCGGTGGCAGTGACACCGGAACCCCGCCTTACTCGACCCGCGATACGGGCAGCAGGTGGCAACCAGAAAACGAACGCACAGGAGAACGCCATGAGCGTGAAGACCGTGCGCCGCAGCCTGGCCGCCCTGCTTGTCGCAGCGGCCTCGCTCGGCGCGATTGCCCAGGCACAGGCCGCCAACCTGCGGTGAACCTGAACGAGGCCCACGCGAGCCTTCGCCGCCCGGCCCTGTGAAGAACAACCCGACCCCTATTCCTTTGCCCACGCAGTTGTGCGGGGCGCTCAGATACCCAACGTTCCGAGGAGAACACCATGACCATCAAGGCCATCAACGTCCGCAACCAGTTCAAGGGCACCATCAAGGAAATCATCGAAGGCGATGTGCTGTCGGAAATCGACGTGCAGACCGCCGCCGGTATCGTCACCTCGGTCATCACCACCCGCTCGGTGCGCGAGCTGGGGCTGCGGCCGGGCAGCGAGGTGATCGCCTTCGTGAAATCCACCGAGGTGTCCATCGCCAAGCTGTGAGCAGCGGTCGGCCCGGCGGCCGCGGGCGCGCGCCTGCACGGCAGGGTCGCCTGCGTGCCTGCCAGGCCAGCCTCAGGCCTGGGCGCGCCACAGCAGCAGGTAACCCAGACCCAGCAACAGCCAGCCGAGCAGCGGATGGAATGACGCGCGCCACAGGCGCTTGTGCGGATCGAAGCCGACGCCGTGGATGAAGCCGCAGGCGATCCCCCACATCACCAGCATCAGCAGACCGTGGCTGTAGTGCCCCTCGGCGTCCAGCATGGCGGCCGGATGGATCAGCAGCAGCAGGGCCAGCGGCGTGGCCAGCAGCAGGGACATGGCGCGGCTGGCGCCGCGCCGGATCCAGGGTCGCCGGGCCTCACTCGCCACCGGCGGCCTCCTCGTCGAGATCCTGGGTGTTTTCCAGCCACAGCGCATTGATGATGCCGAAGCTGCAGGCGAGCAGGACACCGAGAATCCAGGCGAAATACCACATGGTTCGTTCTCCTTGGCCCTGAGCGGGCTCGTGTGCCGCGCCGGGCGGCAGGGAAGCCGCCGGCGCCGGGGTTTCAGTACAGGCCGTGCGGGTTGGCCTTGATGGTCTGGGTGGTGACGCGCCCCCACATGCGGATGTAGCACCAAAGGGTGTAGAGGAGTACCAGCGGCACGAAGATCACCGCGACCGCCAGCATGATGCCCAGGGTTCTGTGGCTGGATACCGCGTCCCAGAGGGTCAGGCTCGAGGCCGGATCGATGCTGGAGGGGAGCACGAAGGGGAACAGCGCAAAGCCGGCGGTGCAGAGGGTGCCGACGATCGCCAGGCTGCTGCCCAGGAAGGCCAGGCCGCCCCGGTTGAACTGCGCGCCGAGCAGCGCCAGCAGCCCTCCGGCCAGGCCCAGCAGTGGCGCCACGCGGGTCAGCGGGTACTGGGTGTAGTTGGCCAGCCAGCCGGCATTGTCCATGGCCACCTGCTTGTGCAGCGGGTTGAGCGCCAAGCCCAGATCGGTGAAGCCGCCGACCAGGCTCAGGCCCGGCAGGCCCAGGCTCAGCCACAGCCCGGCGCCGCCGAAGGCCAGCAGGAACACCAGGGCGCACAGGCGCGTGGCCTGGCGCGAACGCTCCTGCAACAGGGCGTCGGTGCGCAGCATCAACCAGGCACCGCCGTGCGCGCACAGCATGCTCAGGCTGACCAGACCGGCGAGCAGCGCGAAGGGATGCAGCAGGCCGAAGAACGACCCCTCGTAGGTGGAGCGCATCAGCTCGTCGAGACGGAAGGGCAGGCCGAGGAACAGGTTGCCGAAGGCGACGCCGAACAGCAGCGCCGGCACAGCGCCGCCGGTGAACAGGGCCCAGTCCCAGGCGGTGCGCCACTTCTGGTTTTCCAGCTTGCTGCGGTAGTCGAAGCCGACCGGCCGGCAGAACAGCGCGAACAGCACCAGCAGCATCGCCCAGTAGAGTCCGGAGAAGGCGACCGCGTACACCATCGGCCAGGCGGCGAACAGCGCGCCGCCGGCGGTGATGAACCAAACCTGGTTGCCGTCCCAGTGCGGGGCGATGGTGTTGATCGCCGCGCGCCGCTCGTTGTCGGTCTTGCCGACGAAGGGCATCAGCGCCATGGCGCCCATGTCGAAGCCATCGGTCAGGGCGAAGCCGATCAGCAGCACGCCGATCAGCACCCACCAGAGCAGTTTCAGGGTTTCGTAATCAAGCATGGCGGTTCTCCTCAGGCCCTGGCCGCCCGGGCGGCGTCCGGGCGCTCAAAGTGGTAGCGGCCGGTGTGCAGGCTGGATGGGCCGAGCCGGGCGAAGCGGATCATCAGGTACATCTCGATCACCAGCAGCAGGCTGTAGAAAGCCAGCAGCGCCAGCAGCGAGCCCCAGAGGTCGCCGCTGGACAGGCTGGAGGCCGACAGGTGGGTGGGCAGCACCTCGCCGATCGACCAGGGCTGGCGACCGTGCTCGGCGACGTACCAGCCAGTCTGCGCCGCGATCCACGGCAGCGGCAGGGACAGCAGCGCGAAGCGCAGCAGCCACGGCTTGTCCTCGGCATTGCGCTTGATCGATGCCCAGCTGGCCAGCGCGAACAGCAGCAGCATGAGGAAACCGCACGCCACCATGATGCGGAAGGTCCAGAACAGGCTGGGCACGTGGGGGATGGTGTCCAGCGCCGCCTGCCTGATCTGCTCCTCGGTCGCGTCCACCACGTTCGGGGTGTATTTCTTCAACAGCAGGCCATAGCCCAGGTCCTGCCTGACCTCGTCGAAGGCGGCCATGGCCTGCGGCGAGGTGTCGCCAGCACGCAGCGCCTCGAGGCGCGCATAGGCGAGCATGCCGTTGCGAATGCGCGCCTCGTGCTCGACGATCAGGTCCTTGATGCCCTTGATCTGCTCGTCCGTGGAGCGCGTGGCGATCAGCCCGAGCACGTAGGGAATCTTCACCGCGTAGTCGGTGCGCATCTTCTCCTGGTTGGGCAGACCGAACAGGGTGAAGGCGGCCGGCGCCGGCTGGGTTTCCCACTCGGCCTCGATGGCGGCGAGCTTGGTCTTCTGCACGTCGCCGATCTCGTAGCCGGACTCGTCGCCGAGGATGATCACTGACAGCGACGAGGCCAGGCCGAACACCGCGGCGATGGCGAACGAGCGGCGCGCGAAGCCCAGGTCGCGCTTCTTCAGCAGGTACCAGCTGGAAATGGCCAGCACGAAGATCGCGCCGGTGACGTAGCCGGCCGACACCGTGTGCACGAACTTCACCTGCGCCACCGGGTTGAACAGCAGGGCGCCGAAGTCCACCAGCTCCATGCGCATGGTCTCGAAGTTGAATTCCGAGCCGGCCGGGTACTGCATCCAGCCGTTGGCGACGAGGATCCACAGTGCCGACAGGTTGGAGCCCAGCGCCACCAGCCAGGTGACCGCCAGGTGCTGCAACCGGGACAGGCGGTCCCAGCCGAAGAAGAACAGCCCGATGAAGGTCGACTCCAGGAAGAACGCCATCAGCCCCTCGATGGCCAGGGGCGCGCCGAAGATGTCACCCACGTAGTGGCTGTAGTAGGCCCAGTTGGTGCCGAACTGGAACTCCATGGTCAGACCGGTGGTGACGCCGAGGGCGAAGTTGATGCCGAACAGCTTGCCCCAGAACTTGACCATGTCCTTGTAGACCTGCTTGCCCGTCATCACGTAGACCGACTCCATGATGGCCAGCAGGAAGGACAGCCCCAGGGTCAGGGGTACGAACAGGAAGTGATACATCGCGGTCATGGCAAATTGCAGACGCGACAGATCAACGACGGTTTCCGAGATCATCTCGGCTCCTCCTCGGTTGGGACGGAACGGAAGGGATTACGGCTGCGTTGCAGGGCCGAACAGGTGTTCGCCGACGCGCTCGCTGCCGTTGACCGGCACGGTCGGTTCGGTGAACCAGACCGTCTTGATGGTGAGCAGGATGAACAGCTTGATCAGCAGGATGATGCCGATCTCGCGAACCAGGCGTGTGCGCCAGGGGGATTGGGGAGAGTGTTGCGACATGACGGAGCTCCTGAACTGCCCGCCGCCGGGATACGGCGAATCCTGACTCGGCGAGTCGAATCCGGGGTTCCGGTGGCAGGCGCTGGCTCGTCCATGCATTGAAGCAGGGGCGAAACGGTTACCGCTTCCATCCTACTCCTGGGGGTATGAAGGCGCGCCGGACATATGGTCGCAGCGTGTCCGGCGGCGCGGATTCCGTCCCTGGCCGCAAACAAGAAGCCCCGCATGCGCGGGGCTTCTGTCATTTCACCAGCCGCCAGCAGAGCGGGTAGCGGTAGGGCACGCCGTCGTTGGCCCTGATGCCGGCAATGATGGTGACCACCAGGGCGAACAGGCTCACCAGCACGGCCAGCGGAAAGCCGATGAGGATCCAGGCCAGCAGGGCGCAGGCCATCAGCGCCAGGCTGACGGTGATCTGGAAGTTCAGCGCTTCCTTGCCCTGCTGGTCGACGAAGGGATCCAGGTCCTTCTTCAGCTGCCAGACGATCAGCGGACCGATGACGTTGCCGATCATCGGCGCCAGGAACCAGGCGAACGCCGCGTAGTGGCAGAGCATCGCCCAGCGCCGGGCTTCCGGGCTCGGGGGTGGTGTCAGCGCCTGATCGTCGTGCATGGCGGTCTACTCGCTTTCCAGGGCCACGCGCTGCAGGGCGAACAGCTCGTGCAGGCCGTCGCGGGCCAGGGCCAGCATGGCGTTCAGCTCCTCTGGCTGGAAGGGCTCGCCCTCGGCGGTGCCCTGCACCTCGATGAAGCCGCCGGCGTCGGTCATCACCACGTTCAGGTCGGTCTCGGCGGCGGAGTCTTCCAGATAGTCCAGGTCCAGCACCGGCTCGCCCTGGTAGATGCCCACCGACACCGCGGCGACCATCTGCTTGAGCGGGTCCTGCTTGAGCTGGCCGCGCTTCTTCATGACCGCCAGGGCATCCACCAGCGCCACCATGGCGCCGGTGATGGAGGCGGTGCGGGTGCCGCCGTCGGCCTGGATCACGTCGCAGTCCACGTACAGGGTGTTCTCGCCCAGCCTGGTCATGTCCAGCGCGGCGCGCAGGGAGCGGCCGATCAGGCGCTGGATTTCCAGAGTGCGGCCGCCCTGCTTGCCGCGGCTGGCCTCGCGCTGGGTGCGCTCGCCGGTGGCGCGCGGCAGCATGCCGTATTCGGCGGTCAGCCAGCCCTGGCCCTGTCCCTTGAGGAAGCGCGGCACGCCGCTCTCGACGCTCACCGTGCAGATGACCTTGGTGTCGCCGAACTCCACCAGCACGGAACCCTCGGCATGCTTGGTGTAATGGCGGGTGATGCGAATCGCGCGCAGCTCGTGGGCGGCGCGGCCGCTGGGTCGCTTCATGGGTACGTCCTGCTGGGAATGAAATCAGCCGGCATTATAGGTGTCTGACGCAGCGAAGACAGTCCCGTCGTGGGCGATGCCGCGGCATTGCGCTACAATTCCGCCCCTTTCGCAACCGAACCCCGAGAGGTACGCCCCATGGTGCACAGCATGACCGCCTTCGCCCGCTGCGAACGTGCGGGGGCCTACGGCACCCTGAGCTGGGAGCTGCGTTCGGTCAACCATCGCTATCTGGAACCCCATCTGCGTCTGCCCGACAACTTCCGCGATCTGGAAGGCCCGGTGCGCGAGGCGCTGCGCCAGGGGCTGTCGCGCGGCAAGGTGGAATGCACCCTGCGCTTCACCGAGGCCGGCAGCGGCCGGACCCTGCAGATCGATCGCGCGCGCGCCGCGCAGCTGGTCGCCGTCGCCGAGGAAGTGGCCGGGCTGATCCGCCAGCCGGCGCCGATCAATCCGCTGGAAGTGCTGGCCTGGCCGGGCGTGCTGGTGGGCGACGCCACCGATCCGCAGGCGCTCAACGTCGCCGCCCTGGAGCTGTTCGGCGAGGCGCTGGCGCAGCTGCGCGAAGGCCGCGCCCGCGAGGGCCAGGACCTGGCCCGCCTGCTGGAGGATCGCCTGCAGGCCATCCTGCTGGAAGTGGCCACCCTGCGCGAACAGATCCCCCAGATGCTCGGTCTGCAGCGGCAGAAGATCCTCGACCGCTTCAGCGAACTGAAGCTGGAGCTGGACAGCCAGCGCCTGGAGCAGGAGCTGGTGCTGCTGGCCCAGAAGAGTGACGTGGCCGAGGAACTGGACCGTCTGAGCACCCACGTGGCCGAGGTGCGCCGCGTGCTCAAGGCCGGCGGGGCCGTGGGCCGGCGCCTGGACTTCCTCATGCAGGAGCTCAACCGCGAGGCCAACACGCTCGGCTCCAAGGCCTTCGACCCACGCAGCACCCAGGCGGCGGTGAACCTCAAGGTGCTGATCGAACAGATGCGCGAACAAGTGCAGAACATCGAGTGACGAGAACGACATGAGCGCCACCAGCGGTACCCTCTACATCGTTTCCGCCCCGTCCGGGGCCGGCAAGACCAGCCTGGTCAAGGCCCTGATCGACAGCATGCCGCAGGTGCGCGTGTCGGTCTCGCACACCACCCGGGCGATGCGCCCGGGCGAGGTGGACGGGGTGAACTACCACTTCGTCGACCGCGAGCGCTTTCTCGCCATGCTGGAGCGCAACGAGTTCCTCGAGCATGCCGAGGTGTTCGGCAACCTGTACGGCACCTCGCAGCGCTGGGTCGAGCAGACCCTGGCCGAAGGCTACGACCTGATCCTGGAGATCGACTGGCAGGGCGCCCAGCAGGTGCGCCGCCTGATGCCCGAGGCCCGCTCCATCTTCATCCTGCCGCCGACCCAGCAGGCCCTGCGCCAGCGTCTGACCAACCGCGGCCAGGACAGCGACGAAGTGATCGAGCGCCGCATGCGCGAGGCGGTCAGCGAGATGAGCCACTACGTCGAGTACGACTACCTGGTGATCAACGACGATTTCGCCCACGCGCTGGATGACCTGAAGGCCATCTTTCGCGCCAACCAGCTGCGCCAGCAGCGCCAGCAGCAGCGTCATGCGGCGCTGCTGGAGGCGCTGCTCGGCTGACCAGCGTCCGTCGGGCCGGTGCTTGCCGCTGGCCCCGCGGCTTCTTTAGACTATCGGGTCCGCTCGCCCAGCCTGGGCAAAGCCCCCCATGCCACTTTGAGGAACACCCATGGCCCGCGTAACCGTTGAAGACTGCCTGGAAAACGTCGATAACCGCTTCGAGCTGGTCATGCTGGCCACCAAGCGCGCGCGTCAGCTGGCCACCGGCGGCAAGGAACCGAAGGTCGCCTGGGAGAACGACAAGCCCACCGTGGTGGCCCTGCGCGAGATCGCCGGCGGCCTGGTGGACGAAGCCGTCATCGCCGAGGAAGAGCTGATCGAGGAAGAGCCGATCTTCGCCGCCTTCGACGAAGAGGCCAAAGACGAGGCCCTCTGATCATGCGCAAGCGAGGTGGTTCGCTGCCGCTGCCGATGCAGTATGCTCACGGCAGGAGGTGCCGCCATGGCCGGTAATGTCGAAGCCCTCGCTGATCGCATCTCAAGCTATCTCGCCGCGGACCAGGTCAATCTGGTCCGCCGTGCCTACTACTACGCCGAGCAGGCCCACGACGGCCAGCGCCGGCGCAGTGGCGAGGCCTATGTCACCCATCCGCTGGCGGTAGCCAACATCCTCGCCGACATGCACATGGACCATCAGAGCCTGATGGCCGCCATGCTGCACGACGTGATCGAGGACACCGGCATCGCCAAGGAAGCCATCAGCGCCCAGTTCGGCGAGACGGTGGCCGAGCTGGTGGACGGGGTCAGCAAGCTGACCCAGATGAAGTTCGAGAACAAGGCCGAGGCGCAGGCCGAGAACTTCCAGAAGATGGCCCTGGCCATGGCCCGCGACATCCGCGTCATCCTGGTCAAGCTGGCCGACCGCCTGCACAACATGCGCACCCTGGACGCCATGCCGCCGGAGAAGAGCCGGCGCATCGCCCGCGAGACCCTGGAGATCTACGCGCCCATCGCCAACCGGCTGGGCATGCACAACATGCGCGTGGAGTTCGAGGACCTGGGCTTCCGCGCCATGCACCCGATGCGCTGCGAGCGCATCCGCGCGGCGGTGCGCGGCGCGCGCGGCAACCGCAAGGAAATCGTCGCCAAGATCGAGCAGTCGCTGCAGAGCTGCCTGGAGCGCGAGGGCCTGGTGGGGCAGGTCAGCGGCCGCGAGAAACACCTGTACAGCATCTACAAGAAGATGCGCGGCAAGCGCAAGGCGTTTTCCGAGATCATGGACGTGTACGCCTTCCGCATCGTGGTCGACAAGGTGGACACCTGCTACCGGGTGCTGGGCGCCGTGCACAGCCTGTACAAGCCGCTGCCCGGGCGCTTCAAGGACTACATCGCGATTCCCAAGGCCAACGGCTATCAGTCGCTGCACACCACGCTGTTCGGCATGCACGGGGTGCCCATCGAGATCCAGATCCGCACCCAGGAAATGGAGGACATGGCCAACAACGGCATCGCCGCGCACTGGCTGTACAAGTCCCATGGCGAGGAATCGCCGCGCAGCAGCCACGCCCGTGCCCGCCAGTGGGTCAAGGGCATCCTCGAGCTGCAGCAGCGCGCCGGCAATTCCCTGGAATTCATCGAGAGCGTGAAGATCGACCTGTTCCCCGACGAGGTCTACGTGTTCACGCCCAAGGGCCGCATCATGGAGCTGCCGCGCGGCTCCACGGCGGTCGACTTCGCCTATGCCGTGCATACGGACGTGGGCAACAGCTGCATCGCCTGCCGCATCAACCGCCGCCTGGCGCCGCTGTCGCAGCCGCTGGAGAGCGGCGAGACGGTGGAGATCGTCACCGCGCCCAGCGCCCGCCCCAATCCCGCCTGGCTCAACTTCGTGGTCACCGGCAAGGCGCGCACCCACATCCGCCACGCCCTCAAGCAGCAGCGCCGCTCGGAATCCATCAACCTCGGCCAGCGCCTGCTCAACAAGGCCCTGGCCAGCTTCGAGACCGACCTGGAACGCATTCCGGCGCAGCGCATCCAGGCGGTGCTGGTCGAGTACAAGCTGAACGACTTCGAGGATCTGCTCGAAGACATCGGCCTGGGCAACCGCATGGCGCTGGTGGTGGCCCGCCAGCTGATGGAAGGCAGCGAGGAGCTGGAACTGGCGGCGCAGACCCCGGAAAACGAGGGGCCGCTGGCCATCAAGGGCACCGAAGGGCTGGTGCTCAGCTACGCCAAGTGCTGCACGCCGATTCCGGGTGACCCGATCGTCGGTCACCTGTCGGCCGGCAAGGGCATGGTGGTGCATCTGGACGGTTGCCGGAACATCGCCGAGATCCGCACCAATCCGGAGAAATGCGTGCCGCTCACCTGGTCGCGCGAGGTCAGCGGCGAGTTCAACGTGGAACTGCGTGTCGAGCTGGAACACCAGCGCGGCCTGATCGCCCTGCTGGCCAGCAGCGTCACCGCCGCCGACGCCAACATCGAGAAGATCAGCATGGACGAGCGCGATGGCCGCCTCAGCGTGGTGCAGATGGTGGTCAGCGTGCGCGATCGCGTGCATCTGGCGCGGGTCATCAAGAAGCTGCGCGTGCTGATGGGTGTGTCGCGCATCACCCGCGTGCGAGCCTGACCCGCTTACTTGTCCTCGCGGCCACCGCTCCCCGGTGGCCGTTCTCTTCAGGGAGCCCACCATGAGCAAGACCGTCATCAGCACCGACAAGGCGCCCGCCGCCATCGGCACCTATTCCCAGGCGATCAAGGCCGGCGACACCGTCTACCTGTCCGGCCAGATCCCCCTGGATCCGGCCACCATGCAGCTGGTCGAGGGCTTCGAGGCCCAGGCCGTGCGTGTGTTCGAGAACCTCAAGGCGGTGGCCGAGGCCGCCGGCGGCACGCTGAACGACATCGTCAAGCTGAACATCTACCTCACCGACCTGAACAACTTCGCCACCGTCAACGAGGTGATGAGCCGCTACTTCCAGCAGCCCTATCCGGCCCGCGCCGCCATCGGCATCAACAGCCTGCCGCGCGGCTCGCTGGTGGAAATGGACGGGGTGATGGTCATCGGCTGATCACCACCCGGCAATTTCCGACACGGCGCCTGGTGGCGCATGTCGGTAGGGCGGTCGGCGTTGTTCCGGCCACCAGGTGGCCAACACGCAGCGTTGACCACCCTACCGGTCCCTCTGCATTTCCGTATGGCGGTCCGATTCGTAGGGCGGACAGCGTCGTTCTTGTCCGCCGTGCGGCGGTTCGGTGGACAGGAAAAACGCTGTCCACCCTACGGTTGCCCATACCCCTCGCGATAACTCGGATAACGCGGCGTCCAGCCCAGGCTGCGCGCCCGTGCGTTGCTGCAGCGCTTGCTGCCGGCGCGGCGCTGCATCGGCGCGCTGGGCGGCGTGTCGATGGCGAACCGCGCGCGCAGCCACTGTGCCACCTCATGCAGCGGCGCCGGCTCGTCGTCCACGCCCAGGTAGATCTCTTCCAGCGTTTCCCCGCGGGCATCCGCTTGCAGCAGGCAGGCCAGCAGCGCGGCGGCGTCGTCGCGATGGATGCGGTTGCTGTACAGCGGCGGCTCGGCCGCCGGCATCTGCCCGGCGCGCAGCTGGTCGATCAGCCAGCGGCTGCCGCCCTCGTACAGCCCGGCCAGGCGCACCACGCTGGCGGGAATGCCGCTGTGCAGTGCCAGCTGTTCGGCCTCCAGCAGGATGCGCCCGGTGAAGCCCCGGGGCTCGCAGGCCGAGTCCTCGTCCACCCATTCGCCCTGGTGCTGGCCGTACACCGCGGTGCTGGAGACGAACAGCAGGCGTCGGGGGCGCTGCCCATGGGCGGCCAGCCAGCCCAGCACATGGCGCAGGCCGTCCACATACGCGGCGCGATACGCCGCCTCGTCGGAACGTTTGGCGGCCGCGGCATACAGCACGTAGTCCGGGCTCCGGGCGGGCCAGCCGGCGGGGCAATCGGCCCGGGACAGATCACCGGCCAGCGGCAGGATGACCTGCGGCAGTGCTGCGACCTGTCGTCGCAGGCCCTGTACGGTCCAGCCCCGGGCGGCCAGGGTGGTGCCGGTGCGACAGCCCAGATCACCGCAGCCGGCGATCAGAAGGCGAGGAAATTCACGCATTGGATGAGTCCCATCAAGGTGCTGCGGCGGTCGTTCGCGCGACAATCCGCTTTGAATTAACGAGAATTGTTTGCAATAATCTCGCCCGTTTTTTCCTCGCTGCCCACGGGCAGGGTTCCGCCTTTCCAGTTCAGGTCACGCCTCATGAACAGAACCGCCCACCGCGCTCAGCCTCTCCTTGCAGCCCTGCTCATCGGCTGCCTGCTGGCGCCGGCCGCGCAGGCCCAGACGGCACCTTTCAGCGCGCCGGCAACGGCCGCCGAAGCCCACGTCCATGCCGAAGCCGCTGCCAGCTCCGCCGGTTCGGACGCGGCCGCGGTCCCGCAAGGCGAAAGCGCGCCCGCCGAGGCTGCTCCGAACGACGCTGGCGCCGCCCCCGCAGCACCGCAGCCGGTGGAGATCGAGCATGGTCTGAGCCACGACCTGTCTCCCTGGGGCATGTATCAGGGCGCCGACTGGGTGGTCAAGGCGGTGATGATCGGCCTGGTGCTGGCCTCGGTGCTCACCTGGACCGTGGCCCTGGCCAAGGGCCTGGAGCTGGTGCGGGCCAAGCGCCGCCTGCGCGCCGAGTACGCCGGGCTGAAGAACGCCCGCAGTCTCAAGCAGGCCGCCGACCAGCCGCGTGCCGCGGGCAGCCTGACCAGCCGCCTGATCGAAGAGGCGCGCCATGAGCTGGAGCTGTCCGGCAAGGCCGACAAGGAAGGCATCAAGGAGCGCGTCAGCTTCCGCTTCGAACGCATGGTAGGCGCCAGTGGACGACAGATGTCCCAGGGCACCGGCGTGCTGGCTTCGGTGGGCTCGGTGTCGCCCTTCGTGGGCCTGTTCGGCACCGTGTGGGGGATCATGAACAGCTTCATCGGCATCGCCAAGAGCCAGACCACCAACCTGGCAGTGGTGGCGCCGGGCATCGCCGAGGCGCTGCTGGCCACCGCCATCGGCCTGGTGGCGGCCATCCCTGCGGTGGTGCTGTACAACATCTTCGCCCGCGCCATCACCGGCTACCGGGCCCAGGTGGGCGATGCCGCCGCCGAGGTGCTGCTGCTGGTCAGCCGCGATCTGGATCACCAGGCCGCCGGCGAGCGGCCCGTGCCCCATGTGGTGAAGGTGGGCTGAACATGGGCATGCAGCTGAAGGACGGCGATGATCTGGCGGAAAACAGCGAGATCAACGTCACCCCGTTCATCGACGTGATGCTGGTGCTGCTGATCATCTTCATGGTGGCCGCGCCGCTGGCCACCGTGGACGTCAAGCTCGACCTGCCCGCCTCGACAGCCAAGCCGTCCAAGCGACCGGACAAGCCCATCTACCTGAGCATCAAGCAGGACGGCAGCCTGTACCTGGGCAACGAGCCCATCAGCCTCGATGCCCTGGGCAGCGCCCTGGACCTGGCCACCAGCGGTGACAGGAACACCACCATCTTCGTGCGCGGCGACACCGCCGTGGAATACGGCAACCTCATGGAAATCCTCGATGGCCTGCGCGGCGCGGGCTATCTGAAGGTCGGCCTGGTCGGCCTGGAGACGGTTGGCGGCAAATGACCATCGTGCGCAGATTCGGCCACTGGGGCATCAGCCTGCTGATCGTGCTGGCGGTGCACTTCGGCCTGGCCTTCTGGTCGCTGTTCTGGCAGCCCGAGGCCATGCCCATGGCCGCCATGCCCGCGCCGGCCATGATGCTGGAGCTGGCGCCGTTGCCCGAAGCGCCGACGCCAGCCCCGCCGCAGCCCGAGCCGGAACCCGAACCCGAACCGGAGATCGAGCAGCCCAAGCAGGTCGAGGCGCCCGAGCCGGAGATCGAGCTGCCGCCTCCGCCGCCGCCGAAGCCCAAACCCAAGCCGAAGCCGAAGCCGAAGAAGCCCGAGCCCAAACCGGAACCCGAACCCGAGCCCCAGCCCGAGCAGAAGCCGGCCGAGGATCTGCCGCCGGCTCAGCCCAGCCAGCAGGCGCGCGCGCCGGAATCCGCCTCCGCGCTCTCGGCCAGCAATCAGGTCGCGCAGGGGCAGGTGACCTGGGAGAGTCTGTTGCTCGGCCACCTCAACCGCCACAAGCGCTACCCCCACGACGCGCGCCAGCGTGGCCAGGAAGGCACGGTGAAGGTGCGCATGGTGATCGACGGCCGCGGCCAGGTGCTCGACCATCAGGTGGTGGCCGGTTCCGGCAGCCGCTCGCTGGATCGCGCCACCCTGCAGATGATCCGGCGCGCCCAGCCGTTGCCACCGCCGCCGCCGGAACTCCTCAAGAACGGCAGCCTGGAAGTGATTGCCCCCTTCGTGTACTCCCTGGAGCGTGGCTGACGGAGCATTGCGTCAGCCCGCCGACACTTTCCCTTGAGCGACGTCAACCAGCCGTCCGTGGCTCTCTTGGTTCCATGCAAGACACTCGCTATGCTTGCGGCCAGTCCAATGGAATCCTGCTATGACGCTCACTGAACTGCGCTACATCGTCACCCTTGCCCAGGAGCAGCATTTCGGCCGCGCCGCCGAACGCTGCCATGTCAGTCAGCCGACCCTGTCGGTCGGGGTCAAGAAGCTCGAGGATGAGCTCGGTGTGCTGATCTTCGAGCGCAGCAAGAGCGCCGTGCGCCTGACCCCGGTGGGCGAGTCCATCGTCGCCCAGGCCCAGAAGGTGCTGGAACAGGCCCAGGGCATCCGCGAGCTGGCCCAGGCGGGCAAGAACCAGCTGGCCGCGCCGCTCAAGGTGGGCGCCATCTACACCGTCGGCCCTTACCTCTTCCCCCACCTGATTCCCCAGCTGCACCGGGTCGCCCCGGAAATGCCGCTGTACATCGAGGAAAACTTCACCCACGTGCTGCGCGACAAGCTGCGCACCGGGGAGCTGGACGCCATCATCATCGCGCTGCCGTTCCAGGAAGCCGATGTGCTGACCAAGCCGTTGTACGACGAACCCTTCTACGTGCTGATGCCGGCCGACCACCCCTGGACCGCACGCGCCACCATCGACGCCAGCGACCTCAATGACAAGAGCCTGCTGTTGCTGGGCGAGGGGCACTGCTTCCGCGACCAGGTGCTGGAAGCCTGTCCGGCGACCCGCAAGGGTGATTCGGCCAGCCACACCACCGTGGAATCCAGCTCGCTGGAAACCATCCGCCACATGGTCGCCTCGGGTCTGGGCGTCTCGGTGCTGCCGTTCTCCGCAGTGGAGAGCCACCACTACGCGCCGGGCGTGCTGGAGATCCGCCCGATGACGCCACCGGTGCCCTATCGCACCGTGGCCATCGCCTGGCGCGCCAGCTTCCCGCGGCCCAAGGCCATCGAGGTGCTGGCCGACTCCATCCGCCTCTGCTCGGTGGCGCGGCCGCAAGCGCAGGGAACCGCCGAGCCGGCATGAGCGAACTGGCGCAGGTACCGGTCACCGCGCTCAAGGGGGTGGGCGCGGCCCTGGCGGAGAAGCTTGCCCGGGTCGGCCTGGAAACCCTGCAGGATGTGCTCTTCCACCTGCCGCTGCGCTATCAGGACCGCACCCGGGTCACGCCCATCGGCGCGCTGCGTCCGGGACAGGATGCCGTCGTGGAAGGCGTGGTGGCCGGCGCCGACGTGGTCATGGGACGTCGCCGCAGCCTGCTGGTGCGTCTGCAGGACGGCAGCGGCACCCTGAGCCTGCGCTTCTTCCATTTCAGCCAGGCGCAGAAGGACGGCCTCAAGCGCGGCACCGCGCTGCGCTGCTACGGCGAGGTGCGTCCCGGCGCCACCGGCCTGGAGATCTACCACCCCGAATACCGTGCCATGAGCGGTGCCGAGCCGGCGCCGGTGGAGCAGACCCTCACTCCCATCTATCCCACCACCGAAGGGCTCACCCAGCAGCGCCTGCGCACCCTCAGCCAGCAGGCGCTGGCGCGCCTCGGTCCGCACAGCCTGCCCGACTGGCTGCCCCTGGAGCTGGCCGAGCACTACCGGCTCGGCCCCCTGGCCGAGGCGATCCGCTTCCTGCATCGCCCGCCGCCGGATGCCGACCTGCAGGAGCTGGCCGAGGGGCGTCACTGGGCGCAGCGGCGCCTGGCCTTCGAGGAACTGCTCACCCACCAGCTGTCCCTGCAGCGCCTGCGGGAAACCATCCGCGCCCAGCAGGCGCCGGCGCTGCCGCCGGCCACGCGCCTGCCGGGGCAATTCCTCGCCGGCCTGGGCTTCGCGCCCACCGGCGCCCAGCGCCGCGTCGGCGCCGAGATCGCCTATGACCTGGCCCGCCCCGAGCCCATGCTGCGCCTGGTGCAGGGCGATGTGGGCGCGGGCAAGACGGTGGTGGCCGCGCTGGCGGCCCTGCAGGCGCTGGAGGCCGGCTACCAGGTGGCGCTGATGGCACCCACGGAAATCCTCGCCGAGCAGCACTTCCTCAATTTCAGCCGCTGGTTCGCGCCGCTGGGCATCGAGGTGGCCTGGCTGGCCGGCAAGCTCAAGGGCAAGGCGCGCACCGCTGCGCTGGAACGCATCGCCGGCGGCTGTCCGATGGTGGTCGGCACCCATGCGCTGTTCCAGGACGAGGTGCGCTTCGCCCGCCTGGCGCTGGTGATCATCGACGAGCAGCACCGCTTCGGCGTGCAGCAGCGCCTGGCGCTGCGCCAAAAGGGTGTCGACGGGCGGCTCTGCCCGCACCAGCTGATCATGACCGCCACGCCCATCCCGCGCACCCTGGCGATGAGCGCCTACGCTGACCTGGACACCTCGATCCTTGACGAGCTGCCCCCCGGGCGCACGCCGGTGAACACCCTGGCCATCGCCGACAGCCGCCGCCCGGAAGTCATCGAGCGGGTTCGCGCCGCCTGTCTGGAAGGCCGCCAGGCCTACTGGGTGTGTACGCTGATCGAGGAGTCCGAGGAACTCACCTGCCAGGCCGCGCAGACCACTTACGAGGAGCTGTCCGCCGCCCTCGGCGAGCTGCGGGTCGGGCTGATCCATGGCCGCATGAAACCGGCCGAGAAGGCGGCGGTGATGGAGGCGTTCAAGGCCGGCGCGCTGCAGCTGCTGGTGGCCACCACGGTGATCGAGGTGGGGGTGGACGTGCCCAATGCCAGCCTGATGATCATCGAGAACCCGGAGCGCCTCGGCCTGGCCCAGCTGCATCAGCTGCGCGGTCGCGTCGGTCGCGGCAGTGCGGTCAGTCACTGCGTGCTGCTTTATCATGCGCCGCTGTCGCAGCTGGGTCGCGAGCGGCTGGCGATCATGCGCGAGACCACCGACGGCTTCCTGATCGCCGAGAAGGATCTGGAGCTGCGCGGGCCGGGCGAGATGCTCGGCACCCGGCAGACCGGCCTGCTGCAATTCAAGGTGGCCGACCTGATGCGCGATGCCGACCTGCTGCCGGCCGTTCGTGAGGCCGCCCTGACGCTGCTGGAGCGCTGGCCGGGCCACGTGGCACCGCTGCTGGAGCGCTGGCTGCGCCACGGCCAGCAATATGGCCAGGTATGAGCGGGTCTGGCGGGACTGTGAAAAACCGCAACGCGGCCGATAAGCATTGCAAACGCCCACTCGGGAACGGGATGTAGTAATGAATCCGTGCACCATGACCTCCACCACATCGACCCTGACTGCTCCGTTGCTTATCCAGCAACTGCTGCGGCGGCTGGTGGTGCCGTTACGCACCCGGGCCGACGAGCCCGGGCTGCCGCCGGCGCAGCGCATCCAGGCGGTGCTGCTCGAGGATGCCCTGGGCGCTGCCCTGGTGCTCTATCCACGCAATCAGCTGCTCGATCTCAAGCGTCTGGCCAGCTTCAGTGGCCGTACCCTCGGTCCGGTGCGGGCCGAACGCCTGCGCCGCATGCTGGACCGTCATGGCCTGGGCTGCCTGCCGGCGCTGCCGGCGATCACCAGCTCGCCCTGCTATTACGACGAGCGCCTGCTGGAGCAGCCGGTACTGCTGATCGAGTCCGGCACGCCGGGGCTGCTGCTGGAGATCGGCCGCGAGCACTTCCAGATGCTGCTGGCCAAGGCCCGCCCGGGGCGTTTCGGCGAGCCCCTGGGCAATATCCAGCCCAACCTCAACCGGCCAGGTGACGACAGCAGCGAGATCGACCATGCGGTGAAGACCTTCACGGCGCGGCGCATCCAGCAGCGCCTCGACGAGACCGTGGAAATTCCGCCGCTGACCCGCACCGCCCAGCGCATCATCAAGCTGCGCGCCAACCCCAACGCCACCATCGACGACGTGACCGCGGTGGTGGAGACCGATCCGGCGCTGGCCGCCCAGGTGATGCGCTGGGCCAGTTCGCCGCTGTATGCCGCGCCCGGCAAGATCCGCTCGGTGGAAGAGGCGATCATCCGCGTGCTGGGTTTCGACCTGGTGATCAACCTGGCCCTGGGCCTGGCTCTGGGCCGACACCTGAGCCAGCTCAGCGATCCGAACCAGCAGAACACCCCCTACTGGCAGCAGGCGATCTACACCGCCGCGCTGATCGAGGGCCTGACCCGGATGATTCCGCCGGCCCAGCGCCCGGAAACCGGCCTGGCCTACCTGGGCGGCCTGCTGCACAACTTCGGCTATCTGCTGCTGGCGCACATCTTCCCGCCGCACTTCGACCTGATCTGCCAGCACCTGGAAACCAACCCGCACCTGTGGCACGGGCACATCGAACAGTACCTGCTGGGCATCACCCGCGAGCAGATCGGCAGCTGGATGATGCGCAACTGGGAGATGCAGGAGGAGATCTATACCGCACTGCGCTTCCAGAACGACCCGGACTACGCCGGGCCGCACAGCGCCTACCCCAATCTGGTGTACCTGGCGGTCAACCTGTTGCGCGGCGTGGGCATCGGTGACGGCATGCGCCAGCCGGTGCCCGAATCGCTCTACCAGCGGCTGGGGCTCACCGCCGAGCAGGCCGAGGAGGCCTTGCAGAAGGTGCTGCGCGCCGAGGCGGCGCTGCGCGACATGGCCAGTCAGTTCCAGGGGTCGCGCGCGACCGGGCCGCACGACCCGGAGCAGGAATAGCGCGGCCGCTCAGGCTGCCGGCCGCCGTGGGCGTCACGCCGCCTGGGCGGCCTTCTTCCTTTTGGGCTTGAGGTACTTGGTCAGGCCCTGGAACCACATGACCAGCATGGGGTTGCCCTGGATCTGGATGTCCTTGTCCTGGATGCCCTTCATGAAGGCCAGCTGCTTGTTCTTGGCGGTGAAGGTGGCATAGCCGTAGGCGGCATCGCGGAAGCCCAGGGCGAAGGCCGGCTGCTCGGCGGGGCCGCGCCTGCTGGTGATGCGCTGGTTGCGCACGATGAAGTGGCGCGCCACCTTGCCGTCCAGGGTGTGCAGCTGGAACACCAGGTCCTTGTCGGCCAGTTGCTGCTGGAATTCGGGATTGGTGCGGCTGGCCTTGCTCATCAGGCGGCCCAGCATCCACAGGAGAAAACGGAATTTCATCGCTGCCTCTTGGCGGGGTGATTGTTGTCAGGCGCGCGATTCTAGCGGCCAAATCCGCTGCTTACAGCCGAACTTGTGTAGAAACGTGTAAAAAGGCCCCCGTCGGGGTCCGGGGGCCTTTCGGGTGATCAGTTGATGGCGTCGCGCAGCGACTTGCCGGGCTTGAAGGCCACGGTGTTGCTGGCCTTGATCTTCACGGGTTCACCGGTCTGCGGGTTCTTGCCGGTGCGCGCCCCCCGGTGACGTTGCACGAAGGTGCCGAAGCCGACCAGAGTGACGCTTTCCTTGCGGTTCAGCGCATCGGTGATTTCCTGCAGGACGGCATTGAGCACACGATTGGCCTGCTCGCGACTGAGGTCGGCCTTTTCCGCGATGGCGGCGGCGAGTTCCGGTTTACGCATAAGATGCCTCTTCGACGGTTTCATTGTTGTTCTTGTTGTGTGTCGTGCTGCTCTGGCAGAACAGCCCCCATTGCAGCGGAACCCCCGGATCGGCGGCCGCAGCGGCGCGGCTGCCTGCCACCGGTTCAGCCCGCGGCAGTCGATTCGAGGATGGCATGCGCCCAGCGGCCACGCCAGTCCCGACGGGCCTTTCGGCCCGTCAACCAGGCCTCAGTTCCGACGGAATGTCAGTCCAGCAGGGGTGACAGCTGCCGATTCAGCGCCAGACGGCCCTGCACGGCCTGGCCGCTCAGGCCGTAGCCCAGCAGGTTGCCCGCGGCATCGTGACACAGCGCCTGCCAGTCCCGACCCTCGCCACTGACCTCCCAAGTGCCGCTGCGCCCTGGCGGCGGCACGGCCACCACCAGCGGGCAGGCGGGGGTCTTCACCATCACCGGCATGGGGCCGTAGCGCACCTCACCGGGCTCGCCGGCCAGGGTCCTGGCCAGGGCGCGGGCGCAGGCCATCAGGGGCATCACGTAGAGCAGGTTGAGGCCGTCCACCTCGGCGCAGTCGCCCAGGGCATAGATGTGCTCGGCGGAGGTGCGCAGCTGCCGGTCGACCCGGATGCCGCGCCCGGTGGCCAGGCCGGCCGTGGCGGCCAGCGCGGTACGCGGGCGCAGGCCGACGGCCGACAGCACCAGATCGCACTCCAGGCGGGTACCATCGGAGAGCAGTGCCTGCAGGCCGTCGCCGCTGTGGTTCAGGCTGGCCAGGGTGCGGCCCAGATACAGGTTCACGCCCAGTTCCCGCAGCGCGTCGCTCAGGGCGTCGCCCAGCTGCGCCGGCAGCAGGTCGGGCATGGGCTGCTCGGCCAGGCCCACCAGGTCCACCTCGAAGCCGCCCAGGCGCAGGTCGTTGGCGAATTCACAGCCGATCAGCCCGGCGCCGAGGATCAGCACCCGCTGCCTGCCGGCCAGCGCGGCGCGGAAGCGGGCGTAGTCCTCCAGGTCGTTGATCGACAGGATGCGTTCGGTGGCGTCGCCATCCACCGGCACCCGCACGCACTCGGCGCCCAGCGCCAGCACCAGGTCGCGGTAGTCGATCGTCTCGTTGCCCAGCCACAGGCGCCGCGTCTGGGCGTCGATGGCGGTCACCCGGCTGTGGGTGCGGATCTCGGCGTTCAGCTGTTCGGCCATGGCACCCGCTTCGGCCATCACCAGGGCGTCGGCGTCCTGGCCCTTGGCGAAGGCGGTCGACAGCATCGGCTTGGAATAGGAACGCCCATCGTCGGCACTGATCAGCAGCAGCGGCGTCTGCGTGTCCAGCTTGCGAAACTCCCGGGCCAGGCCGTAGCCAGCCAGCCCGGTGCCGACGATCACGACGGGAGCCTGACGATCCATCAGGCCACTTCCATCATCACGAAATCACTCTTGCCGACACCGCAGTCCGGGCAGGCCCAGTCCTCGGGCACCTCTTCCCAGGGCGTGCCGGGCGCGATGCCCTCTTCGGGCCAGCCCTCGGCTTCGTCGTAGATCAGGCCGCATACGGCGCATTGCCAGGTCTTCATCGTCTGCCTCGCTTGATTGCAGGAGCGGGCAACCTAGCGCAAGGGCGCCGGCTCGCCAAGGCCGTTGATCCCTTCCCTTGGTAGGGTGCTGCCCCGTGATAGACTGCCAGCCTTTCGTTTCCTTGCTTCCGATCTCATCGTGTCCGATCTTCCCTGCTGGCTGTCCCTCGCGTCCGCGACCCCCGCGCCGGACGATTGCGTGCGGGACTGGTTGTCCGAGCCCGGCTCGCTGACCCTGCGCCTGACCGCGCTGGCCGGCGGCGACTTTTCCGTGCGTCCGCTGCTGGAGGAATGGCAGGCGCTGCGCGACGATGAATGCGCGAGCCTGGGCCTGGCGCCGGGTACCGTCGGCTGGGTGCGCGAGGTGTACCTGTGCGGACGCGGCGGCCAGCCTTGGGTGTTCGCCCGCAGCGTGGTGGGCCGCGAGGCGCTGCAGGCCCTGCAGCTGGATCTGGAGCACCTGGGCAGCCGCCCGCTGGGCCATCTGCTGTTCAGCGACAAGGCGTTCGGGCGCAGCCCCTTCGAGGTCTGCCATTATCCTGCGCACTGGCTGCCCGCCGAGGTGGCGCGAGCCGGGCTCTGGGCCCGCCGCTCGCGCTTCCAGCGCGGCAAGGTCGGCGTGCTGGTGGCGGAGATCTTCCTGCCGGAGCACTGGCAGGCGGTGCGCGCCGAGGCCGGCAAGTCCTAGCGATTCCCATGGAGGACCCATGTACACGCAGCTGCTGCAATCCTTCAATCGCCTGCATCCCCGCGCCTGGGACTTCATCCAGCTGATGCGCCTGGACCGGCCGATCGGCATCTACCTGCTGCTCTGGCCGACCCTGGCGGCCCTGTGGATCGCCGGCGAGGGCACGCCCAGCCCGGCCCATGTGGTGATCTTCACCCTGGGCGTGGTGCTCATGCGCTCGGCTGGCTGCGTGATCAACGACTTCGCCGACCGCAACTTCGACGGCCACGTGGCGCGCACCCGCGAACGCCCCCTGGCCACCGGGCGGGTGCGGGTGAAGGAGGCCTGGGTGCTGTTCGCCGTGCTGGTGGCCCTGAGCTTCGGGCTGGTGCTGCTGACCAACGCCACCACCGTCTGGCTGTCCTTCGGCGCCCTGGCGGTGGCCTCCCTGTATCCCTTCATGAAGCGCTACACCTACTACCCGCAGGTGGTGCTCGGCGCGGCCTACAGCTGGGGCATCCTCATGTGCTTCACCACCGAGCGCGGCAGCCTGCCGCCGGAGGCCTGGGTGCTGTTCGTTGCCAACGTGGTATGGACGGTGGCCTATGACACCTACTACGCCATGGCCGATCGCGAGGACGACCTGAAGATCGGCATCCGCTCCACCGCCATCCTGTTCGGCGAAGCGGACCGGCTGATCATCCTCACCTTGCAGCTGCTGTCGCTGCTCTGCCTGCTGCTGGCCGGCGGCCGCTTCGGGCTGGGCCTGTACTTCCATCTGGGCCTGGCGGTGGCGCTGCTGTGCTTCCTGTGGGAATTTCACCGCACGCGCAACCGCGAGCCGCTGGTGTGCTTCCAGGCCTTCCTGCACAACCACTGGGCCGGCCTGGCGATCCTCGCCGGCGTGGTGGCGGATTACCTGCTCAGGTAGTCATCAGGGCTTGGCCATCTTCCAGGGACCGACGCCGTCCCCGGTGGTGTCGCCGGGCTGTTTGTCCTTGGCGTAGGTGTACAGCGGCTTGCCGTCATAGGCCCATTGCAGCGTGCCGTCGCGGCGCTTGACCAGGCTCCACTTGCCGGAGGGCCGGGCGTCCTCCGCGGCGATCAGCGGCGGCCAGATGTTGGCGCATTCCTCGTGGCAGTTGGACTCGCCTTCCTTGTCCTTGCCGTAGGTGTAGAGGGTCAGGCCCTCGGCATCCACCAGGCGGCCGTCCTGCACCCGGGCCGGCTCCTCCTGGGCAGCGCCGAGGGTGGGCAGCAGCGCCAGCAGGCCGGCGCCGAGCAGGGAGATGAACCTTTGCATGGCGTGTCTCCGTTCGCGGTTTCTCCTGGTTCGAGTGCCGAAATCCGCCGCCTGCACGGGGATCCGACACACGGTTCGGCCGCGCGCCTGTCACATCGCTGCAACAATTGCGTTATCTAATGCCGGGCAACGTCCAATCGCATAGGGAAACCATGGCAGGCAAGACCATCCTCATCGTCGACGACGAGGCGCCGATCCGCGAGATGATCGTGGTGGCGCTGGAAATGGCCGGCTATCGGTGCCTGGAGGCGGGCGACAGCCAGCAGGCCCACAGCCTGATCGTCGACCACCGGCCCGATCTGCTGCTGCTCGACTGGATGCTGCCCGGCACTTCCGGCATCGAGCTGGCGCGGCGCCTGAAGCGCGACGAGCTGACCGCGGACATCCCCATCATCATGCTCACCGCCAAGGGCGAGGAGGACAACAAGGTCCAGGGCCTGGAGGTGGGCGCGGATGACTACATCACCAAGCCCTTCTCGCCCCGCGAGCTGGTGGCGCGCCTGAGGGCGGTGCTGCGCCGCGTCGGTGCCGACGACGGCGAGACGCCCATCGAAGTGGGCGGCCTGTGCCTGGACCCGGTGAGCCAGCGGGTGACCATCGATGGCCAGCCGGCGGAAATGGGCCCCACCGAGTACCGCCTGCTGAAGTTCTTCATGACCCACCAGGAGCGCGCCTATACCCGCGGCCAGCTGCTCGACCAGGTGTGGGGTGGCAATGTCTATGTGGAGGAGCGTACCGTGGATGTGCATATCCGCCGGTTGCGCAAGGCCCTGGGACCGAACTGCGAGTCGCTGGTGCAGACGGTGCGCGGCACCGGCTATCGCTTCTCCACACGAGTCTGAATGTGAACACCCATCCCGCCGCCGTCCTGCTGCGCCATGGCCTGCTCCTGCTGGGCGCGGCGCTGCTGCTGGGCCTGTTCAGCGGCCAGTGGGGCTGGAGCCTGGCGCTGTGCCTGGCGGCCTACCTGGCCTGGCTGCTGCACGACCTGCTGCGCCTGCAGCGCTGGCTGGAGGGCGCCGGTCCCCGGGACGAGGTGCCGGAGGCGCGCGGGCTGTGGGAAGCCCTCTACGACCGCATCCACCTGCTGCAGCGCCGCAACCGCGAGGCCCGCGAGCGCCTGCAGGCGGTGATCGATCGCGCCCAGCAGTCCACCACCGCCCTGCAGGATGCGGTGGTGATGCTCGACCGCGACGGCAATCTGGAATGGTGGAATCCGGCCGGCAGCCGGCTGTTGGGTCTCAAGGCGCCCGAGGACAACGGCCAGCCGGTGACCAATCTGGTGCGCCATCCGCGCTTCAAGGAGTATTTCGAGCGCAAGGATTTCCGCGAGCCGCTGGATCTGCGCTCGCCGGTGGACGCCGAGCGCCACCTGCAGATCTTCATCACCCTGTATGGCCAGCGGGAGCACCTGATGCTGGTGCGCGACGTGACGCGCATGCAGAAGCTGGAACAGATGCGCAAGGATTTCGTCGCCAACGTCTCCCACGAGTTGCGCACGCCGCTGACGGTGATCAGTGGCTACCTGGAAACCCTGCTCGACCATCCCGAGGCCCTGGCGCCCCGCTGGCTGCGACCCATGCAGCAGATGCGGGATCAGGCGGCGCGCATGTCGCACATGCTCGACGACCTGCTGCTGCTGGCGCGCCTGGAGGCTACCGACTACCCGGCCGACAACCGGCCGGTGGCGGTCGAACGCCTCCTGCAGAGCGTCCACCGCGACGCCCTGGCGCTATCCGGCCCGCGCGGCCACCGCATCAGCCTGGAGGCCGACCCCGACCTGTGGCTCAAGGGTTGCGACGGCGAGCTGCGCAGCGCCTTCGCCAACCTGGTGTTCAACGCGGTCAAGTACACCCCCGACGGTGGCGAGGTGTACATCCGCTGGTGGCGCGACGAGCAGGGCGCGCACCTGGCGGTGCGTGACACCGGCCCGGGCATCGAGGCCAGGCATATCCCGCGTCTCACCGAGCGCTTCTACCGGGTCGACGCCAGCCGCGCCACGGACACCGGCGGCACCGGCCTGGGGCTGGCCATCGTCAAGCATGTGCTGCTGCGCCATCGCGGACGCCTGGACATCGTCAGCCAGCCGGGGCGGGGCAGCACCTTCACCTGCCATTTTCCCCTGACCCAGCTGGCGCGCCAGCCGCAGGAAAGCACGCCCGATTGACCGCCGGGCTTGAAAAACGCCGGGCGAATGGCCATCTTGCGGCAATCATTGGCCAACCCTGCTCGACATGGACCCTTCCCCTAGTTCTCTCGCCTATACCTATTTCGCCGATTTCGGCCTCGTCCTGTTCGCCTTCTTCCTGGTTCTGCTCAATGGCTTCTTCGTGGCGGCCGAGTTCGCCATGGTCAAGCTGCGCTCCACCAAGGTGGAGGCCATCGCCAGCCAGCACGGCTGGCGCGGCAAGATCCTGCGCACCGTCCACCATCAGCTCGACGCCTATCTGTCGGCCTGCCAGCTGGGCATCACCCTGGCCTCGCTGGGCCTGGGCTGGGTCGGCGAGCCGGCCTTTGCCCACCTGATCGAGCCGCTGTTCGCCGCCCTCGGCGTGGAAAACGAGGCGGTGATCCATGGTTCCGCCTTCGCGGTGGCCTTCTTCTTCATTTCCTACCTGCACATCGTGGTCGGCGAGCTGGCGCCCAAGTCCTGGGCGATTCGCAAGCCCGAGCTGCTGTCGCTGTGGACCGCCGTCCCGCTGTACCTGTTCTACTGGGCCATGTACCCGGCGATCTTCCTGCTCAATGCCAGCGCCAACGCCATCCTGCGCTTCGCCGGCCAGGGCGAGCCGGGCGATCACCACGAGCATCACTACAGCCGCGACGAGCTGAAGCTGATCCTGCACTCCAGCCGTGTCCACGATCCCAGCGACCAGGACATCCGCGTGCTGGCCTCGGCGGTGGAGATGGGCGAGCTGGAAGTGGCCGACTGGGCCAACTCCCGCGAGGACCTGGTGTACATCAAGCGCAGCACCGACATGGAGGAGCTGTTCGGCATCCTGCGCCGGCACAAGTACAGCCGCTACCCGGTGTACGACGAGGAGGCCGGCGAGTTCATCGGCCTGGTGCACATCAAGGACCTGCTGCTGGAGCTGGCGCGCCTCGGCGAGCTGCCCGGGAAGCTGGATCTGGACGAGGTGATCCGCCCGGTGGAGCGTATTTCCCGCCACATGCCGCTGACCACCCTGCTGGAGGAGTTCCGCAAGGGCGGCGTGCACTTCGCCCTGGTGGAGGAGGCCGACGGCAAGGTGATCGGCTACCTGACCATGGAGGACGTGCTGGAGGCCCTGGTCGGCGACATCCAGGACGAGCACCGCAAGGCCGAGCGCGGCGTGCTGGCCTACCAGCCCGGCAAGCTGCTGGTGCGCGGTGACACCCCGCTGTTCAAGATCGAGCGCCTGCTGGGCGTGGACCTCGACCACATCGAGGCCGACACCCTGGCCGGGCTGATCTACGAGACCCTCAACCGGGTACCCGAGGAGGAGGAGGCCCTGGAAACCTCCGGCCTGCGCATCATCGTCAAGAAGATGAAGGGCCCCCGGGTGGTGCTGGCCAAGGTGGTCAAGCGCGACTGAAGGCCACCTCAGGGGGCGAAGCCGTCCACGCCCAGCGTTGCCAGGCGGGCCGCCAGCGCCCGCACCGGCGGATGTGCCAGGAAGGCGTGGGCCTGGCGCGCCCTTTGTGGCCCCATCCCCGGCTGCTCCAGCCATTCGGGCAGGGAACGGGTGGCCAGCTGCCGCCAGTGCTCGCCCCGTACCCCGGGTGGTGCGCCGAGCGCCGTCAGCCACCGGTCAAAGGGGCGCTGACGGGCGAGGATGGCGGCACCGCGCAAGGCCGGCGGTCCGTCCGCCTCCAGCCAGCCCAGCAACCCCTCATCCAGTTGCCCCTCCGCCAGCAGCGCCTGCCAGGTGCCCCGGGCGATGCCGGGCAGGTTCAGGCCCTGCCGGCCGGACAGCCATTCCAGACGTGCCAGGAACTGCGCCTCGCAGCCCGGCGTGGGTTGCCAGCAGCTCAGGGCGTGATAAGCCGAGGCATCCGGGGCGATCACCGGCTGGCGGTGCGGCGAGCGCCAGACCACCGACTCCAGTCGCGGCACGCTGCCGCCGGCCAGGGCGACCGCCACCTGATCGCCGGGCAGCGCATCCAGCGCCTGCCAGCGGGGCAGGGAACCGGCCGACACGCGGCGCACCACCCGGTCATCCAGGTGCACCGGCTGCAGGTGCAGCAGCGGCGTGATGCGTCCGCTGCGCCCGATGCGGAACTCCACGCGCCGTACCTCGGCCAGCGCCTGGCGCGGCGGGTGCTTCCAGGCCACCGCCCAGCTCGGCGGGCGCGGCTGCCAGTGTCGGCCATGGGGGCGATCGGCCTGGCGCAGCACCACACCGTCGGTGGCAAAGGGCAGGGGTGAGCGGAACCAGCGTTCGCGCCAGCGGCGCGCCTCGGCGAAATCCGCCACCGGCCGGGTGAAGGCCGTGCTGTCGGCAAAGCCCAGGCGGGCCAGGGTGGCCAGGCGCTGCCGCGGATCGGCGGGACCGTCCGGCCAGTCCCAGACGAACAGGCCGATGCCGGCCGCCTCGCCTTCCTCCAGCGTCGCCCGGGCCAGCAGGCCGGCCACTCGGGCGCGGGCGCCCATGCCACCCTGTTCGGCCTGCACATGTGCCGTCAGGCGCCAGTACAGCTCGCCCTGCAGCACCGCATCCCGCGGCTCGGCCAGCTGCATCGGCACCGCCGGCAGGGCGCTTGCCCGGGCGGTCCAGTCCTGCCCATGGCGACCATCCCCCCGGCTGAGGGCCCGGACCAGGCGACCGGCGCGGTACACCAGGGTCACCGCCACGCCGTCCACCTTCGGCTGGATCCATACCCCCTCGCGGCGCGCCAGCCAGTCCTGCAGCTGCGCATCGTCCAGCTTGTTCAGGCCGGTCTGCGCCACCGGCAGGGGCAGAGGGCCGGCCTGGCCCGCCAGCGGCGCGGGCGTGGCGACCGCCTGCCCGGGGAAGCAGCCCTGCCAGTGGGCAAGGCGTGCGCGGGCCTGGTCGTAGAGTTCGTCGGCGATCAGCGAGCGGCCTTCGCGGTGATAGGCGTCGTCCCAGCGCGCCAGCTGTGCGGCCAGCTGGCGTAGCTCGACGGCGGCGCGTTCGGCGGACCAGTCGGGACAGGCCTGGGCGAGCAATGGGCAGAGGGCGAGGGCCAGGCCGAGCGGGCGGGTCAGAAGCATGGGCGCGTCCGTGCGGCGGAAAACCGGCCGGCAAGCATAGTCGGCGCGCGGCGGATCGGCAGGTCCTGCGCGGCACTCTGCGGGACATTTGCAGTCACAGCAACGTGGCACGGTAGTCCACGGTGCCCTTCACATTCCGGCTGGCCTTGCCCGGCCCCTGGTTAAGGAGGCAACCCCATGCGTCTTGCGCATTTCATCCTGCCGGCTGTGCTTGGTGTCCTGCTGGTGGGCTGCGGCCCCGACGAGGACGAGCGGATCGACACCGCGCCGCCCCCGCAGACCGAGCCCATGACCCCGGCACCGGCCGAGCCCGTCCCGCCGACCACGCCCACTCCGCCGCCCACCACCCCCAGCGGCGTGCCGGAGGAAAGCGACATGAACACCAACCCGGCCCAGGACTGACGGCAGCGGCAGTCAGTGCGCGGCGGTCATCTGCTCCCTGCGGGTCAGGTGGCCGCCCAATGTGCGTAGCCGCGCCAGCTGCCGGCAGATCAGCGCCAGCTGAGTGCTGACCAGGCGTCGGGCATCATCCGCGATGTCCGTCTGTTCCAGCATGCGCGCCAGCGCCTCGTCGGCCTCGCTGTGCACGGCCAGGGGTGAGCGCCCCGCCAGTCCCGCAGCGATTTCTTCCATGGTGGCGACAATCCGGGTTCCGGCTTCGGTCAGCGCGGCCGCTTCCGCGTCGTCGCCCAGCGGCGCGCGGTGCGCGCCCAGCGCGGACAGGTAGCCGAGCAGCGTGTGGGTCACCACCAGGAAACGGAAGCCCGGCTCGGCGTCCTTGCGGAAGGGGCCCGGCTCCATGAGCATGTTGGACAGGGTGGTGGACAGCGTGGCGTCGGCGTTGTGGGCGTTGCGCCGCGCCACCCGGTAGGCCAGGTCGTCGTGCTTGCCGCTGGCGTACTGGGCGAGGATCTCGCGCAGGTACTGGGCGTGGGCATTGAGGGTGCTGGCCAGCAGCTGGTCCAGGCGTCGGCCCTGCCAGTCCGGCAGGATCAGGAACACCGCGGCGATGGCGATCAGGCTGCCCAGCAGGGTGTCGAACAGGCGCGGCCAGATCAGTCCGTAGCCGTCGCCGATCTGGTTGAAGCTCAGCAGCACCAGCAGGGTGATGGCCGCCGTGGCCAGGGTGTAGCGGGTCGTCCGGGTGGCAAAGAACAGCACGCCGGCCACCACCGCCAGGCCGGCCTGCAGGATGGCCTGGGGAAACAGGCCGATCAGCGCCCAGCCGGCCACCAGGCCGATCAGGGTGCCGAGGATGCGCTGCACCAGCCGGGTGCGCGTGGCGCCATAGTTCGGCTGGCAGACGAACAGGGTGGTGAGCAGGATCCAGTAGCCCTGGGTCGGATCGATCCAGTGCAGGATGCCGTAGCCGGCGCACAGGGCGATGGACAGGCGCAGCGCGTGGCGGAACACCAGCGAGGTGGGCGTCAGCTGCAGGCGGATGCGCTGCAGCGCCTCGCGCAGGGTGCGCGGCGAGCGATCCAGCAGGCTCTGGTCCTGCTGGTCGGCCAGGGCGTCCGGGTTGCTGGCGCCGGACAGCTTGCGGTCCAGGGTTTCCAGGTTGCTGGCCAGGGCACGCAGCGAGCGCAGCAGTCCGCGCCATTCCGGGCGGTTCTGCTCGTAGAGATGGGCCAGGGAGGTCTGCAGGTCGTCCAGGGCCGCGCGGCTCTCGCTGTGATCGAAGGGTTCGCGCAGGCGGATGGCGCGGCCCAGGGTGCGGCAGGCGTTGCCCTGCTGGTTGAGCAGGCGCTGGCAGCGGAACATCACGTCGCTGTGGAAGAAGGCCTCGGCCAGCTCGTTGTACGGGTAGTGGGACGAACTGGCGCGCTCGTGGATGTCCTGGGCGATGAAGTACAGCTGCAGGTAGCGGTTCAGGCGCGCCGTGGGCCGGCCGTTGGCGAAGCGGTGCAGGAGGATTTCCTTGGCCTGGTTCAGGGTGCTGACCACGCGGCCGTTCTGCCGCGCCAGTTCCAGGCGACGCTCCTCCACGTCCAGCTGGCGCACCGGCTCCAGCAGGCTGCTCTTGATCTTCAGGTACAGCCCCAGCTCCTCGAACAGCCGCGCCAGGCTCTGCTGCACCGGCTGGTTCACGAACAGTGCCGCCCACAGCACCGAAAGCGCGCCGTACCAGGCGGCGCCGGCCAGCAACAGCAGGGGTTCGTGCCAGAAGCTGCCGGGCACGCCGCCGCGCTGTTCCACGCCGATCATGGTGTAGATGGCCAGGATCAGGGTCGACCAGCCCAGGGTGGCGTAGCGCGCGCCGGCCGCACCGAGCATGGTCAGGGCGAAGGTGACCAGGCCCAGGCCGATGACGAACAGCCAGGGGTAGGGGAACAGCTGCTGCACCGAGAAGGCCGCCACCGCGAAGCAGGCCAGGGTGACCAGCAGGGCCTGCAGGCGCCCCAGCCAGTTGTCATCGGTTTCCGCCAGGGCGCTGGCGATAACCCCCAGGAACAGCGGAATCACCAGGTCCAGGCGCTGTTCCCACAGGCCGACCAGCATGGCGCCGGCCAGGGCGATGAACACGCGCAGGCTGTTGACGAGGGTATCCCTGCCCCACAGGCGGTGCAGGGCATGACGAAGGCGGGGAAAAGGCATCGGAGCTTCCACTGCAGCCGAAACCCGGCCAGAGTAGCGGAATCCGATGCGGTCAGCGATGGGTCGTGATGGGGCGGGTGCGACGCTGACCGTCGATGGCCACGAACACGAACACCGCCTCGGTCACCTTGCGCGGTTCACCGCTGTGCGGGTCGTCGCTCCACACTTCCACCAGCAGGCGGATCGAGCTGCGGCCGACCTGCAGCGTCTGGGTGTAGAAGGCCAGCTGGGCGCCCACCACCACCGGGGTCATGAACGCCATGCGGTCGATGGAGACGGTGGCCACGCGGCCGCCGGCCAGACGGCTGGCGGTCGCCGTGCCGGCCAGGTCCATCTGCGCCACCAGCCAGCCGCCGTAGACATCGCCGAAACCGTTGGTATCCCGGGGCAGGGCGGTGATCTGCAGGGCCAGGTCACCCTGGGGCACGGGGTCCAGTTCTTCGAGGGGCATTTCGGGTTCGCTGCGCATGGCGTTGTTCTTGGTCGGAGGCGCGGAAGGGCCGCCAGTATAGCGGTGGCCCGGGCAAGAAACAGCGCATTGCGCCACGGTCATCGAACTGTCACATGCGCTTCATAGAGTTGTCATGGGGCCTGCGGATACTGGCCACCGTTGCAAATCACACCCTCAGTTCCAGGAGCAAGGAATGAACGTGAAGCGTTTGATGGCGGCCATGGGCCTGGCCGCGGTAAGCGTGGCCTCCACCGGCGCGCTGGCGGCCGTCGACCCGGCGCTGCCGAACTACAGCAAGACCTCCGGGGTTTCCGGCAACCTGTCCAGCGTGGGTTCCGACTCGCTGGCCAACCTGATGACCCTGTGGGCCGAAGAGTTCAAGCGCCACTACCCGAACGTGAACATCCAGATCCAGGCCGCCGGCTCCTCCACCGCGCCGCCGGCACTGACCGAAGGCACCGCCAACATCGGCCCCATGAGCCGGCCGATGAAGGACAGCGAGAAGCAGGCCTTCGAGCAGAAGTACGGCTACAAGCCGGTGGAGATTCCGGTGGCCATCGACGCCCTGGCGGTGTTCGTGCACAAGGACAACCCCATCAAGAGCCTGGACATCGAGCAGGTCGACGCCATCTTCTCCAGCACCCGCCTGTGCGGCGCCGACCAGGACATCCGCACCTGGGGTCAGCTGGGCCTGACCGGCGAGTGGGCCAGCAAGCCGATCCAGCTGTTCGGCCGCAACTCGGTGTCCGGCACCTACGGCTACTTCAAGGAAACCGCGCTGTGCAAGGGTGACTTCAAGCCGAACGTCAACGAGCAGCCGGGCTCGGCCTCGGTGGTGCAGTCCATCTCCAGCACCCTGAACGCCATCGGCTACTCCGGCATCGGCTACCGCACCTCCAGCGTGCGCGCCGTGCCGCTGTCCAAGAAGGGCGGCGAAGCCTTCGAGGCCTCGGAAGCCAACGCCCTGACCGGCAAGTTCCCCCTGGCACGCTTCTTCTATGTGTACGTGAACAAGGATCCGAACAAGCCGCTGCAGCCCCTGGAGGCCGAGTTCCTCAAGCTGGTGCTGTCCAGGCAGGGTCAGGACGTGGTGGTCAAGGACGGCTACATCCCGCTGCCCAAGAAGGTGGTCGACAAGGCCCTGAAGGAACTGGGTCTCTGAGGCCCGCCCGCAGTAACGACAACCCGCGCTCCGGCGCGGGTTGTTGCGTTTGGGACAAGCCGTCACCGGCTTGTCATGTTTCTGTCACACAGCGGTTCTAAAGTGCGCTCGGGCCTCTCCGAGCCGGCCCCGGATGTATTTCATGAACGATATGGCTGAACACGACATGAGCGCTTCTTCCCGGGCGCCGGGGCTGGATTTCGATACGCCGGCCCTCAAGCGCAAACGGCGCATGCGCGCCCTCAAGGACCGTCTGGCCCGCTGGTACGTTTCCATCGGCGGCCTGGCGGTGCTGGGCGCCATCACCCTGATCTTCTTCTATCTCGCCCACGTGGTGCTGCCCATCTTCCAGGGCGCCGAGCTGGGGCAGGCCGAGGAACGGCAGCCCGCCTGGCTGGCCGAACGCCAGCCGGCCCTGCTGCTGGCCATGGAGGAACAGAACCGGATCGCCATGCGCCTGGACGCCTCCGGCCAGGTGCAGTTCATCGACCTGAACGACGGCGGCCTGCTGAGCGAGCAGGCGCTACCGCTGCCCGAGGGGCGGCGCATCACCGCCCTCGGCGAGGACACCCCCGGCAGCCGCCGCTTCGCGCTTGGCCTGGACGATGGCACGGTGCTGGTTGCCCAGCACGACTACACGCTCAGCTACCCCGCCGGGGTGAAGACCATCACCCCGGTCCTCGGCTTCCCCTTCGGCAGCGAGCCGCTGCCGCTGGACACCCAGGGCCGCGCGCTGGACCGGCTGTCGGTCAGCGTCAACGGCGGCAGCCTGCTGCTGGCCGGCGTGGCCGGCGGCGAGCTGCACGCGCTGCAGCTGGAGCGCGAGGAAAACCTGTTCACCGGCGAGGTGAGCCTGAGCGAGCGGCGCTTCAGCCTGCCGGCGCTGAACGAGCCGGTGGTGGCGCTGGCCCTGGAGCCGCGCCATCGCTGGCTGTACGCCTTCAGCGAGCGCGCGGTGCAGGTGTTCGATCTGCGCGGCCAGCAGCTCAACGGCCGCTACAAGCTGCTGTCCGGCCAGGCCCGGGTGACCAGCGTCACGCCGCTGCTGGGCGGGATCTCCCTGCTGGTGGGCGACTCCAGCGGCGGCATCGGCCAGTGGTTCATGGTGCGTGAGGCGGACGGCGGCCACGCGCTGACCAACGTGCGCAACTTCCGCCTGGGCGACGCGGCCATCGCGCAGATCCTGCCGGAGGAGCGCCGCAAGGGTTTCCTGGCCCTGGACGAGGCCGGCCGCGTGGGCATCTTCCACAGCACCGCGCACCGCACCCTGCGGGTGGAGCAGGTGAGCGGCGGTGCGTCCGTCGGCGCCCTGTCGCCGCGCGCCGACCAGCTGCTGCTGGAGCGTGACGGTCAACTGCGTCGCCTGGCGGTGGACAATCCGCACCCGGAAATCTCCTGGAGCGCCCTGTGGGGCAAGGTCTGGTACGAGAGTTATGACGAGCCGAAGCACGTCTGGCAGTCCACCTCGGCCAACACCGACTTCGAACCCAAGCTGAGCCTGGCGCCGCTGGCCTTCGGCACCCTCAAGGCGGCCTTCTACGCCATGCTGCTGGCCGCGCCGCTGGCCATCTGCGCGGCCATCTATACCGCCTACTTCATGGCGCCGACCCTGCGCCGCAAGGTCAAGCCGGTGATCGAGCTGATGGAGGCGCTGCCCACGGTGATCCTCGGCTTCTTTGCCGGCCTGTTCCTGGCGCCCTATCTGGAAAGCCACCTGCCGGGCATCTTCAGCCTGCTGCTGCTCATGCCGGTGGGCATCATCGGCGCCGCGTTCCTGTGGAGCCGTCTGCCCGAGCGCATCCGCCTGCGGGTGCCGGACGGCTGGGAGGCGGCGCTGCTGGTGCCGGTGGTGATCGGCGTCGGCGCCTTCTCCCTGGGCGTCAGCGGCCACCTGGAGAACTGGCTGTTCGGCGGCGACATGCGCCTGTGGCTGAGCAACGAGCTGGGCATCCCGTTCGACCAGCGCAACGCCCTGGTGGTCGGCCTGGCCATGGGCTTCGCGGTCATCCCCAACATCTACTCCATCGCCGAAGACGCCATCTTCAGCGTGCCCAGGAGCCTCACCTACGGCTCCCTGGCCCTGGGCGCCACGCCCTGGCAGACGCTGACCCGCGTGGTGATCCTCACCGCCAGCCCGGGCATCTTCTCGGCGCTGATGATCGGCATGGGCCGCGCCGTGGGCGAGACCATGATCGTGCTGATGGCCACCGGCAACACGCCGATCATGGAAATGAACATCTTCGAGGGCCTGCGCACCCTGGCCGCCAACGTGGCGGTGGAAATGCCGGAGTCCGAGGTGGGCAGCACCCACTACCGCGTGCTGTTCCTCGCCGCCATGGTGCTGCTGCTGTTCACCTTCGTGATGAACACTCTCGCCGAACTGATCCGCCAGCGCCTGCGCGGCAAGTATGCGTCGCTGTAAGGGGGGCGAAACCATGCAACAGCAGAATCTGAAGACCTGGTTCAAGAGCGGCACCCCCTGGGTGTGGATGAACGCCGGCGCGGTGACCATCGCGGTGATCATGACCCTGGGCCTGCTGGCGGTGATCGCCACCCGCGGCCTGGCACACTTCTGGCCGGCCGACGTGGTGGTCGCCGACTACCGCATCCCCGGCGAGGCGCCGCGGGCCGTCGCCGGCGAGATCGTCGAACGCGAGGAGGTGCCGCGCGCTCGCCTGGCGGCCAGCGGCCTGCCGGTGGCCGCCGAGGGCGGCGAGTTCATGACCCGCGAACTGCTCAAGGTGGGCAACCGCGAGGTGTATGGCGCCGACTTCCGCTGGGTGGTGGGCGAGTGGCTGAGCAACGAGCGCACCCCGCGGGAGCTGGTGGTGCTCGAGCGCCGCGAGTGGGGCAACTACTACGGCTTCCTGGTCAACGTGAAGGAAGAGGGCCGTCTGGTGGCCGAGGGCGACGCCGCCTGGGCCGAGCTGCAGCGCCGCCTGCAGCGGGTCGATGCCCTGCACGCCGAGATTCAGGACGTCGAGAAGCACCGGATCGGCCGCATCAACCACGGCCTGGAGCGCCTGCGTCTGCAGACCCGCAAGCTGGAGCTGGAGGGCCGCCTGGACGCCGCCGCCCAGGCCGAGCTGGCCGCCGAGAAGGCACGCTGGGACGCCGAATACCAGCGCCTGGAAGCTCGTCTGGGCGAGCTGTACCAGGCCTTCAACCGCGACAGCGTGCGCATGCGCACCGTCGACGGCCAGGAGCAGGACATCAGCCTGGGCAAGGTGGTGCGCGCCTTCCAGCCCAACGCCATGAGCGCCCTGGACAAGACCGGCCACTATTTCGCCAAGCTGTGGGAATTCGTCAGCGACGAGCCCCGCGAGGCCAACACCGAGGGCGGCGTGTTCCCGGCCATCTTCGGCACCGTGCTGATGACCCTGATCATGGCGGTGATCGTCACCCCGTTCGGCGTGCTGGCCGCGGTGTACCTGCGCGAGTACGCCCGCCAGGGCTGGCTGACCCGGGTGATCCGCATCGCGGTGAACAACCTGGCCGGCGTGCCCTCGATCGTCTACGGCGTGTTCGGCCTGGGCTTCTTCGTCTATGTGCTGGGCGGTTCCCTGGATCGCCTGTTCTTCCCGGAAGCCGCGCCGGCGCCCACCTTCGGCACCCCCGGCCTGCTGTGGGCCTCGCTGACCCTGGCGGTGCTGACCCTGCCGGTGGTGATCGTGGCCACCGAGGAAGGCCTGGCGCGCATTCCCCGCGCGGTGCGCGAGGGCTCGCTGGCCCTGGGCGCCACCAAGGCCGAGACCCTGTGGAAGATCGTCCTGCCCATGGCCAGCCCGGCCATGATGACCGGCCTGATCCTCGCCGTGGCCCGCGCCGCCGGCGAAGTGGCGCCGCTGATGCTGGTGGGCGTGGTCAAGCTGGCGCCGGCCCTGCCGCTGGACGGCAACTACCCCTACCTGCACCTGGACCAGAAGATCATGCACCTGGGCTTCCACATCTATGACGTGGGCTTCCAGAGCCCCAACGTGGAGGCGGCGCGTCCGCTGGTGTACGCCACCGCGCTGCTGCTGGTGCTGGTGATTGCGACCCTGAACATGAGCGCGGTGTATATCCGCAACCACCTGCGCGAGAAGTACAAGGCGCTGGACAACTGATTTCGGCGCGCGGGCCCGGTGTGGGCCCGCCGCCCCCGGCTTTCAACGGAGAAGCGTATGCAACCCGAATCCACGACCCGCGGCATCGACATGGCCGCCCTGGGGCGCAGCAAGCAGAGCCTGTCCCTGGCCGACGAGCCGGTGGCCCTGGAAGTGCCCGGCCTGAACCTCTACTACGGTCAGAAGCAGGCGCTGCACAACGTCACCATGAACATCCCGAAGAATCGCGTCACCGCCTTCATCGGGCCATCCGGCTGCGGCAAGTCCACCCTGCTGCGCTGCTTCAACCGCATGAACGACCTGGTGGAGGGCTGCCGCATCGAGGGCGAGATCCGCCTCGACGGTCACAACATCTACCGCAAGGGCGAGGACGTGGCCGAGCTGCGCCGCCGCGTGGGCATGGTGTTCCAGAAGCCCAACCCGTTCCCCAAGAGCATCTACGAGAACGTGGTGTACGGCCTGCGCATCCAGGGCATCAACAAGAAGCGTACCCTGGACGAAGCGGTGGAATGGGCGCTCAAGGGCGCGGCCCTGTGGGACGAGGTGAAGGACCGCCTGCACGAGTCGGCTCTGGGCCTGTCGGGCGGCCAGCAGCAGCGCCTGGTGATCGCCCGCACCATCGCCGTGTCGCCCGAGGTGCTGCTGCTCGACGAGCCCTGCTCGGCCCTGGATCCCATCTCCACCCTCAAGGTGGAGGAGCTGATCTACGAGCTGAAGTCGAAGTACACCATCGTCATCGTGACCCACAACATGCAGCAGGCGGCACGGGTGTCCGACTACACCGCGTTCATGTACATGGGCAGGCTGGTGGAGTACGGCGACACCGACACCCTGTTCACCAACCCGGCGCAGAAGCAGACCGAGGACTACATCACCGGCCGCTACGGCT
>DATGNS010000258.1:0-14225 GCA_035306625.1 Pseudomonas sp. | reverse complement strand
TCACAGCGGAAACACGATCGGCACTGCCAGCACGGTGAGCAGCATCACCAGCAGCGTGAAGGGCACACCGATCTTCAGGAAGTCGGCGAAGCGATAGCGGCCCGGGCCCAGCACCAGGGTGTTCACCGGCGACGAGACCGGGGTCATGAAGGCCGCCGAGGCGGCCAGCGCAACGGTCATGGCGAACGGGTAGGGCGACAGCCCCAGGTGCTGGGCCAGGGACAGGGCCACCGGTGCCATCAGCACCGCCGTGGCGGTGTTGGAAATGAACAATCCGGTCAGCGCGGTCACCGCGAACAGACAGGCCAGCAGGGCGTGTGGACCGGCGTCGCCGAACAAAGCCAGCAGGCCGTCCACCGCCAGGCTGATGCCGCCGGTCTTCTGCAGCGCCAGGGCGAAGGGCAGCATGCCGACGATAAGGATCATGCTCGGCCAGTGGATGGACTTGTAGGCGCTGTCCATGTCAATGCAGCGGAAGGCACCCATCAGCAGGCAGGCGATCAGCGCGGCGATGGCGTTGGGCACGATGCCGCTGACCATCAGGCCGATCATCACTGCCAGACTGAGCAGGGCGAAGGGCGCCTTGTCGGCGGCCGGCACCACCTGGTTGACCTCCACGGGCAGGCTGAGCACCAGGAAGTCCCGGGACAGGTCGTGCAGGCGGTCGATGTTGCGCCAGGAGCCGGCCACCAGCAGGGTGTCGCCGGGGCGCAGCGTCTCGTCCACCAGCAGACCGTCGAGGGCTTCGCGGTTGCGGCGCAGACCCACCACGTTCAACTGGTGGCGGCTGCGAAAGCCCAGCTCCAGGATGCTCTTGCCCGGCAGGGTGGATTCCGGTGGCAGCACCACCTCGGCCAGCCCCAGCTCATGGGCGTGATCGGCGTAGTAGGAGGACTTGAGCTGCAGCGGCGACAGGCCCAGTTCATCGTAGACGCCGGCCAGACCGATGGCCGGGCTGGCCAGGTCCACCAGCAGGATGTCACCGACCTGCACATGGGTGCTGCCGGTGGCCATCATCAGCTGGTTCTGGAAGCGGCCGTGGCGTTCCACGGCAATCACGTTGATGCCGTACTGGCTGCGCAGCTCCAGCTCGTTGAGCAGGCGGCCGGCCAGCGGTGAGGTGGACAGCACCCGCAGGCGCTGCTCGCGCTCGGACAGGCGATAGTCACGGGCCAGATCGGCCAGGGTGTGTCGTGAGCGGTCGCCAGCCGAGGCGCCATCCTCGCTGCGCAGCCAGCGGCGGGCGAACAGCATGTAGCCGATGCCCAGCACGAGGATGGCCAGGCCGATGGGGGTGAAGGCGAAGAAGCCGAAGCCTTCCAGCCCGGCGCGGCGCAGCTCGCTGTGCACCACCAGGTTGGGCGGTGTGGCCACCAGGGTGAGCATGCCGCTGATCAGGCCGGCGAAGGCCAGCGGCATCATCAGCCGCCCGGGGCTGATGCCCAGGCGCGCGGCAATGCCCATGACGATGGGAATGAAGATGGCTACCACGCCAGTGGAACTCATCACCGAGCCCAGGATGGCCACCGCCAGCATCAGCAACACCAGCAGGCGCGGTTCGCTGCTGCCGGCGGTGTTCACCAGCCAGTCGCCCATGCGGTAGGCGATGCCGGTGCGCACCAGTCCCTCGCCGATCACGAACAGCGCAGCGATGAGCACCACGCTGGGGTCGCTGAAGCCGGCCAGGGCCTCGGGCACGGTCAGCACGCCGGTCAGTGGCAGGCCAACCATGGCCAGTACGGCCACCACGTCCATGCGCGGCTTGTTGCGCAGGAAAAGGAAGACGCAGAGCGCGAGGAGCGCCAGAACCAGCAGGAGATCGGAAGTCATGGAAATACGGTGCGGGGGCTATGGCGAAATGCCGGCATACGATACCGGCACGCCGTTTTTTTGGAAGGCCCACCCGGCAGGATAGCCGCGCTTGGAACAGGGTTATCTGCGGGAGTTCTGGCGCCGCGGCTCTCAAGGGTAGCCGAGTACCGCCTTCAGGCGGGGAAGCTGGGCCTCGACCCAGCGCGAATCGATCGGTCCCCAGTCGCGGATGCGATAGCGGCCGCTGTTGTGGCGTTCGCCCTCGCCCTGTTCGAACACGCAGTCGATGTCCAGCTCGCCCAGCGCATCGAGGGTGTCCTGCGCGGTGCGCCGGGGCATGCCGGTGGCGGCCATGATGGCCGGCACGTTGTTGGCGGTGCCGCTGTCGATCAGCCAGGCGACGTACAGGCGGCGGTAGAAGCTGGTCTTGGTCTTGCTCGGTTGCATGGGCGACTTCCCTGTCGGACGGGGCGCCGAGGCGCCCCGAGGAGCCTCAGAGTACGCTCATGGCCAGGTAGGCCAGTGCACCACCGGTATAGCCCAGGAAGGCCAGCCCGCTGACGCGCTTGACATACCAGAAGAAGCCGATGCGCTCCATGCCCATGGCGGCCACGCCGGCAGCCGAACCGATGATCAGCGAGCTGCCGCCGGTGCCGGCACAGAAGGCGAGGAATTCCCAGAAGCGGCCGTCGGTGACGAACTGGGACAGCCAGCCGGTTTCCTCGGCGGCGGCGGAGGCCAGGGCACCCTCGCTGACCAGCGGATACATCTTCATCGCGCCGGCCACCAGCGGCACGTTATCCACCACGGCGGACAGCAGGCCGATGGCATAGTTGATGGCGTAGATGTTGCCGAGGCTGTCGCGCAGCGCGGTGGCGACCTGGGTCAGGTGACCGGCGGTGGCCAGTGCGGATACCGCCAGCAGGATGCCGAGGAAGAACAGGATGCTGGGGGTGTCGATGCGGTGCAGCACGCCGATGACCGACAGCGGATGGCGATGTTCCGCGGTCTTTTCGCGGTGCATGATCTCGGTGACCACCCAGAGCACGCCGAGGCCGAAGAGGATGCCCATGTAGGGGGGCAGGCCGGTCACGGTCTTGAATATCGGCACGAACAGCAGCGCGCCCAGGCCGACGGAAAGGACGGTGGCGCGCTCCTTCGCGGTGGTCACCGGCGGGTGCTTCTCGCCGAGGTGGGAGACCTTGCGCGGGCGCGGCGCATCGCCGTGCAGGCGGACGCTGAGAATGGCCAGCGGCACCAGCAGGCAGATCAGGCTGGGAATGAACAGCTGGGTGATCACGCCGGGTGCGGTGATCTGCCCGCCGATCCACAGCATGGTGGTGGTCACGTCACCGATCGGCGACCAGGCACCGCCGGCGTTGGCGGCGATCACCACGATGCCCACGTACAGCCAGCGCTCGGGGCGGCCGCGCACCAGCTTGCGCAGCAGCGAGATCATCACGATGGTGGTGGTCAGGTTGTCCAGCACCGCCGACAGGAAGAAGGTCAGCAGGCCGATGATCCACAGCAGCGAGACGCGCTTGCGGGTGTGGATGCGGTCGGTGATCACCTTGAAGCCGCCATGGGCGTCGATCAGTTCGACGATGGTCATGGCGCCCATCAGGAAGAACAGGATCTCGGCGATCTCGCCGAGGTGGTGGCGCAGCTCGGTGACCACGAAGGCGGAGGAGTCGGCGGGGTTGTGGGTGCCCAGCTCCAGCAGCGGCAGGATCTGGTCGGCGCCCAGCACCAGCACCGCCCAGGTCAGTGCCGCGGTGAGCAGGGCCGACGCGGCCTTGTCCAGTTTCAGGGGGTGTTCGAGCGCAATGCACAAATAGCCAACGACAAAGATGGCTGCCATCAGTAGGTACATGGAATCACTCCGAAGGTAGGGAAAGTCTGTGCGGACTGCGCGGGGGCCGTAGATGAAGAGCTAATAGCCAGGCGCCACTATCCGGCGTGCTCGGCATTATGCCAGCAGGAAGGGGTGCGAGAAATTGTCGCGTATCAAGTGGTTTGAAAAGCCCGGAAACAATCTGCTGTTTCCGGGCTTGGCCATCACAGGGTGGCGATGCGCGCACGCTGCTCGGTGAGCTTGACCAGCGCCTGTTCGGCCTCGGCCAGCTTGGCGCGTTCCTTCTCGATCACCGCCGGCGGGGCCTTGTCGACGAAGCTGGGGTTGCCCAGCTTGCCGCCGACGCGCTGCACCTCGCCCTGCAGGCGACCGATTTCCTTGTCCAGGCGCGCCAGCTCGGCGTCCTTGTCGATCAGGCCGGCCATGGGCACCAGCACACGCATTTCGCCGACCAGGGCGATGGCGGCCAGCGGTTCGCTTTCCCCGTCGGCCAGCACGCGCACCGATTCCAGCTTGGCCAGCTTGGCAATCAGCGGTTCGAACTCGGCCAGGCGCCGGCGATCCTCGGCGCTGGCATGGGCCAGCACCACGTCGATGCGCTTGGCCATGGAGATGTTCATCTCGCCGCGGATCTGCCGCACGCCGAGCATGAAGGTCTTCACCCAGGCGATGTCCGCCTCGGCTTCGGCATTCACCTTGCTCTGATCGACCACCGGCCAGGGCTGCAGCATGATGGTCGGACCTTCCTTGCCGGCCAGGCCCTTGATGCGCTGCCAGATCTCCTCGGTGATGAACGGCATGATCGGGTGGGCCAGACGCAGGATGACCTCCAGCACGCGTACCAGGGTGCGGCGGGTGCCGCGCAGGCGTTCGGCGGAGGCGTTCTCGTCCCAGAGCACCGGCTTGACCAGTTCCAGGTACCAGGCGCAGTACTCGTCCCAGATGAACTCGTAGAGCGACTGGGCGGCCAGGTCGAAGCGGAAGGCGTCCAGGTGGCGGGTGACCTCCTCTTCGCAGCGCTGCAGGGCGGAGATGATCCAGCGGTCCACCGCGGACAGTTCCACGGGCTCGTCATGGACGCCGCAATCCTTGCCGTCGGTGTTCTCCAGCACGAAGTTGGTGGCATTCCACAGCTTGTTGCAGAAGTTGCGGTAGCCCTCGACGCGGCCCATGTCGAACTTGATGTCGCGGCCGGTGGCGGCCAGCGAGCAGAAGGTGAAGCGCAGGGCGTCGGTGCCGTAGCTGGCGATGCCTTCCGGGAATTCGGCGCGGGTCTGCTTGGCGATCTTCTCGGCCAGCTTGGGCTGCATCATGCCGCTGGTGCGTTTGGCCACCAGGGTTTCCAGGTCGATGCCGTCGACGATGTCCAGCGGGTCGAGCACGTTGCCCTTGGACTTGGACATCTTGTGACCCTGGCTGTCGCGCACCAGGCCATGGACGTAGACGGTCTTGAAGGGAATCTCCCCCATCAGGTGGGTGGACAGCATGATCATCCGGGCGACCCAGAAGAAAATGATGTCGAAGCCGGTGACCAGGACGTCGGTGGGGTGGAAGTTCTTCAGGAACTCGGTCTGCTGGGGCCAGCCGAGGGTCGAGAAGGTCCACAGGCCGGAGCTGAACCAGGTGTCCAGCACGTCGTCATCCTGGCGCAGCGCCTCATCGTTGCGGATGTTGTGCTTGCGGCGCACCTCGGCCTCGTCGCGGCCCACGTAGACGTTGCCGGCCTCGTCGTACCAGGCGGGGATGCGATGCCCCCACCACAGCTGACGGCTGATGCACCAGTCCTGGATGTCGCGCATCCAGCTGAAATACATGTTCTCGTACTGCTTGGGCACGAACTGGATCTCGCCGCTTTCCACCACGGCGATGGCCTTCTCGGCCAGCGGCTTGGTGGAGACGTACCACTGGTCGGTCAGCCAGGGCTCGATGATGGTGCCGGAGCGGTCGCCGCGGGGCACTTTCAGGGCGTGGTCCTCGACCTTCTCCAGCAGGCTCATGGCCTCGAATTCGGCGACGATGGCCTTGCGGGCGTCGAAGCGGTCCATGCCGGCGTAGGCGACCGGCAGCTCGGCGTCGAACTGGTCGTTGACGCTGCCGTCCAGGTTGAACACCTGGGCGCGGGCCAGCACGGCGGCGTTCTTGTCGAAGATGTTGATCAGCGGCAGGTTGTGGCGCTTGCCCACTTCGTAGTCGTTGAAGTCGTGGGCCGGGGTGATCTTCACGCAGCCGGTGCCGAACTCGCGGTCGACGTACTCGTCGGCGACGATGGGAATCAGGCGGTTGACCAGCGGCAGCAGCACGTGGCGGCCGATCAGGTCCCTGTAGCGCTCGTCTTCCGGATGCACGGCCACGGCGGCGTCGCCCAGCATGGTTTCCGGGCGAGTGGTGGCGACCACCAGGTAGGTCAGACCCTCGGCGGTCCGGGCGCCCTCGGCCAGCGGGTAGCGCAGGTGCCAGAGGTGGCCCTTCTCGTCGTGGTTCTCCACCTCCAGGTCGGAGATGGCGGTGTGCAGCTTGGTGTCCCAGTTGACCAGGCGCTTGCCACGGTAGATCAGGCCATCCTCGTGCAGGCGCACGAAGGCCTCCTTGACCGCCTCGGACAGGCCCTCGTCCATGGTGAAGCGCTCGCGGGACCAGTCCACCGAACTGCCCAGGCGGCGGATCTGCCGGGTGATGGTGCCGCCGGAGTGCTCCTTCCATTCCCAGACCTTTTCCAGGAACTTCTCGCGGCCCAGGTCGTGGCGCGACAGGCCCTGGGCCGCCAGCTGGCGCTCCACCACCATCTGGGTGGCGATGCCGGCATGATCGGTACCCGGCTGCCACAGGGTGTTGCGACCCTGCATGCGACGGAAGCGGATCAGGGTGTCCATGATGGTGTTGTTGAAGCCATGGCCCATGTGCAGGCTGCCGGTGACGTTCGGCGGCGGCAGGGCAATGGTGTAGGGCGCACCGGATCCCTGCGGGGCGAAGTAATTGTTCGCCTCCCATTCGGCGTACCAACGGGATTCAATGGCGTGCGGCTGGTAGGTCTTGTCCATGCGGCGGGACCCTTAACGGCTGATCGGGAAAAGCCGGGGAGTATAAGGCAAAGCCGCCGGCGGGGCAGGTGTGACGTGCGTCTGCTCAGGACCTGCCGGCACGGATCAGGCTGCCCATGCGCTCGCGCAGGCGCTTGCGGATCTCGTCCTCGATGCGTGGCAGGTACTCCGCCAGCACTTCCTGGAACACCAGTTCGGCGGCGTTGCGCAATTCATCGTTGCTGCGCCGCTCGGTGGCAGTGGCCGCGGCAGGTGCCGGGGCAGGCTCCACCACGTCGGAGAGCAGCGGGATGTGATCGGCGTCCACCACGTCGGTAAGCAGCGGCGGCTCGGCCGCGACACGGGGCGGAGTAACGGGGCGGGGTGGCGGCTTGCGTTCCATGGGCGGCGCTTGAATCAGAGTTCGACACGCTGAGGAGCATAGCCGCGCTGACGGTATTCGCGGAAATGCTCCCGGCAGATGGTCAGCAGATCCGGCGCCTGGTTGACGATCTCGATGATGCGGCTGAAGCGCTCGGGATCGGCGGGCAGGGTGGCGTGCAGGTTGATCAGCAGGCCCTGGGCATGGGCGGGATCCTGGTCGATGCCGATGACCACCGGGGCGTCGGCGCCGTCCTCGTGGCGGTTGTGGGGCACGAAGCTGGCGCTGCGGTAGCTCCACAGCAGGTCGTCCAGGGCGTCGCAATCCTGTTCGCTGGCGCCGCGAATGAATACCTGCATGCCGGCACGCCAGGCCTTGCCGGCCAGCTGGCAGGCGACCCTGAGGCGCTGGCGCGGGTCGCTGTCGGGCAGGACATAGAATTCGACGCGGGGCATGGGCTGTCAGATCCGGGGCAGGGCGGGCGCCGGACGGCGCCCGCGATACGCATCAGACCGCGCTGCGGTCCAGCAGGTACTGGGTGAGCAGCGGCACCGGACGGCCGGTGGCGCCCTTCTCCTTGCCACCGCTGATCCAGGCGGTGCCGGCGATGTCCAGGTGCGCCCAGGGGTAGGCCTTGGTGAAGCGCGACAGGAAGCAGGCGGCGGTGATGGTGCCGGCCTTCGGCCCGCCGATGTTGGCGATGTCGGCAAAGGGGCTGTCCAGCTGCTCCTGGTAATCATCGAACAGCGGCAGCTGCCAGGCGCGGTCATCGGCCTGCTGGCCGGCGCTGAGCAGCTCCCGGGCCAGGGCGTCGTCGTTGCCCAGCAGACCGGTGGTGTGGGCCCCGAGGGCCACCACGCAGGCACCGGTCAGGGTGGCGATGTCTACCACGGCCCTGGGCTTGAAGCGTTCGGCGTAGGTCAGGGCGTCGCACAGCACCAGACGGCCTTCGGCGTCGGTATTGAGGATTTCCACGGTCTGGCCGCTCATGGTGGTGACGATGTCGCCCGGGCGGGTAGCGCGGCCACTGGGCATGTTTTCCGCGCAGGCCAGCAGGCCCACCAGGTTGATGGGCAGGCCCAGCTCCAGCACCGCCTTGAAGGTGCCCAGCACGCTCGCGGCGCCGCACATGTCGTATTTCATCTCGTCCATGCCCTGGCCGGGCTTGAGGCTGATGCCGCCGGTGTCGAAGGTGATGCCCTTGCCGACCAGCACGTACGGCTGCTCGCTCTTCTTGGCGCCCTGGTATTGCAGGACGATCAGACGCGGCGGCTGCTCGCTGCCCTGGGCCACGGCCAGGAAGGCGCCCATGCCCAGTTCGCGCAGCTTCTTCTCGTTGAGCACCTCGACCTTCAGGTCCTTGTACTGGCCGGCCATGGCTTCGGCCTGCTCGGCAAGAAAACTGGGGTGGCAGAGGTTCGGCGGCAGGTTGCCCAGGTCGCGGGTCAGTGCCATGCCGGCGGCGATGGCCCGGGCATGGGCGGCGGCGCGTTCGGCGGCGGCCGTGTCGGCGGTCAGCAGGGTGACCTTCTTCAGCTTGCGCGGCTTGGCCTTTTCGCTCTTGAAGCGGTCGAACACATAGTTGCCGTCCGCCAGGCATTCGGTGGCCAGGCGGGCGCGGCCGTAGGCGTCGCGCTCCTTGACCTGGAGATCGTCCAGGGCCAGGGCCGCGTCACCACCGCCCAGTTCCTTGAGCACGCCGAAGGCGGCGCCGAGCACCTTGCGGAACTGCCGGGTCGGCAGGGAGTCTTCCTTGCCGCGGCCGACCAGCAGGACGCGTTCGGCCTTGATGTTCGGCAGGCCCTGCAGCAACAGCGTCTGGCCGGGCTTGCCGGCCAGGTCGCCGCGCTTGAGCAGGGCGCTCAGCGCACCCTGGCTGGCGACGTCCACGGCCTGGGCCTGGGCGCCCAGTTGCTGGTCCTCACCGATGGCCAGCACCAGGGTGGCGGTCTTCAGGGTTTCCGGGCGGGTATTTTTTACAAGGAATTCCATTGCTATGTGTCCCCAAGACAAAGGGTCGGCTTTGCAGGATAATCGCCGGCTGATTTCAGTGGCTCGCCGGACGGTGGGCCGGCCCGAGAATGCGGCTAGTGTGAGCGTTGCCGCCCGCGGCTGACAACCCTGGAGTGCCCCGTGTGATCATCTTCCGCTACCTGTCCCGCGAGCTGCTGGTGACCGCCACTGCGGTCAGCGCCGTGCTGCTGGTGATCATCATGAGCGGGCGCTTCATCAAGTATCTGGCCCAGGCGGCGCGGGGAGTGCTCGACCCCAGTGTGCTGCTGTGGGTGATGCTCTACCGCATGCCGGGCTTCCTGCAACTGATCCTGCCGCTGGGCTTCTTCCTGGCCATCATGCTCAGCTACGGGCGCATGTACCTGGAAAGCGAGATGGCTGCCCTGTCGGCGTCCGGCATGAGTCAGCAGCGGCTGCTGCTCTATACCCTGGGACCCGCAACGCTGCTGGCGCTGGTGGTGGGCTGGCTGGCGCTGTCGGTAACGCCCAGCAGCGCCTACAAATCCTGGGAGCTGCTGGCCGCGCAGGACAACCTGAGCGAGCTGGAAACCCTGTCGGCCGGGCGTTTCCAGGAACTGGGCTCCGGTAGCCGGGTGACCTATACGGAATCCCTGAATGCCGAGCGCACCGTGCTGCGCGGGGTGTTCATCACCGAGCGGGGCAAGGATGGTCAGATCACCACTCTGATCGCCGAGCGCGGGCGCCAGCTGATCCAGGAGGACGGACGCCGCTACCTGGTGCTGGAGAACGGCTATCGTTATGACGGCATGCCCGGCCAGGCGGATTATCGTGTCCTGCAATACGACCGCTACGGCGTCCTGCTGCCCAGTCCCGAGGTCAGTCTGGGCCCGAACCGCAGCCTGGACGATGATCCTACCGCCAGTCTCTGGGGGCATCCGGGCCGCGCCCAGCAGGCGGAACTCCAGTGGCGCCTGTCGCTGCCGCTGATCGTGCTGATCATGACCCTGTTCGCGGTACCGATGGCCAGGGCCAACCCCCGGCAGGGGCGCTATCTGAAGCTCCTGCCTGCCTTGTTCCTGTACATGGGTTACCTGGGGCTGCTGATCGCCATGCGCAGTCAGGTGGAAAAGGGCACCATTCCTCCCGGTATCGGCCTCTGGTGGGTGCATCTGCTGTTCGTAGGGATCGGCGCGCTGATCTTCTTCTGGGAGCCCATTCAGCTCAGATGGGCTGCGTTGCGTACCGCTCGCCGGGAGGTGCGCCGATGAACCGTCTGGATCGCTATATCGCTCGCCAGGTGCTGTTATCCATCCTGGCGGTGCTCGGCGTGCTCTGGGGATTGTCTCTTCTGTTCGCGTTGATTGATGAGCTCACCTTCATGCGCGCTGCCTACGGCGTGCCTGAGGTTCTCGAGAATGTGCTGCTCACTTCGCCTCGGAGACTCTACGAGCTGTTGCCCATGGGGGCGCTGATCGGCTGCCTGATCGGCCTGGGCACCCTGGCCAGCAGCAGCGAGCTGACCGTGATGCGTGCCTCCGGGGTGCCGTTGGTGCGCATCGTCGGTGCGGTAATGGTGCCCATGCTGCTGCTGATGGTGCTGGGCCTGGCGCTGTCCGAATTCGTGATGCCCAAGACCGAGGTGCTGGCAGACTTCAAGCGCGACATGGCGCGCAACGGAGGCCAGGCCATGAGCTCCAAGGGTCTCTGGCATCGGGAAGGCAATCAGTACGTGCATATCAACGCCGCGCGCAGCGATGGCGTGATGCTGGGCATCACGCGCTTCGTCTTCGACGAGGATCGGGTGCTGCGGGAGTCCAGCTTTGCCGAGCGCGCCGAGTACGCCGGCGATCACTGGATGCTGCATGAGGTGACCAGCACGCGTCTGACCACCCAACGCAGCGAGGTCGTCCACGAGCCCACCCGAACCTGGCGGGTCGAGCTGACCCCGCAACTGGTCAGCACCCTGATCACCGAGCCGGACGCCCTGTCCATCAGCGGCCTGTGGCAGTACGCGCGCTTCCTGGGTGGCCAGGGGCTGGACAGCGACCCCTACTGGCTGGCGTTCTGGGGCAAGGTGTTGCAGCCGCTGATCACTGCCTCGCTGGTGATCCTGGCCATTTCCTTCATCTTCGGGCCGCTGCGTTCGGTGACCCTGGGGCAGCGCATCTTCACCGGCGTACTGGTGGGCTTCGTGTTCCGCATCATCCAGGACCTGCTGGGGCCAGCCAGTCTGGTGTTCGGCTTCTCGCCCCTGTTGGCGGTGGTTCTGCCCGGGGCCGTCTGTGCGCTGATCGGCCTGCGGTTGCTGCAGCGCGCCGGCTGAACCGGTCAGGCGCGCCCGGCCCGGGCTCTCGCCCGGGTCGACGTTTTCAGTTGCGGCTGGTCAGGCGTTCGACGCGCACCTGCGCCACGCCGCTGTTCAGCATGCCAAGGCGCTTGGCGGCGGCGCGCGAGAGGTCGATCACCCGGCCCTTGGCATAGGGGCCGCGGTCGTTGATGCGTACCACCACCGACCGGCCGTTCTTCAGATTGGTGACCTTCACCTTGGTACCGAGCGGCAGGCTGCGGTGGGCAGCAGTCAGCTCGTGCTGGTTGAAGATCTCGCCGCTGGCGGTCTTGCGACCATGGAAACGGGGGCCGTACCAGGAGGCCTTGCCTACCAGGGTCTTCTGCGAACTGGCTTCCGCGGGTGCCGGTAGCAGGACGGACGATTCGCCGCCGGGGTTGCTGCAGGCGAACAGGAAGGCCGCGCTGAGCAGGATGAATAGATAACGCATGCGGGGACCGGATGGGTTAAGCGCCCACGATGGGCAGGATAACGGCATGCCGGTGATCCTCCCGGATACGGCATGCCCCGGTGCCGGCCTTCCAGTGGCCGGCGCTTTGATCAGCCTTCGAGTTTCTTCTTGAGCAATTGGTTCACTTGGCCGGGGTTGGCCTTGCCCTTGGAGGCCTTCATGGCCTGACCGACGAAGAAGCCGAACATCTTGGCACGCTTGGCCTCGTCGCTGGCGCGGTACTGCTCCACCTGCGCGGCGTTGGCGGCCAGCACCTCATCCAGCATGGCCTCGATGGCACCGGTGTCGGTGACCTGCTTGAGGCCCTTCTGCTCGATGATGGCATCGGCGGTTTCGCCTTCGCCGTTGGCCAGGGCCTCGAAGACCATCTTGGCAATCTTGCCGCTGATGGTGTTGTCCTGGATGCGCTGGATCAGGCCGCCGAGCTGCGCAGCGGACACCGGCGACTGCTCGATGTCCAGGCCTTCCTTGTTGAGCAGGCTGGACAGTTCGCCCATCACCCAGTTGGCCGCCAGCTTGGCATCGCCGCAGACCTGCTGGACCGCCTCGAAGTAGTCGGCCATCTCGCGGCTGGCAGACAGCACGCTGGCGTCGTAGGCGGACAGGCCGAACTGGCTCTGGAAGCGTTCGCGCTTCTGCGGGGGCAGTTCCGGCAGCTCGCCGCGCACCTGCTCGATGAAGCTGTCCTCCAGCACCACCGGCAGCAGGTCGGGGCAGGGGAAGTAGCGGTAGTCGTTGGCTTCCTCCTTGCCGCGCATGGAACGGGTCTCGTCCTTGTTCGGGTCGTACAGGCGGGTTTCCTGCACCACCTTGCCACCGTCCTCGATCAGTTCGATCTGGCGCTGGATCTCGTGGTTGATGGCCTTTTCGATGAAACGGAACGAGTTGACGTTCTTGATTTCGGCGCGGGTGCCGAACTCGGCCTGACCCCTGGGGCGCACGGACACGTTGCAGTCGCAGCGCAGGGAACCCTCGGCCATGTTGCCGTCGCAGATGCCCAGGTAGCGCACCAGGGCGTGGATGGCCTTCACATAGGCCACCGCTTCCTTGGCCGAGCGCAGGTCCGGCTCGGAGACGATTTCCAGCAGCGGGGTGCCGGCGCGGTTCAGGTCGATGCCGGTCATGCCGTGGAAATCTTCATGCAGGCTCTTGCCGGCGTCTTCTTCCAGATGCGCGCGGGTGATGCCGACGCGCTTGACGGTGCCGTCTTCCAGGGTGATGTCCAGGTAGCCCTTGCCAACGATGGGATGGTCCATCTGGCTGGTCTGGTAGCCCTTGGGCAGGTCCGGGTAGAAGTAGTTCTTGCGGGCGAACACGTTGGTGCGGCCCAGCTCGGCATTGATGGCCAGGCCGAACTTCACCGCCATGCGCACGGCTTCCGCGTTGAGCACCGGCAGGGTACCGGGCATGCCCAGGTCGATCAGGCTGGCCTGGGTGTTGGGCTCGGCGCCGAAGCTGGTGGCGCTGGCCGAGAAGATCTTCGATTGGGTGGAGAGCTGGGCGTGGATTTCCAGCCCGATCACGGCTTCCCATTGCATTGTGCGTGTTCCTCAGAATCCGGTCGGGGTGCGGGTATGCCAGTCGCTGACCTGCTGGTACTGGTGGGCGACGTTCAGCAGGCGGCCTTCCTGGAAATACGGCGCCAGCAGCTGCACACCCACCGGCAGGCCCTCGACGAAGCCGGCCGGCATGGACAGGCCCGGAATGCCCGCCAGGTTGGCGGTGATGGTGTAGATGTCTTCCAGGTAGGCGGAGACCGGGTCGTTGGCCTTCTCGCCCAGCTTCCAGGCCGGGTTCGGCGTGGTCGGGCCGAGGATCAGATCCACTTCGCCGAAGGCGGCGAGGAAGTCGTTCTTGATCAGGCGGCGGATCTTCTGGGCCTTCAGGTAGTAGGCGTCGTAGTAGCCGGCCGACAGGGCATAGGTGCCGACCATGATGCGGCGCTTCACCTCGGCGCCGAAGCCTTCGCCACGGCTGCGCTTGTACAGGTCTTCCAGGTTCTGCGGGTTCTCGCAGCGGTAGCCGAAGCGCACGCCATCGAAGCGCGACAGGTTGGAGCTGGCCTCGGCCGGGGCGATCACGTAGTACGCCGGAATGGCGTGCTTCATGTTCGGCAGGCTGATGTCCTTCACGCTGGCGCCGAGCTTCTTCAGCTCTTCCACCACGGCCAGCACGCGTTCGGCGATGCGACTGTCCAGGCCGTTGCCGAAATATTCCTTCGGCAGGCCGATGCGCAGGCCGGTCAGCGGCTGATTCAGAGCGGCCAGGTAGTCATCCACCGGCTGGTCAACGCTGGTGGAGTCCTTGGGATCGAAGCCGGCCATGGCGCCCAGCAGCAGGGCGCAGTCCTCGGCGGTGCGGGCGATCGGGCCGCCCTGATCGAGGCT
>DATGNS010000257.1:0-16540 GCA_035306625.1 Pseudomonas sp. | reverse complement strand
AACACGTCCTCCACGCGCTCGCCCAGGGTGGTGATCTTGGCGTTCTGCAGGGAGATGTCGAAGTCCAGGAAGATCTTGCCGATGCGCGCCAGCAGGCCGGGGCGGTCCGGGGCGATCAGCTCCAGCACGGTGAAGGCGCGCTGGGCGTCGTTGTGGATGGTCACCTGGGGCGCGAAGGCGAAGTGCTTGAGCTGGCGCGGCACGCGACGCTGGATGATGGACGGGTAGTCGTCGGGACTCTTCAGGGCGTCGATCAGACCCTTGCGGATCTCCTCGATGCGCTCGGGCGTGTCGATGGCGCGACCGTCCTCGGCGTCCAGCACGATGTAGGTGTCCAGGGTGAACTGGCTGGTCGAGGTGATGATGCGGGCGTCGTGGATGTCCAGGTTCAACTGGTCCATGGCGGCCACGGTCACGGCGAAGAAGTCGTGCTGGTCGGGCGCGTAGATGAAGATCTGCGTGGCGCCTTCCACGTCGCGCTGGGCGGTGGGGCGGATCAGCACCAGGGGATCATCGCCGGGCGGATGCTCGAGGATGGCCTGGGTGTGCCAGGCGATGTCGTCCGCGCTGTGGCGCAGGAAGTAGTCGTCGCCCAGCTGGGTCCACAGCTGCTCCGCGGCGTCCGGGTCGATGCCGGCGGCGGCCAGCTGCTCGAGGGCGGCGCTCTGGGTCTGGCAGATCTGCTCCTCGCGATCCAGCGGATTGGCCAGGCCGCGGTTCAGGGCACGCTTGGTTTCCTCGTAGAGCTGGCGCAGCAGGCTGGCGCGCCAGGAGTTCCACAGGTTGGGATTGGTGGCGTTGATGTCCGCCACGGTGAGCACATAGAGGTAGTCCAGGCGGGTGGTGTCGCCCACCAGGTTGGCGAAGTCGTTGATCACCTGGGGGTCGGACAGGTCCTTGCGCTGGGCGGTGGTGGACATGACCAGGTGGTTGCTGACCAGCCAGACCACCAGGCGGCTGTCCCAGGGCGGCAGCTGGTGGCGGGCGCAGAAGGCCTCGGCGAGCTGCGCACCGATCTCCGAGTGGTCGCCGCCGCGGCCCTTGCCGATGTCGTGGTAGAGGCCGGCCAGGTAGATCAGCTCCGGCTTGGGCAGCTGGTCGATGAGGCGGCTGGCCAGTGGGAATTTCTCGGCCAGCTCGGGCCACTTGAACTTGCGCAGGTGCTTGATCAGGTTGAGGGTATGGGCGTCGACCGTGTAGATGTGGAACAGGTCGTGCTGCATCTGGCCGACGATCTGGCCGAACTCGGGCAGATAGCGGCCCAGCACCCCGTAGCGGTTCATGCGCCGCAGGTTGCGATGGATGCCCTGGTGGCTGCGGAACAGCTCGATGAACAGGCTGGTGTTGCGGATGTCGCGGCGGAACTCGTCGTCGATCAGGTAGCGGTGGTCGCGCAACTGGCGGATGGTGTCGGCGCGCACTCCCTTGATTTCCGGGTGCTGGGCCAGCAGCACGAAGACTTCCAGGATGGCGAACGGGGCGCGCTCGAACACCTTGTCATGCACCGCCTCCAGGTAGCCGGCGCGGATCTGGAAGCGGTTGTTCAGCGGTTGCGGTTCGGTGACCGGGCCGTGATCGAGGATGACCTCTTCGAAGTGCTGGCGGATCAGGTCGTCGAGCTCGGCGACGCTCATCACCACCCGGTAGTACTTCTGCATGAAGCTCTCGACCGCCGTCTTGGCGTCGCTGTCGCTGTAGCCGAACAGGGCGGCGATGCGCCGCTGGTGATCGAACAGCAGGCGATCCTCGGCGCGACCGGCCAGCATGTGCAGGGCGTAGCGCACCTTCCAGAGGAACTCCTTGGCGGCGTTGAGGATCGCGTACTCGCTTTCCAGCAAAAAGCCCTGCTCCAGCATGGCCTGCATGTTCAGGGTGCCGAAGTGGCGGCGGGCCACCCAGAGGATGGTCTGGATATCGCGCAGGCCGCCCGGCGAGCCCTTCACGTTGGGTTCCAGGTTGTATTCGGTGTCGTTGAAGCGGGCGTGGCGGGCGCGCAGCTCCCTGCGCTTGGCCAGGAAGAACTCCTCGCTGGGCCACATGTACTGCGGGCTGGTGACCTCCAGCATGCGTTCGCGCAAGTGCTCGGGGCCGATGATGGTGCGGCTTTCCATCAGGTTGGTGATGACCGTCAGGTCGGTGCGCGCCTCTTCAGCGCACTGTTCGACCGAGCGCACGCTCTGGCCGACCGCCAGGCCGATGTCCCAGAGCAGGGTCAGGAAGCCCTCGATGGGTTCGCGGAAGTGCTCCTGCTCCTCGCCGTCCAGCAGAATCAGCAGGTCGATGTCCGAGTAGGGGTGCAGTTCGCCGCGACCGTAGCCGCCGACCGCCAGCAGGGCGATGTGCGCATCGCCCCGCCAGTCGAAGCGCTGCCAGGCGATGCGCAGGATCTGGTCGACGAACCAGGCGCGGTCGCGCAGCAGCTGGCGAATGTCGGCGCCGGCGAGGAAGCGCTGGTCGAGCACCTCGCGGGCCCGGCCGATGGCCTTCTTGAAGGCCGGAATGGGACTTGCCCTGAGGCTCAGCTCCGCCTGGAATTGGCCGGGGTCGAACAGCTCGGAATACGACTCGTGCATCTGCCTGTGGCCTTGCTTCTTTAATGCGGCTGCGCCTGCAAGCAGGAATCAGGCCGACTTGTGGGGGATGGTGTCGTCCTTGCGCAGGGTGAGGATCTCGTACCCGGTGGCGGTGACCAGCAGGGTGTGCTCCCACTGGGCGGACAGCTTGCGATCCTTGGTGATGGCGGTCCAGCCGTCGCCCAGGGTGCGGGTTTCCGGGCGGCCCTGGTTGAGCATGGGCTCGATGGTGAAGGTCATGCCTTCCTTCAGCTCCAGGCCGGTGCCTGCCCTGCCATAGTGCAGGACCTGGGGTTCCTCGTGGAAAACTGCACCAATACCGTGCCCGCAGTACTCGCGCACGATGGAGAAGCCGTTGCTTTCCGCATGCTTCTGGATCACTTCGCCGATATCGCCCAGGCGGGTGCCCGGACGCACCATTTCGATGCCCTTGTAGAGGCACTCCTGGGTCACGCGGCACAGGCGCTCGGCCCACTCCGGCACCTTGCCGACCATGAACATCTTGCTGGTGTCGCCGTGGTAGCCGTCCTTGATGACGGTGATGTCGATGTTGATGATGTCGCCGTTCTTCAGCGGCTTGTCATTGGGAATGCCGTGACACACCACATGGTTGATGGAGGTGCAGATCGACTTGGGGAAGCCGTGGTAGTTGAGCGGAGCGGGAATGGCCTGCTGCACGTTGACGATGTAGTCGTGGCAGATGCGATCCAGCTCCTCGGTGGTGACCCCCGCCTTGACGTATGGCTCGATCATCTCCAGGACTTCGGCGGCCAGGCGGCCCGCCACACGCATCTTTTCGATTTCTTCCGGGGTCTTGATGGAAACAGTCATTGGATTCTCTTCGGCACCTGGTGCGCTTCTGCAATACAAGAAGGCGAATGATAAACCAAAGCACCTGGCGGCAGCTTGGCCGCGACCGACAGCTTTTCTGTAGCTTCCGATTGGCCTTTGTGCTATAAAACGCGCCGCTCGACGGGGTGGCCCCGTCCGGCGACCAAATCCGCACACGCATCGACACGGTTTCCTGGGTGCCCGCAAGGGTTGGAGATCGGGATGCGTGGAGGCCTAACCCGACTTATAGAGGAACGATCATGTCCCAAGTCACCATGCGCGATATGCTGAAGGCCGGTGTGCACTTCGGCCACCAGACCCGTTACTGGAACCCGAAGATGGCCAAGTACATCTTTGGCGCGCGCAACAAGATTCACATCGTCAACCTGGAAAAGACCCTGCCGATGTTCAACGAGGCCCTGGCCTACGTTGAAAAGCTGGCTGCGGGCAAGAACAAGATCCTGTTCGTCGGCACCAAGCGTTCCGCCAGCAAGATCGTCGCCGAAGAAGCCACCCGTTGCGGCATGCCCTATGTCGACCACCGCTGGCTGGGCGGCATGCTGACCAACTACAAGACCATTCGCGCCTCCATCAAGCGCCTGCGCGAGCTGGAAACCCAGTCCCAGGACGGCACCTTCGACAAGCTGACCAAGAAGGAAGCCCTGATGCGCACCCGCGACCTCGAGAAGCTCGAGCGCAGCCTGGGCGGCATCAAGGACATGGGTGGTCTGCCGGACGCGCTGTTCGTGATCGACGTCGACCACGAGCGCATCGCCATCAGCGAAGCCAACAAGCTGGGCATCCCGGTCATCGGCGTTGTCGATACCAACAGCAGCCCCGAAGGCGTGGACTACATCATTCCGGGTAACGACGACGCCATTCGCGCCGTCCAGCTGTACCTGAGCGCCGTTGCCGACGCCGTGCTGCGCGGCAAGCAGAACGGTGGTGCTGCCGACGAGTTCGTCGAGGAAAGCGCTTCCGAAGCCGCTGCCGGCTGATAGCGCAGCCACCTGGTTGTAAAGCGTCAAGCGAAAAGGGGGCTAGGCCCCCTTTTTCGCCACTTCGAATCGAATGGTCCGTCTGATCGTTGAGGACGGGCACGAATCAACCCCTTTCCAGAGGATCGCGAACATGGCAGAGATCACTGCAGCCCTCGTCAAAGAACTGCGCGAGCGCACCGGCCAGGGCATGATGGAATGCAAGAAGGCCCTGGTGGCCGCCAATGGCGACATCGAGAAGGCCATCGACGACATGCGCGCTTCCGGCGCCATCAAGGCCGCCAAGAAGGCCGGCAACATCGCCGCCGAAGGCTCCATCGCCGTCAAGGTTTCCGATGACAACAAGGTTGGCGTCATCATGGAAGTCAACTCCCAGACCGACTTCCTGGCCCTGCAGGCCGATTTCAAGGCCTTCGTGGCCGAGAGCCTGGAACAGGCCTTCGCTGCCGGCTATACCGAAGCCGCTCCGCTGGTCGCCGATCGCGAAGAGGCCCGTCAGGCCCTGGTCGCCAAGTGCGGCGAGAACGTCAACATCCGTCGCCTGACCCGCGTGGAAGGTGATGTGGTGGGCGCCTACCTGCACGGCCACCGCATCGGCGTGCTGGTCACCCTGAAGGGCGGCGACGCCGAACTGGCTCGCGACATCGCCATGCACGTGGCTGCCAGCAACCCGGCCGTGCTGAGCCCCTCCGACGTTTCCGAAGAGCTGATCGCCAAGGAAAAGGAAATCTTCCTGCAGCTCAACGCCGACAAGATCGCCGGCAAGCCGGAAAACATCGTCGAGAACATGGTCAAGGGCCGCATCAACAAGTTCCTGGCCGAGGCCAGCCTGGTCGAGCAGCCCTTCGTCAAGGATCCGGAAATCAAGGTTGGCGCGCTGGCCAAGAAGGCCGGTGCCGAGATCCTCTCCTTCGTGCGCTACGAAGTGGGTGAGGGCATCGAGAAGGCCGAAGTGGACTTCGCCGCGGAAGTGGCCGCTCAGATGGCTGCCAGCAAGCAGTAAGTCTGGGGGTTGTAACGAAGAGGCTGCCCGCTAACGCGTGCGGCCTTTTCGTCAAAGAGGGACCGAAGAAATCATGATCGGACCTGTTCCGATCCGGGCGCCGGGTTGGCGTCCATTCGCAGGCCGCGGGCCTGCAAGAACAGCAGAACGCCGCAGGAGAGATACGCAATGGCACAGCAGGTGAGTGGTCAACCTCGCTATAAACGCATCCTACTCAAACTCAGCGGCGAAGCCCTGATGGGGACCGAGGAATTCGGTATCGACCCCAAGGTGCTCGATCGTATGGCGCTGGAAGTCGGTCAACTGGTGGGGATCGGTGTCCAGGTCGGCCTGGTGATCGGCGGTGGCAACCTGTTCCGTGGCGCGGCGCTGTCCGCCGCCGGCATGGATCGCGTCACCGGTGACCACATGGGCATGCTGGCCACCGTGATGAACGCCCTGGCCATGCGTGATGCCCTGGAACGCTCCAACATCCCCGCCCTGGTCATGTCGGCCATCTCCATGGTCGGCGTCACCGACCACTACGACCGTCGCAAGGCCATGCGCCACCTCAAGAGCGGCGAAGTGGTGATCTTTTCCGCCGGTACCGGCAACCCCTTTTTCACCACCGACTCGGCCGCCTGCCTGCGGGCCATTGAAATCGATGCGGACGTGGTGCTCAAGGCCACCAAGGTCGATGGTGTATACACGGCCGATCCGTTCAAGGATCCCAACGCCGAGAAGTTCGAACGCCTGACCTATGATGGCGTACTGGACCGCAAGCTGGAGGTGATGGACCTTACCGCCATCTGCCTGTGCCGCGACCACAAGATGCCCTTGCGCGTCTTCAACATGAACAAGCCTGGCGCCCTGCTGAACATCGTTCTGGGCGGAGCCGAAGGAACCCTGATCGAGGAGTCGAACGCATGATCAACGAGATCAAGAAGGATGCGCAGAGCCGCATGGAGAAGAGCGTCGAGTCGCTGAAGACCGCCTTCGCCAAGATCCGCACCGGCCGCGCCCACCCCAGCATCCTGGACGGCATCATGGTGTCCTACTACGGCAGCGACACCCCGCTGCGCCAGATCGCCAACGTGACCGTCGAGGATGCCCGTACCCTGGCGCTGACCGTGTTCGACAAGAGCATGATCCAGGCCGTCGAGAAGGCCATCATGACCTCCGACCTGGGCCTCAACCCGGCCACCGCCGGCACCACCATCCGCGTGCCGATGCCGCCGCTGACCGAGGAAACCCGCAAGGGCTACACCAAGCAGGCTCGCGCCGAGGCGGAGAACGCCCGCGTGGCGATCCGCAACATCCGTCGCGATGCCCTGGCCCAGCTCAAGGACCTGGTCAAGGAAAAGGAAATCAGCGAGGACGACGAACGTCGCGCCGCCGATGAGGTGCAGAAGCTCACCGACAAGTACGTCGCCGAGGTCGAGAAGGCTCTGGAAGGCAAGGAAGCCGACCTGATGGCGGTCTGAGACCAGCCGGGAAAACCGCAATGAGCAAGCAGAAACAGGAAACCCTGCCGGCAATACCGCGGCATGTGGCGATCATCATGGATGGGAACAATCGCTGGGCCAAGAAACGCTTGCTGCCGGGCGTCGCGGGCCACAAGGCCGGTGTCGACGCGGTACGTGCGGTCATCGAGGTCTGTGTCGAGTCCGGCGTGGAGGTGCTGACGCTGTTCGCGTTCTCCAGCGAGAACTGGCAGCGTCCGGCCGATGAAGTGGGTGCGCTGATGGAGCTGTTCCTCGGCGCCCTGCGCCGGGAGTCGCGCAAGCTGCGGCAGAACGGGATTCGCCTGCGCATCATCGGCGACCGTTCTCGCTTCCATCCGGAATTGCAGGCGGCCATGGTCGAGGCGGAGGCGGAGGCCTGTGAAGGCAACTTCCTGCTGCAGGTGGCCGCCAATTACGGTGGCCAGTGGGATATCACCCAGGCCGCGCGGCAACTGGCCGCGCGCGCCCAGGCAGGCGAGCTGAAGCCGGAACAGATCGATGCGGCCATGCTCGAGGGCTGCCTGTCCACGGCCGGGCAGCCCTTGCCCGACCTGTGCATTCGCACCGGCGGCGAACATCGCATCAGCAACTTCCTGCTCTGGCAGCTGGCCTACAGCGAGCTGTACTTCTCCGACCTCTACTGGCCGGATTTCAAACACGAGGCCATGCGCAAGGCGCTGGCCAATTTCGCCACCCGGCAGCGCCGTTTCGGTCGGACCGGAGACCAGGTGGCCGGGGACTCCCAAGGATGTTGAAGCAACGCATTATCACCGCCCTGATCCTGCTGCCCGTGGCGCTGGCGGGCTTCTTTCTGCTTGAAGGCCACTGGTTCGCGCTGTTCATCGGCACGGTGATCGCCCTGGGTGCCTGGGAATGGGCGCGCCTGGCCGGCCTGCAGGCTCAGAAGCTGCGCGTGGCCTATGCGCTGATCACCGTGATCCTGATGAGCTGGCTGTATCGCTTTCCGATGCTGGCGGTGCCGGTGCTGGCGCTCGGCGTGCTCTGGTGGCTGGTGGCGATCTGGGCGGTGCTGCGCTACCCGGCCAGTGCCGAGGCCTGGCGCGCCCAGCCGGTGCAGTGGCTGATCGGCCTGCTGATCCTGCTGCCGGCCTTCCAGGGCCTGCTGCTGCTCAAGCAGTGGCCGCTGGACAACTGGCTGATCGTGGCGGTGATGGTGCTGGTGTGGGTCGCGGATATCGGCGCCTACTTCGCCGGCCGCGCCTTCGGCAAGCGCAAGCTGGCCCCCAGGGTCAGCCCGGGCAAGAGCTGGGAAGGCCTGGTCGGCGGTCTGGTGGCCAGCCTGCTGGTGACCGTCGGAGTCGGCATCTACCGCGACTGGAACAGTGATGACCTGCTGCTGGCGCTGCTCGGTGCCGCGGTGGTGGTGCTGATTTCCGTGGTGGGCGATCTCACCGAGAGCATGTTCAAGCGCCAGGCCGGGATCAAGGACAGCAGCAATCTGCTGCCGGGCCATGGCGGCGTGCTGGACCGCATTGACAGCCTGACCGCCGCCGTTCCGGTGTTCACCGTCCTGCTCTGGGCCGCCGGTTGGGGAACCCTGTGAAACCGCAATGGATCACCGTGCTGGGGGCCACCGGTTCCATCGGCCTGAGCACCCTTGATGTGGTGGCGCGACATCCCGATCGCTATCAGGTGTTCGCGCTCACCGGCCATTCCCGTCTGGTCGAGCTGGAAACCCTGTGCCTGAAGCATCGGCCGCGCTTCGCCGTGGTTGCCGACGAGCCGGCTGCCCGGCGCTTGCAGGAGCGCCTGGTCGGGGTGGGCCTGCATACTCGCGTGCTGGCCGGCGAGGAAGGGTTGTGCGAGGTGGCCGGGCATCCCGAGGTGGATGCCGTGATGGCGGCTATCGTCGGCGCCGCAGGCCTGCGTCCGACGCTGGCCGCGGTCCAGGCCGGCAAGCGCGTGCTGCTGGCCAACAAGGAGGCGCTGGTCATGTCCGGCGCCCTGTTCATGCAGGCGGTGCGCGAGCACGGTGCGGTGCTGCTGCCCATCGACAGCGAACACAACGCCATCTTCCAGGGACTGCCCAGCGACTATGGGCGCGGCCTGTCCGCGGTCGGCGTGCGCCGCATCCTGCTCACCGCCTCCGGTGGCCCGTTCCGCGAGATGCCCTCGCAGGGGCTGGACGATGTCACGCCCGAGCAGGCCTGCGCCCATCCCAACTGGTCCATGGGCCGCAAGATCTCGGTAGACTCGGCGAGCATGATGAACAAGGGGCTGGAGCTGATCGAGGCCTGCTGGCTGTTCGATGCCCGTCCCGAGCAGGTGGAAGTGGTGGTACATCCGCAGAGCGTCATCCATTCGCTGGTCGATTACGTCGATGGCTCGGTCCTGGCCCAGCTGGGCAATCCGGACATGCGCACCCCCATCGGCCATGCCCTGGCCTGGCCGGAGCGCATCGACACCGGCGTGGCGCCGCTGGATCTGTTCCGGATCGCGCGTCTGGATTTCCAGGCCCCGGACGAACAGCGCTTCCCTTGCCTGCGCCTGGCGCGTGAAGCGGCCCAGGCGGGTGGCAGCGCCCCCGCGATGCTCAACGCGGCCAACGAGGTGGCGGTGGAAGCCTTCCTGGCGCGGCGCATCCGCTTTACCGACATTGCGCGGATCAATGAGAGCGTATTGAACGCCGAGCCGGTTGTCGCTGTCCAAGACCTCCGGGCCGTGCTGCATGCCGATGAGCTGGCGCGCGAGCGCGCGCGGGACTGGCTGCGGCGCCAGGGGCGCTAGCAACCGAAGTTGTCAGGCAGGGACTCGCTGCGGAGGATTGCGATGAATGCTGTATACATGATCGTCGGCACCCTGATTGCCCTGGGTGTTCTGGTGACCTTCCACGAGTTCGGCCACTTCTGGGTTGCCCGCCGCTGCGGGGTCAAGGTGCTGCGCTTCTCGGTGGGCTTCGGCACGCCGCTGCTGCGCTGGCACGATCGCCACGGCACCGAGTTCGTGGTGGCCGCCATACCCCTTGGCGGCTACGTCAAGATGCTGGACGAGCGGGAAGGGGAGGTGGCGCCGGCGCTTCTCGGCCAGACCTTCAACCGCAAGAGTGTGCGCCAGCGCTTCGCCATTGTTTCCGCCGGTCCGGTGGCCAACTTCCTGCTGGCCCTGCTGTTCTTCTGGCTGATCGCCATGCTCGGCACCCAGCAGGTGCGGCCGGTGATCGGACAGGTGCAGCCGGGTACGCCGGCGGCCGAAGCCGGCCTGCAGCCCGGCCAGGAAATCCTCGCCATCGACGGCAAGGCCGTGGACGGCTGGGGCGCGGTCAATCTGCAGCTGGTGCGCCGCCTGGGCGAATCCGGTGTGCTCGAAGTGCGGGTCAGCGAACCGGACAGCACCATCGAGCGCGACTACCGGATCCCGCTCAACGCCTGGCTGCGCGGCAGCGACGAGCCGGACCCGATCGGCTCCCTGGGCCTGCAGCCCTGGCGTCCCGCCGTGCCCGCCGTGCTGGCGCATATTGATCCCGCAGGTCCCGCTCAGGCTGCCGGCCTGCGCAGTGGTGATCGTCTGCTCAGCCTGGACGGCGTGGAGCTGCGTGACTGGCAGGATCTGGTGGAGCGCGTTCGCGCGCGGGCCGATCAGCAGGTGGTGCTGGAAGTGGAACGCGAAGGGCTGCCGCTGACCGTGCGCGTGCAGCTCGCCGGGCGTGGCGAGGGCGAGGTGCGCCACGGCTACCTGGGTGCCGGTGTCAGCGGTGTGGACTGGCCCGCGGACATGCTGCGCGAAATACGTCATGGTCCGCTCGATGCGATCGGACAGAGCATCCAGCGCACCTGGTCGATGAGCCTGCTGACCCTGGATTCCCTGGGCAAGATGCTGTTCGGAGAGCTGTCGGTAAAAAACTTGAGTGGCCCGATCACCATTGCTAAAGTGGCCGGCACCTCGGCCCAGTCCGGGCTGGCGGATTTCCTGAATTTTCTCGCCTACCTGAGCATCAGTCTGGGCATTCTCAACCTTTTGCCGATTCCCGTGCTGGATGGCGGGCACCTGCTCTTTTATCTGTACGAGTGGGTCAGGGGCAAACCGTTGCCGGAAAGGGTCCAGGCCTGGGGCATGCAGATCGGTATCACCCTCGTGATCGGGGTTATGTTGCTGGCCCTGTTCAATGATCTGGGGCGGTTGTGAACCGCGGTTTCCGACGTTCGGCAGTCAATAATCAGTTTTAAAAAAGGACTTCATGAAACGCCTGCTTCCTGCGGCGCTTGCCGCCCTCCTGATCGCCGAGGCCCATGCCGAGTCCTTCGTAGTCAACGACATCCGGGTCAATGGCCTGCAGCGCGTCTCCGCCGGCAGCGTGTTCGCCGCGCTGCCGCTCAATGTGGGCGACACCGTGGATGAGCGTCGTCTGGTGGAGGCCTCGCGCGCGCTGTTCCGCACCGGGTTCTTCCAGGACATCCGCCTGGGGCGCGACAACAATGTGCTGGTCATCGACCTGGTCGAGCGCCCGTCGATTTCCAGCATCGAGATCGAGGGCAACAAGGCCATCCAGACCGAAGACCTGCTGCGCGGCCTGCAGCAGTCCGGGCTGGCCGAAGGCGAGATCTTCCAGCCGGCGACCCTGGAAGGGGTGCGCAACGAGCTGCAGCGCCAGTACGTGGCCCAGGGCCGCTATTCCGCTGAGATCGTCGCCAGGGTCGAGCCGCAGCCACGCAACCGGGTGGCGCTGAAGATCGAGATCAATGAAGGCAGCGTCGCCACCATCAAGCACATCAACGTGGTCGGCAACAGCGTGTACTCGGATGAGGAGCTCGCCGACCTGTTCGAGCTCAAGGCCAGCCACTGGGCCTCCTTCTTCAAGAACGACGACAAGTACGCCCGGGAAAAGCTGTCCGGCGACCTGGAGCGACTGCGTTCCTTCTACCTGGACCGCGGTTACATCAACATGGAGATCCTCTCCACCCAGGTCTCCATCACGCCGGACAAGAAAAACGTCTACATCACCGTCAACATCGACGAGGGCGAGAAATTCACCGTGCGCGATGTGCGTCTTTCCGGCGACCTCAAGGTGCCCGAGGAAGAGATCCGCGCGCTGCTGCTGGTCAAGCCGGAGCAGGTCTTCTCGCGTCGGGTGATGACCACCACCTCGGAACTGCTGACCCGCCGCCTGGGCAACGAAGGCTATACCTTCGCCAACGTCACCGGCGTGCCCGAGCCCCATCCCGAGGACAACACGGTCACCGTGACCTTCGTGATCGATCCGGGCAAGCGCGCCTACGTCAATCGCATCAACTTCCGTGGCAACACCAAGACCGAGGACGAGGTGCTGCGCCGCGAGATGCGTCAGATGGAGGGCGGCTGGGCCTCCACCTACCTGATCGACCAGTCCAAGGCGCGCCTGGAGCGCCTGGGCTTCTTCAAGGAGGTCAACGTCGAGACGCCGGCGGTGCCGGGTACCGACGATCAGATCGACGTGAATTACACGGTCGAGGAGCAACCCTCCGGCTCGATCATGGCGAGCATCGGCTTCGCCCAGAACTCGGGCCTGATTCTCGGCGGGTCCATCAGCCAGACCAACTTCCTGGGCACCGGCAACCGCGTCAGCCTCGGGCTGACCCGCAGCGAGTACCAGGAGCGCTACAATTTCAGCTTCCTCGACCCCTACTGGACGCCCGACGGAGTCAGCCTGGGTTACAACGCCTTCTACCGCAAGACCGACTATGACGAGCTGAACTACAGCATCTCCAGCTACTCGGTCGACAGCCTGGGCGTGGGGCTGACCTTCGGTTATCCCATCAGCGAGTATTCGCGCCTCAGCTATGGCCTGTCGGCTCAGCGGGATGAGATCCAGACCGGTTACTACACCGTCAACGAGATCTTCGACTTCCTCGAGGCCGAAGGCGACAGCTACACCAACTACAAGGCCAACATCGGCTGGTCCCAGTCGGCCCTGAACCGCGGGATCCTGGCCACGCGCGGCCATTCCCAGAGCCTGTATCTGGAGGCGACGCTGCCGGGCAGCGACCTTTCCTTCTACAAGATCGACTACCGCGGCCAGATCTTCGCCCCCCTGGGTGACCGCTATGCGCTGCGCTTCCACACCCAGCTGGGGTATGGTGACGGCTTTGGTGACAGCGAAGGGCTGCCCTTCTACGAGCATTACTATGCGGGCGGTTTCAACTCGGTCCGTGGTTTCGAGGACAGCACCCTGGGGCCGCGGGGTACGCCCAGCGACGGCAGCAAGCCGGGTACCGTCCGGGATCCGGACCCCGATCCGCTGCCCTTCGGCGGCAACGTGCTGATCCAGGGCGGCGTGGAGCTGCTGTTCCCGCTGCCCTTCGTCAAGGATCAGCGCTCGCTGCGCACCACCCTGTTCCTCGATGTGGGCAACGTATTCGACACCAACTGCAGCGCGGCCCAGAAACGGCGTAACGACCCGGGCTGCGACATAGATCTGGGCAACCTGGCCAGTTCGGCGGGTGTGAGCCTGACCTGGATCACCGCCCTTGGCCCGCTGAGCTTCAGCCTGGCCAGGCCGATCGACGAGCCGGAGAATGCCGATACCCAGTTCTTCCAGTTCTCCCTTGGCCAGACCTACTGATTCAACCAACCCTGGAGTACACCGTGCGTAAACTGACCCAGCTGGTTTTCCTGGCCGCCGCCCTGGTGGCTGCCCCGGCCTTCGCCGACATGAAGATTGCTGTTCTGAACTACCAGATGGCCCTGCTCGAGTCCGACGCGGCCAAGCGCTATGCCGTGGACGCCGAGAAGAAGTTCGGCCCCGACCTCAACAAGCTGAAGACCCTGGAGGCCGATGCCAAGCGCCTGCAGGATCGCCTGGCCAAGGAAGGCGACAAGCTTTCCACCGCCGAGCGCGAGCGCCTGGAGCTGGAATTCCGCCAGAAGGCCCGCGATTTCCAGGCGCAGTCCCGTGAGCTGAACGAGGCCAAGGCCCGCTCCGATCAGGAAACCCTGCACCAGCTCAAGCCCAAGCTGGACCAGGCGGTGGCCGACGTGCTCAAGAAAGGCGATTACGACATCGTCCTGGACCGCGCTGCCGTGGTCGACGTGAAGCCCCAATACGATATCACCCGCCAGGTGATCGAACGGATGAACCAGCTGCGCTGACGGAAGTATGAAGTCTCTAGCATTTACCCTCGGCGAGCTGGCCGAGCAGTTGGGCGCCACGCTGCGAGGTGACGCCGGCAAGCAGGTTACTGGCCTGGCCACCCTGCAGGAGGCTGGTCCTGACCAGCTGACCTTCCTGGCCAACCCCCAGTACCGCAAGTACCTGGCCCACACCCGGGCCGGCGCCGTGCTGCTCAAGGCCGCCGATGCCGAGGGGTATGCAGGCGACGCGCTGATCGTGCCGGATCCCTATCTGGCCTACGCACGCCTGTCCCATCTGTTCGATCGCAAGCCGGTGGCCCAGCCCGGCGTTCATCCCACCGCCGTGGTGGCCGAGGACGCCCAGGTCGACCCTTCCGCCAGCATCGGCCCCTATGCGGTCATCGAAAGCGGCGCGCGCATCGGCGCACGGGTGACCATTGGCGCCCATTGCGTGGTGGGCGCGCGTTCCGTGATCGACGAGGACGGCTGGCTGGCGCCGCGCGTGACCCTCTATCACGACGTGACCATCGGCAAGCGGGTGGTGATCCAGTCTGGCGCCGTGATCGGCGGCGAGGGCTTCGGCTTCGCCAACCAGAAGGGCGTCTGGCAGAAAATCGCCCAGATCGGTGGCGTCACCATCGGCGATGATGTGGAAATCGGCGCAAATACTACTGTAGATCGCGGCGCGCTGGCCGATACCCTGATCGGCAACGGCGTGAAGCTCGACAACCAGATCATGATCGCGCACAACGTGCAGATCGGCGATCACACCGCCATGGCGGGCTGCGTGGGCATTTCCGGTAGCACCAAGATCGGTCGTCACTGCATGATCGCCGGCGGCGTGGGTATGGTCGGTCACATCGAGGTCTGCGACAACGTGTTCGTCACCGGCATGACCATGGTGACCCGTTCGATCACCGAGCCGGGCTCCTATTCGTCCGGAACGGCCATGCAGCCCGCGGCCGAGTGGCGCAAGAGCGCGGCGCGCATCCGTCAGCTGGACGAGATGGCCCGTCGTCTGCAACAACTTGAAAAACGTCTGGCGGCCGTGACCCCGGACGAGGATGCCTCATCTGAAGCCTGATGGTTTCAAACCGCATTCTTCTTTTGAGTATCAAGGCTTCCTAAATGATGGACATCAACGAAATTCGCGAATTGCTGCCCCACCGTTATCCGTTCCTGCTGGTGGACCGGGTCGAAGCCATTGACCTGGAAGGGCAGACCATTCGTGCCTACAAGAACGTGACGATCAACGAACCGTTCTTCAACGGGCATTTCCCGCAGCACCCCATCATGCCCGGTGTGTTGATCATCGAGGCCATGGCCCAGGCCGCCGGCCTTCTGGGCTTCCGCATGCTGGACGCCACGCCCGAGGATGGCACCCTCTATTACTTCGTCGGCTCCGACAACCTGCGTTTCCGTCAGCCGGTGCTGCCGGGCGACAAGCTGGTTCTCGAGGCGCGTTTCCTCAGCGCCAAGCGCGGTATCTGGAAGTTCGCCTGCGAGGCGAGCGTGGACGACAAGCCGGTCTGTTCGGCCGAAATCATCTGTGCGGAACGCAAACTATGAGTTCGATTGACCCGCGCGCGATCATCGATCCGAGTGCCAGGCTGGCGGACAACGTCAGCGTCGGCCCCTGGTCGATCATCGGCCCGGATGTGGAAATCGGCGAAGGCACCGTCATCGGTCCGCATGTGATCGTCAAGGGCCCGACCCGCATTGGCCGCAACAACAGGATCTTCCAGTTCTCGTCGATCGGCGAGGACACCCCGGACCTCAAGTACAAGGGCGAGGCCACCCGCCTGGTGATCGGTGACAACAACGTCATCCGCGAAGGCGTGACCCTGCACCGGGGCACCGTGCAGGACCGTTCGGAAACCACCATCGGCAACCACAACCTGATCATGGCCTACGCCCACGTCGGTCATGACTGCGTGATCGGCAACCACTGCATCCTGGTCAACAACACGGCCCTGGCCGGGCACGTGGTGATGGATGACTGGGCGATCCTCTCCGGCTACACCCTGGTCCACCAGCACTGCCGCATCGGCGCCCACAGCTTTTCCGGCATGGGCACGGCCATCGGCAAGGATGTGCCGGCCTTCGTCACCGTGTTCGGCAACCCGGCCGAAGCGCGCAGCATGAACTTCGAAGGCATGCGCCGCCGCGGCTTTTCCGCCGAGGCGATCCAGGCACTGCGTCGCGCCTACAAGGTCGTCTATCGCCAGGGACTGACCATCGAGCAGGCCATGGCGGAGCTCGAGGAGCCCGCCAGCCAGTTCCCCGAAGTCGCCCTGTTCCGTGACTCCATCCGCGCCTCCACGCGCGGCATCACCCGCTGACGCCATGGCGGCTTCCTTGCGCGTCGCACTGGTTGCCGGCGAAGCGTCCGGCGACATCCTCGGCTCGGGCTTGATGCGTGCCCTCAAGGCACGCCATCCGGAGGTGGAGTTCATCGGCGTCGGCGGTCCGCGCATGGAGGCCGAGGGCCTGGTCTCCATGTTCCCCATGGAGCGCCTGGCGGTCATGGGCCTGGTCGAGGTGCTCGGCCGACTGCCCGAGCTGCTGCGCCGCCGCAAGCAGCTG
>DATGNS010000256.1:0-4249 GCA_035306625.1 Pseudomonas sp. | reverse complement strand
ACCGGGTCGAGCACCTGGCGGATAAAGCCCTGCTCCTCCCGGGTGATCAGCATCAGTTGCTGGTCCCGGCCGCTGGCGCCCACCGGAATCACCATGCGCCCACCCGGTGCCAGCTGCTCCAGCAGCGCCTGGGGGACCTCGGAGGCCGCCGCGGTGACCAGGATGCCGTTGTACGGCGCCAGCGCGGGCCAGCCTTCCCAGCCATCGCCCCAGCGGAAGACCACGTTGCGCAGTTCCAGTTCTTGCAGGCGCTCCTTGGCGCGGTCCTGCAGCGCCTGGATGCGCTCCACGGAAAAGACCCGCTCCACCAGCTGGGCCAGCACGGCGGTCTGATAGCCGGAGCCGGTGCCGATCTCCAGCACCTTGTCCAGCGGGCCGCCGGCCAGCAGCACCTCGGTCATGCGCCCGACGATATAGGGCTGGGAAATGGTCTGGTTATGGCCGATCGGCAGCGCGGTGTCCTCGTAGGCGCGATGCGCCAGCGCTTCGTCGACGAACAAATGGCGCGGGGTGCGCCGGATCACTTCCAGCACCCGCGGATCGGACAGACCCTCCTCGTACAGCCGCTGGATCAGACGTTCCCGCGTGCGCTGCGAAGTCATCCCGATGCCGCGATGGGACAGGTGCTCGCGGTTGATCACAACAAATCCTCCAGCCAGGTATCGAGCCCCTTGAAGGCTTCATGAAAGGTACGGTCGAGCTGCAACGGCGTGACCGAGACATAGCCCTGCATCACCGCGTGAAAATCCGTGCCCGGTCCGCCATCTTCCGCGTCGCCGGCCACCGAGATCCAGTAGCCCTCCTTGCCGCGCGGGTTGACCACCTTCACCGGCGGCGCCGCCTTGGCGCGATGCCCCAGGCGGGTCAGACGGATGCCGCGGATGCTGCCCAGCGGCAGGTTCGGAATGTTCACGCTGAGCACCGTGCGCGGCGGCAGGTCCAGCCGCTGGTGATTGGCGACCAGCGTGCGGGCGATATGCGCCGCGCTCGGCAGGTTTTCCGGGCTACGCGACAGCAGGGAGAAAGCGAAGGCGGGCTTGCCGGTGAAGCGACCCTCGATAGCGGCCGCCACCGTGCCGGAGTAAAGCACATCATCTCCCAGGTTGGCGCCCAGGTTGATCCCGGACACCACCAGGTCGGGCTTGCGCTCGAGCAGCCCGTTCAGGGCCAGGTGCACGCAGTCGGTAGGCGTGCCGTCCACCCCGATGAAGCCGTTGGGCATCACCTGGGGATGCAGCGGGCGGTCCAGGGTCAGCGAACTGCTGGCACCGCTCATGTCGCGCATGGGCGCCACCACAGAGCACTCGGCTTGATCGATCAGGGCATCGTGCAGGGCATGCAGTCCCGGCGCGTGCACACCATCGTCGTTGGCAATCAGGATATGCATGAAGAGTCCATCGGGCCTGCCGGCGTCAGATCGAGCAGCTCGCGCACCACGGAGGTGGCGAAGCAGCCGGACGGCAGGACGAAGTTCAATTGCAGGATGTCAGGGGCGGGATAATGCCACGCCAGGTCGCGGATGGGGAGGCGCAGGATGCGCCGCTCCTGCCGCATTGCGGCCTTTTCCAGCCAGGTACAGAGTTCCGGCTCGCCGGTTTGCAGGCGCTTTTCGAGAACTGCGGGCACGTGCTGGGTGGCCGGAACGCCCTCCCCCCACAGCGGCCCGGTGGGGTGCAGGTCCAGCGCGGCCAGACGCGGATCCTCGCATTCGGCCTCGCCGGCGGGGAAGAAGCTGCGACTGTCGGTAAAGGCCAGCAGATCGCCCGGCACGGCGCGGTTCCAGGTGCCATCGGTCACTCGCTCGGCCAGCACCCGGTTGAACAGGTAGCTGCGCGCCGCCGACAGCAGTCGCGAGCGCAGATTGCGCTGTACCGGCAGTTCCCGGCGTGCGGCGAAGTCACGAGCCTGCAGCAGGTTGCCGCCGTCGAAGCCGAAGCGCTGCGGACCATAGTAGTTGGGCACGCCCTCGGCCCGGATACGCTCCAGTCGTTGCTCCAGCGCCTCCCGGTCGGCCTGCAGATGGGTCAGGCGCAGGGTGAAGCCATTGGCGGCATGGGCGCCACGCTGCAGCTTGCGGCTGTGACGCACCTGCTTCAGCAGGCGCAGGCTGTCGTCCTCGGCGGCGCCAAGATCCGGATCGGCCTTGCCCGGCAGGTGCAGGCTGAACCACTGACGGGTCAGCGCCTGGCGGTCCTTGAGACCGGCGTAGCTCACGGCGCGGAGCGGTAGGCGCGCGGCCTTTGCGATACGGCGAGCGGCTTCCTCGGTATTCAGGTTGCGCTTCTCGACCCACAGCCAGAGGTGCTCGCCACTGCCCGCGAGGGGGATGTCCAGCACCTCATCGACCTGGAAATCCTCCGCCGTTTCCTTGAGCAGCGCCGTTCCGCACGGGGCACCATGGGCGCGCGGACCCAGCAGTTCGGCTTCGGTCATAGGGGTAGCAGCAGGGCCACCGCATGCACGGCGATACCTTCCTCGCGACCGACGAAGCCCAGCCTCTCGGTGGTGGTGGCCTTGACGTTGACCTGATCCAGGCCGACCTGCAGATCCTCGGCGATGCGCTCGCGCATGACAGGAATGTGCGGGGCCATCTTCGGCGCCTGGGCCAGGATGGTCAGGTCCACGTTGCCCACCTGCCAGCCCTTGTCGCGCACCAGCCGGACCACATGGCGCAGCAGCGCGCGGCTGTCGGCGCCCTTGAAGGTGGGATCGGTATCGGGAAAGTGCCTGCCGATATCGCCCAGGGCTACGGCGCCCAGCAGCGCATCGCTGAGGGCGTGCAGCGCCACGTCGCCATCCGAATGGGCAACCAGACCGAACTTGTGGGGAATGCGCACCCCGCCGAGGGTAATGAAATCACCCTCGCCAAAGCGGTGCACGTCGAAGCCATGGCCGATACGCATGTGAGAACGCCCTGCAGGAAAACGGCGCGTGATTCTACCCGACTCTGCCGCAGGGCGCTCGATTCAGGCCAGGCGCTCGGCGTGATAGCGCAGGTGTTCCTCGATGAAACTGGCCACGAAGAAATAGCTGTGGTCGTAGCCCGGGCGGCAGCGCAGCATCAGCGGGTAGCCGCTGGTCTCGGCGCTGGCCCTGAGCACCTCGGGCTTGAGCTGCAGATCGCGATACTCGTCGGCCTCACCCTGATCCACCAGGATCGGCAGCCGCTCGCGACCCAGGCCCCGGTTGGCGGCGATCAGGGCACAGGCATCCCAGGGCTTCCAGGCCGCGTGATCCGGGCCCAGCAGATGGGTGAAGGCCTTCTCTCCCCAGGGACAGCTGATCGGATTGCCGATGGGCGCGAAGGCCGATACCGACTGATAGCGTCCGGGGTTACGCAGCGCACAGACGATCGCCCCATGGCCACCCATGGAATGGCCGCTGATGGCACGGCGATCCGACACCGGAAAATTCGCCTCGATCAGCGCCGGCAGCTCGTTGACCACGTACTCGTGCATGCGGTAGTGCCGCGCCCAGGGCTGTTGGGTGGCGTCCACGTAGAAACCGGCGCCAAGGCCGAAGTCCCAGCCGCCGTCCGGATCATCCGGTACCCCTTCGCCGCGCGGGCTGGTATCCGGCATGACCAGCACCAGCCCCAGTTCGGCGGCCACTCGCTGGGCACCGGCCTTCTGGCTGAAGTTCTCATCCGTGCAGGTCAGCCCGGACAGCCAGTACAGCACCGGTCGGCGCTCGCCCTTCACCGCCTGGGGCGGCAGGTAGATGGAGAAGGTCATCTGGCAGTTCAGGCTGGCGGAGCGATGCCGGCAGCGCTGCTGCCAGCCGTCGAAGCAGCGGTGACGGGCGATGATTTCCAGGCTCACGCTTGATCCCCTCCCTGATCGAAACGGATGACGGTACGGATGCTCTTGCCCTGCTCCATCAGCTCGAACGCCTCGTTGATGCGCTCCAGGGGGAGCTCGTGGGTGATGAAGGTATCCAGCGGGATCTCGCCACGCATGGCCTTCTCCACATAGCCGGGCAGTTCGGTGCGCCCCTTCACGCCGCCGAAGGCACTGCCGCGCCAGACCCGTCCGGTGACCAGCTGGAACGGCCGGGTGCTGATTTCCGCGCCCGCGGGCGCCACGCCGATGATGGTGGATTCGCCCCAGCCCTTGTGGCAGCACTCCAGGGCGGCGCGCATCAGCTGCACGTTGCCGACGCACTCGAAGCTGTAGTCCACGCCGCCGTCGGTCATCTCGATCACCACCTGCTGGATGGGCTTGTCGTGATCGCCGGGGTTGATGCAGTC
>DATGNS010000255.1:0-7414 GCA_035306625.1 Pseudomonas sp. | reverse complement strand
GGGTCCAGGAGAGATACTGGCGGGAGTCGCCGGCTTGCCACTGAGCCAGGTCGAGGCGCGCCGCCAGGCTCATCTGGGCCAGGTTGAGCTGGCGCGCCGGGGTCACGCGGAGCGTGTCGTCCACGGCAAAGCCCTCCCGGTGATGGAGCAGGGCCAGGGTCAAGAAACGGGCGTCGCCGAAGCGCGTGTCCAGGCAGAGCAGGTCGCCGCCCAGAGGCAGGTGGGCTTCCACCAGGGGGGCCAGGCGTTCGGCGATGGCGCGGGTCAGGGCAACGAAGTCCCGCCGCTCGGCGAGATAGTCGGCCAGCTCCCCGGCCAGGGAGGAGGGGGCCGCACCCTCGGCATCGTCGGCATCGCGAAAGTGCCCCCACGCCTTGCTCTTGGCGTGGTAGGCCTTGTTGAGCCCTTCCAGCAGCGCATCCAGGGCGTCGCTCGGCGGCAGCGGCTGCTCGGCCGCCAGCAGTCTGGCCGCGGCGCCATCGGGTTTCTCGATGCGGTGGACGATGGCGTTGAGAATCGGCATGGGGGCTCCTGCAGCGTCGGACAGCGGGGGCCGGATGATACCACCGGCATGCGCTTCCCGCTGTGCGGAAGGATGTCGCTACCGGTGGCCGATCGCTTTCTGCTCCAGGGCTGCCGTCATGGCGCCGGTCAGGATGACGGCAATCAGCTCGGCCTGGCGGTGGGTGCTGGTCTTCTGGAAGAGGTTGCGCAGATGAAAAGCCACCGTAGTGGAGGTGATGCCCATGCGCGTGGCGATCTGCTCGGTGCGCAGCCCGTCGGCGAGCGCCAGGGCAATTCTGGCTTCGGTGGGCGTGAGCCCGAAAAGATGAGCGATCACCTCCTGGGGCATATGCGTGCGCTGCTCGGGATCCGCGAGTACCACCACGGCGGTCGGCTGTGGCATCGGGAGGTCGTCGGACTCGGCGCCCAGCGAGCAGGCGATGAGCAGCAGGTCGCGCCGCTCGCCCTGGCGCGGCAGGCGCAGGCAGTGCACCTCCTGCTCCGAATCGGCGGCCAGCGCCAGGCGAATGGTGTGACGCAGCTGCTGCGCCCGGGCGGGGTGAGTGGAGACGAGGGTATCGCTCAGCTGCAGGCCGTTATCGGCGCAGGCCAGCGCCCGGGCGGCGCGGTTGGCGAACAGTACCCGGCCGCGAACATCCAGCAGCAGCATGCCCGGAGCGACCAGGTCCAGCGCGCGAGTCGCGCTGTCGAAGGCTCGGGAGGATGTTTGCTGGCGCAGCCTGGCCATGGCGCAGCGCAGCTCGTTGACCTCCCGAGCGGCCTTGTCGCGCATGCGGCGCACCTGGCGCAGGCGCGCCTCCACGGTGGCCAGCAGCAGGTCGAAATCGACGGGCTTGACCAGGTAGTCGTCGGCGCCCAGCCGCTTGCCTTCCACGACCTCACGGGCGTCGCTCAGGGCGGTAAGAAAGACGAAGGGGGTGTCGGCGAGGTCGGGGCGCTGGCGGCGTATCTCGGCCAGCACCTCGTAGCCGTTGGGCCCCGGCATATTGATGTCGCAGAGGATCAGGTCGGGGGTGGCGGCATGAATCTGGCGCAGGGTCTCGTCGCCGTTGGTCGCCTCCAGCACGCCGTAGCCGGCCTCCCTGAGCTCGTCACAGATATCGGTGCGCAGGGAGTCCTGGTCCTCGGCGCAGAGGATCACACCGAGCTGGGTGTCGTGATCAGCTGGGTTCCACATCCTGATTCCTCCCGGTCGCGGCGGGCAGCCAGAGGGTGAAGGTGGTGCCTTCGCCTTCCACAAAAGACACCGTGACGTCGCCGCCCTGGAGCCGGGCCAGGTGGCGTGCGATGTTCAGGCCCAGGCCGAGGCCCGAGATCCCCCGGGCGTTGCTCGAGCGAAAGAAGCGTTCGAAAAGGCGCGGCAGCTCCTCGTCGGGGATGCCGATGCCGTGGTCCTCGATGCGGCAATAGACCCTGGCACCCTCGGCGCCCAGCTGCACCCTGACCGGTTCAGCCGCGGGGGAATACTTGAGCGCATTGGAGAGCAGGTTGGCCAGGATCTGCTCCACCAGGCTGCGATCGCACCAGGCCTCCAGCGGCGCCTGCGGTTCCGACACCTGGAGACGCGCTTCGCCGTGGGCTTCCCGCTGGAGGCGGCACGCCTGCGCCACCAGGTCGGTGAGGCTGCACGCTGCGGGGCGTGATTCCACCTGGTCGCCGTCGAGGCGTGCCGCGGTCAGGGAGCTCTCCACCAGGCGCGTCATCTGTGCCACCGCTTCGCGGAGCCGGTGATAGCGCTCCAGGCGCTGTGCCGGCGGCATGTCGTCGTGACGGCGAATCAGCCGCTGCAGCCCCGAATCGATCACCGCCAGGGGCGTGCGAAACTGGTGGGAGACCATGCCGGCGAAGCTGCGGTAGAACTCGCTGACCCCCTTTTCGCGCTTCAGCGAGCGGGCCAGCGCCTCGGCGGTCTGCCGGTAGCGACCGATATGACGCTCGACCTCCTCTTCCAGGTGGTCGCGGTGGGCCATCAGATCCCGCTGAGCCGTGCGCCGCTGGCGCAGGGCGTGGATCAGCAGGCTGGTCAGCAGCAGGCCACAGATCAGGATGCCTACCGCCGCGGCAATTACCTGCAGGAGGCTGGCGTGATAGCGGTCGAGGCGGGCGCCGGTGGCCTCCCACTCCTCCTTCATCACACCGGTGGCGATACGGTTGAGTCCCGTCATCAGCGGGTCGAGCTCGCGCTGAATGGCCCGGGCGCGCTCGGCCGCATCCTCCGCCGGGGGCTGCATCAGGGCGTCGATGGCCTCGAGGCGTGCCAGGACATCGTCCAGGGGCGCCTCGAGGTCGACCCGGCGCAGGTAGCGGCGCTGGGGCCCCTCATCCATCAGCATCAGGCGGCTGAACAGGACGTCGAGCCGCAGCGAGGGCGAGTCGTGGGGGTGGCCGAGCGCCTGGCGGCTGACGGCCTGCTCGAAGCGATGGCTGGCCACCTGGGCCTGGGTCGTCACCCACAGCATGTTCTCGTCGACGTTGTCGCGCATGTCCTCTTCGATCAGGAAGAGACGAAACAGGGCGAAGCTCAGGAAGGCGACGAAGGCCAGGATCGCCACTCCCGGGAGCACATAGGCGGGACGGCCCGAGGACATCACTGAATCTCGAGACGATACAGCTGCCAGACCCAGCGATAGTCATAGCGGATGTCCTGCAGCTCACGGTGGTCGTCCCGGGGGTAGACGATCCACAGCGGGCCCTTGTCCCGAGGCGTCAGCGCCTCGCCGTCCATGGTGTCGGCCACCAGCACGTCGTAGTCGTGAAAGTCCGCTATGGGAATCTCGATCAGATAGTCGTTGAGGGCGATCGCGGCGGCGGTCTCTCCCTCGGCGCCGAGCTTCTCCAGCAGATCGCGCATCAGAAAGCCCTCGAAGCGGTTGACGCCGTCGGTCACCGAGGTGCTGGTCTCGAGCTCATGGCGGGGCAGCGCCGCCAGCATGGCGCGGTCGAGGTGGGCCGCGTTGGCCTTGTTGGTGTGGCTGATGTTACCGCTCACCTTGAGCAAAGGGGGGCCTTCAGGGGCCGCAAGAGGGGAGGCCGCTGCCTGGGCGATGGGCAGCAGCAGGAGAGCGAGCCATAGCAGTTGGCGTCTCGGCATCTAAGCCTCCTCATCGTCGTATTGGCCAGTCTCACCATAGTCCATGCTGCGTACTCTTCACCTTTCATCTTGGTCTGGCAGGCTTTTTCTGTCCCCCTGCAAACGAACGGGGTCGGGCTAACGAGAGTGAACTAGCCTTGAAGGCGATATGCCCGCCGATGAGTCGTTGATATAGAGGCCCCGCCATGCGTAAAAAGCGTTTGACCCTGGCATCCACCGCGCTATTGACGACATCGTTTCTCGTTGTCGCCCAGGCAGATATCGACGGCGCCTATGATCACGCGGAGATTCCCCGCGTTGCCGGCTCCAGCATCGTCCACTTCGACCGAAGCGAATATGATCGGGTCAGCATCCCCACCGGCCCTTACGACGGTGACGGGATCGAGAGCATGGAGAGCCTGGAAGGCGAAGTGCTGTCGCTGAGCTATACCTTTGATAATCCCGATATCACCCCGCTCCAGGTCAAGCGCAACTATCGGCAAGCGCTGGAGGAGCGGGGCTTTGAGGTGCTCTATGCGGCTTCCAACGATGAGCTCTCCGGGGGGGCGGGAAGGCTCTTTTTCAACAATGCCGGCCTCTTTGAACGTGGTGCGCGCAGCTGCTGTCACTTTGCGTCCGGGAATCGCGACATCCGCTATCTCGCGGTGCGTTCGGCCGACGGCACGGTGCTCGCGGGTATCGCCGCCTTCAACGCCCGCCGGGTGGACGGCGCGGCCGTCTCCATGACGGTGGTCACAGCCGAAGAGATGGAGACCGCCATGGACCATCGGCCCCTCACCGCAGACGAGATGGCGTCCGGCCTGATGGAAGATGGCCGAGTGGCGGTGCAGGACATTCTGTTCGAGCATGACAGCGCCGAGATCCTGCCCGACTCTGCCGATGCGCTTGCCACCATTTCAGACTTGATGCAGGAGCGCGCCGACCTGCATCTGCTGGTGGTCGGCCACACCGACAATACCGGCAGCTACGACTACAACGTCCAGCTGTCGATGGCGCGTGCCACCTCGGTCATGGACCACTTGATCGAGCAGCACGGGGTTTCAGGCGATAGGCTGCAGGCGGCAGGAGCCGGCATGATGGCCCCCATCACCACCAACCTGACCGAAGAGGGGCGCAGTCGTAATCGCCGGGTGGAACTGGTGCAGATGGCGCAGTGAGCGCCACGGGAGCTGAAAATGGTGTTTCGAGAGCGACTTGACGCTTGGGCTCGTCAGGGAGCAGGGCGACACGCCATCGCCCTGGGCCTTGTGGCAGGCATCCTGCCGGCCTTTGCCCTGGGAGGTGGCCTGGCGGGCTGGCAGACCGCCGACATACAGCATGAGCTGGAGCTTGAGGAGAGCGCGACACAGCTGGCGCTCTCTCCCGACGGTACGCGACTGGCCAGCGCCGAGGAGTCGACTCTGAAGGTGTGGGAAGTCGCCTCGGGCAGGCTGATACAGCAGCTGGACGGCCATCGCTCCCCGGAGGTGGAGTGGACGCTTCCCGTCACCGGCCTGGCCTTCAGCCCCGACGGCAGCGTTCTGGCAAGCACCAGCTGGAATCCCGGCGTGGTGCCGAAGGCGTCGCTCAAGCTCTGGGACCCGGCAACGGGAAAGCTACTGCACTCCCTGGCGGGCAGCCAGGGGTGTCGGGAGGTCGGCTTCACGGCCGATGGCGAGAGCGTCTGGGCGGCCTGCGGGCGGGATGCCCAGCGCTACTCCCTGGCGACCGGCGAGGCGGTCGAACGTGCCGAGCAGATCCCCGAGGGGCTCCTGACCGCGAGCGCTGCCGAAGCGGCGGCCGACGAGCTGCCCATGCCGCGGCAGGGGCCTGCCCATGCGCTCGCCCTGAGTGAGGCGGGCGAACATCTTGCCTGGGCGGGCCGGCCGGCCACCTATCCCGCCCCCATTGTGCGCGTCTGGCGGCGGGAGACCGACGAGCAGGATGCCTCGGCTGAACCGGCCGGCGAGACCGCGACGGAATACCTGGAGCTTGATCTTCCCGGCGAGACCGTCGCGCGAGATCCCGTGACCCTGGCGCGTGAGCACTACAGCCGGGAGCTGCCCAACCCCGTGACCGTGGAGCAGATCGAGCAGCGGATGCTGGAGTCGGGGGAGGTGCGCGTCATGTTGACCCTGAGCAACCTGAAGGACGATGCCCTGCGGGCCTGGCGCTACCGGCTGACCTTCGAGCCGCGGGAGGAAAGCCTCTGGGAGCTGGTGCGGGTGGAGCGCAAGCACCAGTGCTGGCGTGGCCCCACCGAGCCGGAGGAGTGGACCACTCAGCTTTGCATCTAGTGGTTTCGCGTGGTCGTGGCCCCGTTTGGATGAAGGGGGCCGCCGGACCGATCTGCGTCTAGCCTGTGCCTATCGGATTACCTGGTCATGCCATAGGGGGACCCATGTGGGACTTTCGTATCGGTCAGTCGGTGGGGCTGATGGTCAAGACAATGCCCTTTCTGCTCTTCCGGCTGGCGGTCTACTTCGGCGTCGCGCTGGCCTATGTGCTAATGACCGGCGTAGGCGCCGGCGTCGGCTGGGGCATCGGCGGCTTCGGCGATGAAGGCTTCCGGGCGGCTACCACCTTCTGGGGCGGTGCCATCGGCTTCGGCATCGTCGGCGTGATCATGTACGTGCTGCGCGAGTATCTGCTCTATATGGTCAAGGCGGGACACATCGCCGTGCTGGTGGAGCTGCTCGAGGGGCAGTCGCTGCCCCACGGGCGCAGCCAGATCCAGCACGCCACCGCCTCGGTCAAGGAGCGCTTCGGTCAGGCCAGCGCCCTGTTCGCTGTGGACCAGCTGATCAAGGGCGTGCTGAAGGCCCTGACCGGACTGGTGCGCAGCGTCTTTCGCCTGCTGCCGTTTCCCGGGGCGCAGCAGTTCCTGCGCGTAGTGCAGATGTTCCTGCGTATTGCCGTGGGCTTTATCGACGAGGTGATTCTCGCCTACAGCTTCCGCACCCGGGCCGACAACCCCTGGGGCGCCTCCCGCGACGGCCTGGTGCTCTACGGCCAGAACCTCAAGCCGATGTTCAAGAACGCCGCCTGGCTGGCGCTGATCGTCTACGGGCTCTCCTTCGTGATCTTTCTGGTGATGCTGGCGCCGGCGGCCCTGGTGGCCTACCTGATCCCCGGTGGCTGGTCGGCTACCGGCGTGGTGGTGGCGCTGCTGTTCGCCTGGAGCGTCAAGGTGGCGGTGCTCGAGCCCTTCGCCATCACCTGCATGATGCAGGCCTACTTCAAGACCATCGAAGGCCAGACCCCTGACCCCGAATGGGAGGCGAAGCTGGACGGCATGTCGAAGAAGTTCCGCACCCTCAAGGAGAAAGCCACCGGCAGCCAGGAAGAGGCTCCGACTCCTGCGGCCGAGTCGCGGAGGTGAGCCGTGCAGATCGCGAGAGCAGAACAGGACGTCAGAGGGGGAGGCAGCGCCACCGAGGGTCGGGGCGCTGCTATGCTGCAGGAGCCGGAGCCAAGAAGGTTCCATCACGAGGAGGGCGCGGTCATGAAGCGCGGCATTGGAGTATGCACGGTGGGAGCACTATTTCTTTCCATGGGGGCCTTGAGCGCTCAGGCGGATGATGTCACCGAGCAGATCGAGCTGGGCCTGGAGCTCTATCAGGAGCAGGAGTACGGCGCGGCGATCACCGAGCTGGAGTTCGCCATCAACGATATTCGCAAGCTGATGTCCGGGCGCATCGCCGACACCTTCCCCGAGCCCCCCGAAGGCTGGAGCGCCGGCGAGGCGGCCTCAAGTGGCGGAGGCGGCGGTGCGGCGACGATGTTCGGCGCCGGCGGTACCACCCTGGAGCGTGAGTA
>DATGNS010000254.1:0-5550 GCA_035306625.1 Pseudomonas sp. | reverse complement strand
GGCTGAGGCCTTGGGCATGACCGATTTGAATGGTGGCGCGTTCTTCAACGCTGAGTTCGGAATAGGACATAGGGGCAACACCGTACCGGAAAGGTCAGGTGTTGCACTCAGTTTTTGCGGCCGCCGATGGTTACTGGATGTCTTAGGACGAATGCTAAGCTGCAGGGCCCGTATTTGCTAGTGCTGTAGGATCTTGCTGGATTTCTTCGGGCAATAAAAAAGCCGGCTTGTGGCCGGCTTTTCTTCGGTGCTTCGACTTACTTCTGGTAAGCCTCGGCAGCCTTGAGAATGGCGGCACGGGCGGCGTCGGCGCCTTCCCAGCCTTCAACCTTGACCCACTTGCCCTTCTCCAGATCCTTGTAGTTCTCGAAGAAGTGCTTGATCTGCTCCAGCAGCAGCGGCGGCAGGTCGGTGTATTCCTTCACGTCGTTGTACAGCTGGGTCAGCTTCTCGTGCGGCACGGCCAGCAGCTTGGCGTCGCCGCCGGCTTCGTCGGTCATGTTCAGCACGCCGACCGGGCGGCAGCGGATCACGGAGCCCGGAGCGACCGGGTAGGGGGTTACCACCAGCACGTCCAGCGGGTCGCCGTCGTCGGCCAGGGTGTGCGGAATGAAGCCGTAGTTGGCCGGGTAGAACATGGGGGTGGCCATGAAGCGGTCAACGAACAGGCAATCGGTGTCGTGATCGATCTCGTACTTGATCGGCGCGTGGTTGGCCGGAATCTCGATGGCGACGTAGATGTCGTTCGGCAGGTCTTTGCCGGCGGGCAGGTTGCTGTAGCTCATTGGATGTACGGCTCCGTGATCGGCCGATTGGCCGGGGGGCGGGAAAAAAGTGGGCGCGATTATAGGGGCAATCACCGCGGCGCGCCATCGAGAGTGGGGTCCCGATAGGCCGGATGGTGGTCTTGCAGGTGGCGCAGTCGGACGAGCGGGTCCTGGCGGTAGAACAGCGCCAGTTGCCGATAGACCTCGGGGAAGGCTTCATGCAGCAGGTCCGGCGCGGTGAAGAAGTATTCGCTGGTGACGGCGAAGAACTCGGCCGGGTTCTCCGCGGCGTAGGGGTCGATGGGCGTCTGCGCGTCGGGGTTGCGGTCCAGCGTGGCGTTCATGGCGTCGTAGGCGGCCTGCAGCGCCGTGCTCCAATCCGACAGGCGCATGTCGCGGTGCAGCGGCGGCAGGCCGTTGGCGTCGCCGTTGAGCATGTCCAGCTTGTGGGCCAGCTCGTGGATCACCAGGTTGTAGCCGCTCCAGTCGCCTCCCTCCTGCACGCCGGGCCAGGCCAGGATCACCGGACCCCGGTGCCAGGCTTCGCCGCTGCGCGCTTCCTCATAGATGTGCTCCACCCCGCCGGCGTCGCGGTAGCGTTGTGGGCTTAAGAAATCGTCCGGATACAGCACCAGCTCGTGAAAGCCCTGGTACCAGTCCAGCTCGGGCAGTTCCAGCAGTGGCAGCTGGGCCTGGGCGGCCAGGCGCAGGCGGGCGAAGGCATCCAGCTCCACGCCGGGCAGGGCGGTCAGGCGCTTGGCGTGCAGGAACAGGATGCAGCGTTCACCGAGTCGGTGCAGCGCCTGTGCGGAAAGTCCATCCAGGATGGGCAGGCTGTCGAGCACCTGCTGCCAGAGACGGTCATCGAGGGGATGGCGGGCCAGCAGACGGCGACGGCGCCAGGCGCGAAAAGACCACATGAGCGAAAGAGGGATGACGGGGGACTGGCGTCCACCTTAAGCAAGCGGGGAGGGCTCGGCAAGGGGAGCCCGGCTCTGCGGGGCCGGTAGCCATTGCAGAGCCTGCTCGGGAGTCCGGTTGGCACCGGCGGATCGGGAACGCACGCAGCCTTGTGAGCCTTGGCGTACTCCCCGGCTGGGCACCTGACCTGACCCTTCCGGCGAGTGGCGCAAGGGTAACAGCTGTGACCGGGTGGTCAATCGCTACCTTCGAACGGCTGTTTGAAAAAGACGACGAACTTTCCGATGAGTGGTGTGGGCCGGCGAGGGTGCTCTGGCACGGGTGTTGAGGGCTGTCGCGTGGTGGTTGTCGAGCGCCGGGGGGCTGGCAGGAGGGCGGTCGCGATCGGTATACGACTTAGGTCGTAGGGGGATTTTGCCGCCCGGCAGTAGAATGCCCCGGTTTTTTTCACGGTAGTTCGAGATCCCGCACATGCATACTGAGCGCATCCGCCTGTCTTCTCTCCACAACAAGGTCATGAGTGCCGAGGAAGCAGCCTCGCTGATCCAGGACGGCATGACCGTCGGCATGAGCGGATTCACCCGCGCCGGTGAAGCCAAGGCGGTGCCCATGGCGCTGGCCGAGCGCGCCCGCAAGAGCCCGATGAAGATCAACCTGTTCACCGGCGCCAGCCTGGGCAACGACCTGGACAAGATCATGACCGAGGCCGGCCTGCTGGCCCGCCGTTCGCCCTTCCAGGCGGATGCCACCCTGCGTGGCGCGATCAACGCCGGCGAGGTGATGTTCTTCGATCAGCACCTGTCCCACACCGTGGAGATGATGCGCAACAAGCAGATGAAGAAGCCGGAAGTGGCCATCATCGAGGCTGTTGCCATCACCGAGCAGGGACACATCGTGCCGACCACCTCGGTGGGCAACTCCGCCAGCTTCGCGCTGTTCGCCGATCAGATCATCGTCGAGCTGAACCTGGCCCATAACCCCAACCTGGAAGGCCTGCACGACATCTACATTCCGACCTATCGTCCGAACCGTCAGCCCATCCCGCTGCTGAAGGTCGACGATCGTATCGGCACCCCGGCCATCCCGGTGGATCCGTCGCGCATCGCCGCCATCGTGGTCACCAACCAGCCGGACTCCTACTCGACCGTCACCCCGCCGGACGAGGAAACCGCCGCCATCGCCAGCCATCTGATCAAGTTCTTCGAGCGTGAAGTGGAAGCCGGCAACCTGCCGCGCAACCTCGGCCCGCTGCAGGCCGGCATCGGCAATATCGCCAACGCCGTGCTGACCGGCCTGAAGGATTCCCCCTTCGAGGATCTGGTCATGTACTCCGAGGTGCTGCAGGACTGCACCATCGAGCTGATCGACGCCGGCAAGATGAAGTTCGCCTCGGGCTGCTCCATCACCCTGTCCGAGCGCTGCAACGATCGCGTGTTCGGCAACCTGGAGAAGTACAAGGACAAGCTGATCCTGCGTCCGCAGGAAATCTCCAACCATCCTGAGATCGTCCGTCGCATCGGCATCATCGGCATCAATACCCCGCTGGAGTTCGACATCTACGGCAACGTGAACTCCACCCACGTGGCCGGCACCAAGATGATGAACGGCATCGGTGGCTCCGGCGATTTCGCCCGCAACGCGCTGGCCATTTTCGTCACCAAGTCCACGGCCAAGAACGGCAAGATTTCCTCCATCGTGCCGATGGTGTCCCACGTGGACCACACCGAGCACGACGTGGATATCGTGGTGACCGAGCAGGGCCTGGCCGATCTGCGTGGCCTGGCACCGCGCGAGCGCGCCCGCGTGATCATCGACAACTGCGTGCACCCGACCTACCGCGACAAGCTGAACGACTACTTCGAGCGCGCCTGCGCCAAGGGTGGTCAGACCCCGCACATCCTGCGCGAAGCGCTGGAATGGCACATCAAGCTGGAAGAAACCGGCTCGATGCTGTAAGCGCTACTCCGGTAAACGAAAGCCCCGGCGAGTGATCGTCGGGGCTTTTTCGCATGCCTGAACCGTGCGCGGCGGTGCGACCCGCGCCGGCTGACGGAGTCAGTCCTCCGCCAGCAGCCAGGCGTTGCTGTTCAGGCGCTGGTCGACCCACTGCAGCAGGGTCTTGAGGTGCAGCTCCCGCTGCTGGCGGCGCTCGGGATCGGTGTAGATGCCGGTGGCCGGGCGAGGACGGTCGTCGCTGGCGGAGAAGCTCAGCGTGCCGTTCGGGCTCAGCCAGGAAATCACCGAGCCGCGCTGGGCCACCACACCCTCGGCCTGGGTGTCGTCGAGCAGCAGGGAGCGCCCGAAGCTGGCGACCGGGCGGTCGATGCCCAGCAGCGTCATCAGGGTCGGCAGCACGTCGTACTGGGAGGCGAAGCCGGTTTCGCGGCCGGGGGATACCGAGCCGTCCGGGGTGTAGATGAAGAACGGTACCCGGAACAGGCTGGCGGGGTCGCCGGGCTGGTTGTGGATGGTGTGGTCGGACAGGAAGATGAAGACGGTGTCCCGATACCAGTCCTGCCGTGCGGCTCGCTGCATGAACTCGCCCAGGGCCCAATCGCTGTAGCGCAGCGTGTTCAGATAGGAGTCGAGGGCACTGGAGCCGTGAGGGCGAATGTGGAACTCCTCGCCCGGGTCGGCGTACGGCTCGTGGGTGGTGCCCGAGAAGAAGAAGGCGAAGAACGGCTGGTCCGGGTTGCGCTTGTGCTCCAGGTAGTCGGCCATGAACATCAGCCCGTCATAGTCCCAGCCCGTCATGGGTGTCTCGCCGGGGTACTGGCGAACCAGCGGGATGTCTTCCTTGCCGAAGAACGCCTGGAAGCCCAGCTGCTCGGCGATCGACTCCATGTAGTAGGAGCGTCGGTTCGACGTCTGGAACATGAAGGACTCGTAGCCGTAGCGCTTGAGCAGGTGCGCCAGCCGGGTCATGCGGTTCTGCTCCAGGCCCCAGCCGATGGGCGGCTGGCTGGGCAGCACCGGCACGGAGGTGAGCACCGCCTGCACCCCTTCGATGCTGCGCTGGCCGGCGGCATGGAAATTCTCCCAGACGCGCGATCTGGCCAGCAGCGAATCCACGAATGGCGTGGCGCCGACGTTGCCGCCGGTGAGACCGTCGATGTGCCGATAGCTCCAGCTTTCCAGCAGGATCAGCACCACGTTGCGCGGTATGGGGGATTGCCCGGGCGCCGCCCAGCTGCGCAGCATCGGGTCCTGGCGTTGCCAGTCGTACTGGCTGAGGCGCTCTTCAAGCTGACTCGGGCTGAAGAATCGCAGGGGCTCGCGCTCCTGCTTCAGTGCCTTGCGGGCATTCTGCAGGGTGGCGAAGGCGCCGTTGAGGGCCAGCGCGGCCGGTTTCTCGCCGCCGGCGCTGAAGGCGTCGATGGTGCTCAGCGGCATGCCGCGGATCACCCCGCGCCCGGCCAGAAAGAGCAGGAAGACCGCCAGCAGCGTGGTGGCGGTGCCCGTCGCCCAGTGCCCGCGCGGGGTCACGCGCACGCTGGGTCGCACCACCAGGTAATGCCAGAGCACGCCGGCCACGGCGAAGGCCAGCAGTCCGGTCAGTGTCAGGCCCAGGCGAGACTTGAGAGCCACATCCAGCAGCAGGGGGTAGTCCTGGGCCAGCAGGAGAACTTCCCGTCCGGCATGGCGGTACACCTCGCCGAAGTACATGAAGTCGCCGATGTTCACGCCCCAGAGCAGCATCAGGGCGGCGAAGGTCAGCCACAGGCTGATCCGGACCAGCGTCGGGCGCCAGGCCGCCTGGATGGGCAGCAGGGCCGGCAGCAGGAACAGGATGCAGCCATAGGCGGCGATGGACGCGTCGAAACGCAGGCCCACCAGGTAGGCACGCAGGAGATCCGACACG
>DATGNS010000253.1:0-20832 GCA_035306625.1 Pseudomonas sp. | reverse complement strand
GGCTGCAACCATCGTTTCATGAACCGTTAATCCCATGGCCGAGGGACTGGCCAGATATGACTTTGTGGTCATTCTGCGGGCAAAGTTTGCCTGAGCCGACTACCACCCGACGGGCGTAGCGGGTGCGCCGGACGGGCGCTTTGCCCGCGAAGCTGATAGAGTGCCTGCCACTTTTCTCGAGGAGACATCACCATGGCCACCCGATCCCGCCGCCTGCGCAAGAAACTCTGCGTCGACGAATTCCAGGAACTGGGCTTCGAAGTGCATCTGAATTACCGCGAGGACCTCAGCGAGGCCGAGCGCAACGCCGCAATGGAAGATTTCCTCGCCCAGGCCATCGAGGCCAACGGCCTGGGCTTCATCGGTGCCGATGATTTCGGTTATGTCTGCCTGGGCCGCCGCGGCTCGGTCAGCCCCGAGCAGCGCGCCCAAGTGGAAGCCTGGCTCAAGGCTCGCGGCGAACTGGCCGGCAGCCGGGTCGGCGAGCTGATCGACGTCTGGTATCCGGACAAGCCGATCCATCAGGCCCAGTGATCCCGAAAGGCCCTCTCCGCGAGGGCTTTTTTGTGCCCGTCGGTCGAGGCGGAAAGGCCAGGCTGCGACCTTTGCGCCGATTGTGGCGGCCCGGGGGCGCAGGCTACCTTCGCGAGACCTTTCCCGGAGACATCTGGCATGAAGCGTTTCCCCGGCCTTTTCCTGCTCGGCCTGCTGGCGGCCGGGTCGCTGCAGGCGGCGTCAATCGAGGGGCATCTGCAGGACGCCCGCGCGGCGCTGACGGCCGGAGACTACCAGGCCGCACTGCAGCGTCTGGATGAAGCGGAACGCGCTCTGGGCTTTGCCAGCCCGGCGATCCTGCTGCTGCGCATCAAGGCGCAGCAGGTGCCGCTGGAGGCGGGGCGTTACCGGTATCTCGACCTGCGCGCGCAGCGTGGCAACTGTGCCATCTACATGCACGAGTTCGGCATCAACCATCCGGCGGACGCCATCTCGCCGGAGATCTCGCGGCTGTGCGCGACCCTGACGCAGTACCCGCGCGAGGCGCTGGAGGTGGTACGGGCCAACCTGCAGGCGGGACGCTTCCAGACAGCGCTGGAGGATCTGGCGGCGCTGGAGAGGTTCGGCGGCGCCTGGTCCGAGGCACAGGCGTTGCTGAAGATCCGCGCGCTGGAGCAGTGGCGGCAGGCCGCGCCCGGCGAGGAGGCGGAACAACAGATGCGCCATGCGGCACGGGACTACCTGGACAGGGTGGCTGCGGGACAGGGCCAGCCGTCGGCGGCCGCGCTGGCGTACGTGCGCGCCCTGGCCGGAGAGCGGTAAGCCGGGCTCAAACGAAATCGCCCGCCGGGGAGGCGGGCGATTCGTCGAGGGAGATCAGGCGTTCCAGGGGCGGTCGCCGTGCTCGTCCCTGATGCGGGTCGGCAGGCCCATCTGGTCGAGCAGGGTCAGGAAGGGCTCGGGAGCCAGCTCCTCCACGTTGACCATCTGGCGTACATCCCATGCGCCGCGGGCGATCAGGCGGGCGGCGGCCACCGGCGGCACGCCGGCGGTGTAGGAGATGCCCTGGCTGTCCGTCTCCGCGTAGGCCTCCTCGTGATCGGCCACGTTGTAGATCAGCACTTCGCGGGGCTGACCGTCCCTGGTGCCCTTGACCAGATCGGCGATGCAGGTCTTGCCGGTGTAGCCGGGCGCCAGGGACGCCGGATCGGGCAGCACGGCCTTGACCACCTTCAGCGGCACCACTTCCACGCCCTCGGCGGTCTTGACCGGCTTCTCGGACAGCAGGCCCAGGTTCTTCAGCACCGTGAACACATTGATGTAGTGATCGCCGAAGCTCATCCAGAAGCGGATGTTGGGCACGTTCAGGTTCTTGGAGAGCGAGTGGACTTCATCGTGGCCGGTCAGGTACAGGTTCTGCGGGCCGACCACCGGCAGGTCGTCGGTGCGCTTGACCTCGAACATGCGGTTCGGCGTCCATTCGCGGTTCTGCCAGCTCCACACGGTGCCGGTGAATTCGCGGAAGTTGATTTCCGGGTCGAAGTTGGTCGCGAAGTACTTGCCGTGGGAACCGGCGTTCACGTCCAGGATGTCGATCGATTCGATCTGGTCGAAGTGATGCTTGTTGGCCAGCGCCGCCCAGGCATTGACCACGCCCGGGTCGAAGCCGACGCCAAGGATTGCGGTGATGCCCTTCTCGCGGCATTCATCGAGGTGCTTCCACTCGTAGTTGGCGTACCACGGCGGCGTTTCGCAGACCTTGTTGGGGTCCTCGTGAATCGCCGTGTCCAGATAGGCGGCGCCGGTCTCGATGCAGGCACGCAGTACGGACATGTTGAGGAAGGCGGAGCCAACATTGATGACGATCTGCGATTCGGTATCGCGGATCAATGCCTTGGTGGCCTCCACATCCAGCGCATTCAGGGCATAGGCCTTGATCTCGGCGGGCTGCTTGAGGCTACCCTTGGCCATGACGCTGTCGATGATGGCCTGGCATTTGGAGATGCTGCGCGACGCAATGGCGATACGACCCAGTTCGTCGTTGTGCTGCGCGCACTTGTGAGCCACTACCTTGGCAACACCCCCTGCACCAATGATCAGTACGTTCTTCTTCAATTATTTCTCCCTCGCAGCCGGCCTTCAGGAAAGGCTGGACTGGTAGTCGTCGTAACCAAACTCACGGACCAGCTCGATGCTGCCATCAAGCTGACGCACGGCGATGGACGGCATTTTCAGGCCGTTGAACCAGTTTTTCTTGACCATGGTGTAACCTGCCGCATCGATGAACGACAGACGATCGCCGATGGTCAGCGGACGATCGAACCGGTACTCGCCGAAGATATCTCCGGCCAGACAGGATTTGCCGCACACCATATAGGTGTATTCGCCCTGATCGGGCTCCAGCTTGGCATTCTGGCGATAGATCAGCAGATCGAGCATGTGGGCTTCGATGGAACTGTCCACGATGGCCAGATGCTTGCCGTTGTAGAGGGTGTCGAGCACGGTCACTTCCAGGGACGCGCTCATGGTGATGGCGGCCTCGCCCGGCTCCAGATACACCTGCACGCCGTAGCGCTCGGCGAAGGCCTTCAGGCGCGCGCAGAAGGCATCCAGCGGATAGCCCTCGCCGGTGAAGTGGATGCCGCCGCCGAGGCTCACCCACTGTACCCGCTCGAGCAGATGGCCGAAGCGCTCCTCGATGTGGGTGAGCATCTGGTCGAACAGCTCGAAGCTGCCGTTCTCGCAGTTGTTGTGGAACATGAAGCCGGAAATCCTGTCGATCACCGCTTCGATCTTCGCCGGGTCGTGTTCGCCCAGGCGGCTGTGGGGGCGGGCCGGGTCGGCCAGGATGAACTCCGAGCTGCTCACGCCCGGGTTAACGCGCAGGCCCCGCACATGGTTGGCCGAGGCCTGCTCGAAACGCTCCAGCTGGCCGATGGAGTTGAAGATGATCTTGTCCGAACTGGCCAGCACCTCGTCGATCTCGTCGTCGGCCCAGGCCACGCTGTAGGCGTGGGTTTCGCCGGGGAATTTCTCGCGGCCGAGCTTCACCTCGTACAGCGAGGAGGAGGTGGTGCCGTCCATGTACTGGTGCATCAGGTCGAAGACCGACCAGGTGGCAAAGCACTTGAGCGCCAGCAGCGCCTTGGCCCCGGAGTGTTCGCGCACGTAGGCGATCTTTTCCAGGTTGGGCAGCAGTTTCTGCTTGTCGATCAGGTAGTAGGGCGTCTTGAGCATCTGTAAACCCGTGCGAAATCGGCTGGCGGAGACCGGCTGGCCCCCCGGGAGGGGGCGCATTGTGCCGATAACCGACGCGGACTGGAAGGCCGCCGGCCGACTATCTCGTTTCGGGTTGTCTCAACTCAAGCGAAACAGGCTCAAACAGCGTCCATTGACGCCGAAAAAACGTCACCCTCAGCCGCTGGCCAACTGCCAACCGGCGGTCGCCAGCAGCGCCAGCAGCACCGCGACGCTCAGCACGAACACCCGCATGCGGTGGGGCACATGGTTCGAGCCGATGTGGATGCCGGCGTGCAGCAGGCGCAGCGCCACATACAGCCAGGCGAGCCCCAGCGCCAGCGGGGTGACGCCGTCGATGGCGTGCAGCAGCAGGCCCAGGGCGTAGAAGAGCACCGGTGCCTCGAACTGGTTGGCCAGGTTGTTGGACACCTTGACCACCGCCTCGGGCCAGGCCCGGTTGTCCAGCGCGATGCGTCCCAGGTCGACGGCGTGGGCGCGAACCGCCGCGGCCTTGCGGCGGGCCAGGATGATGTAGACGGCCAGGGTCAGGGCGATCTGGGCAAGGACCGGCCAGAAGATCAGTGCGGCATTCATCCGATGAACTCCAAATGAGGAAGGGGCGGCGACAGGGTACGGCATGTGCCGGTCGGGAACCGGCACGGGTGCGCAACTCAGGCGTCCTGGGCGGGCCAGGCCATGGTCCACTCGTCGTGGCCGGTATGGGTGTCCGGCTGACGGGTCAGGCGCCGGAAGCCGTGCTTCTCGTAGAAGGCGATGCTGCGGGTGTTGGCGGCGTAGACCCGCAGTTCCAGCATCTGGCGCAGGCCCTTGGCGTGCTCCAGCAGCCGCGCGCCGATCCCCCGCCCCTGGTGGCCGGGGGCGACGAACAGCGCAGCCAGGGTGTTGCCCACCAGGGACAGGAAGCCCAGTACCTCGCCATCGTCCTCGTATACATAGGACTCGGAGGCGGGCAGGTAGACCTGCTGCATATCATCCACCCGCGCCACCCAATAGTCGGGGGCGATGAAATCGTGGGCCTGGATGGAGGCGTTCAGCCAGACGCCCAGCACGGCGTCCATGTCGGTCGGGACAAAGGGTCGGATCATGTTGTTTTTCTTCTGTGGAGCGGATGCCCGGATGCTCGCACACCTGGGGGCGCTCAGGCCAGCCAGCCGAGGCGGAAGCCCACGCCGGCCAGCACGAACAGGACCGCGATCAGTGTCACCGGATACACATGCCAGGCCAGAGCCCGGAGGTTGCCCGCGTTCAGTCGGGGAATGATGCGCAGCCGGGCATCGAGCGCCAGCGCGGCGGTGGCCAGCAGCAGGCCCAGCTTGATCAGCAGCAGGTTGGCGGCCGGATTGGCGCGATCGGCCAGCGCGGTCAGGTCCGGCAGATACCGGATCGCCAGGTACAGGCCGCTGGCGATCTGCACGATCAGCGCCGGGATGCCGACCCTTTCGTAGGCGGACTCGAAGCGGCTCAGGAAGCCCGTATCCCCGTCACGCAGCACGCCGGGCAGGATGCTCAGGGCCAGCACCAGATGCCCGCCGGTCCAGATGGTGGCGCCCAGCACGTGGGCGAGGAGGGCAAGCTCGTACATGGGCGGCTCCTGGCGACTGATCGTACGCTTACAGCATTGCGCCCGGGTGCGCGAGGCGCCTTGACCGCAATCAGATCCAGCGCCGGGTACGCCGGCTGTAGTCCTGGAACTGCTCGGCGAAGCGCGCGCTGACCTGACGTTCCTCGCGGGGAATCACCACGCGATCCATGTACAGGAAGAATGCCAGCGGGCAGAGCAGGGCCAGCCAGGCGTCGCGCCACAGGGCGAAGCCGAGCAGCACCAGCAGCATGCCCAGGTACATGGGGTTGCGGGACAGGCGGTAGAGCCCGTCGGTGACCAGAACGTCGGGGCTGCGGGTCGGGTCCACGGTGGTGCCCCGGGCCCGGAACAGGCCGGCGGCGAGGATCAGCAGCAGCACGCCGGCCAGCAGCAGGGCCAGACCCAGCCATTGCAGCCACCAGAGGTGGAGCGGGGTTGGCAGCAATCGGTCGGTCAGCCACACCAGGACCAGCAGGGCCAGCATGATCAGCAGGGGATAACGCGTCATGGCAGTCCTCCTTGATGCGCGCCCGAGTCTAGCCCGGACGTATCCCCCTGCCTATGGCTGCACCCTGATCCCCGCCCGGGCCAGCACGGCCTGTTCGTCCACCTCGTCGATCTGTTCCGGTTGCAGGAAGCGCTCGCCATAGCGGCGGGGCAGGTCGCTCTGCACGAACAGGCGGAACAGGTCGGGATCGATGTGGCCGTTGCGGCACATGCCGGCCATCAGCAGCAGGGACTCGTTCAGGGTCTTGCCGCGCTTGTAGGGCCGGTCCACGGCGGTGAGCGCCTCGAAGATGTCGGCGATGGCCATCATGCGTGCCGGCAGGCTCAGTTGCTCGGCACGCAGGCGACGCGGGTAGCCGTTGCCGTCCATGCGTTCATGGTGGCTGGCGGCCATGTCGGGCACCTCGCGCAGGTGCGGCGGGAACGGCAGATGGCTGAGCATGATCAGGGTCTGCACGATGTGGTGCTTGATGAGGTAGCGCTCCTCGTCCGTGAGGGTACCGCGGCGCACCGAAAGGCAGTGCAGCTCGCCCAGATCGAACTTGTACTCGGGCACGTCCATCTGGAAGCCCCAGGGGTTGTCCGGTGCGATGCGCTCGGCGTCCGGGCGCTCGATCAGATGATCGGGGCGGTCGGCCAGCAGCGGCTCCTCCACCGGCAGGGGCGGGCTCGGCCGGCGGGCCCGGCGCTGGGCCTCCTCCCAGGACAGGCCGAGGCGATCGTCGAGGGTGCGCAGCCAGCGACGGTCGGCGATGCGCCGCAGGCGCAGCAGATCCGACTCGGCCATGTTCTCGCTGCCCAGGTTGCACTGGGCGACAAAGGCGAAGTCCGCGTCCAGTTCGGCCAGCAGTCTGTCCCGTGTCGCCGCCAGCTCGCCCGGCTGGCCGCCTTCGGCCAGGCCGCGCCAGTAGTCGATCCAGGCGTCGCGCTTGAGCACCTCGAAGCGGGTGCGGATCTCGTGGATGCGGTTGTAGAGGGTTTCCAGCTTGGAGGACTTGTCCACCACGTATTCCGGCGTGGTGACCTTGCCGCAGTCGTGCAGCCAGGCGGCGATATGCAGGGCTTCCCAGTCCTCCTCACTGGGCCGGTAGTGGGCAAAGGGCGGTTCGTGGCTGGCGGCGGCGGTGCGGGCCAGCATCATGGTCAGTTCCGGCACCCGCTGGCAGTGTCCGCCGGTATAGGGACTCTTGGCGTCGATGGCGCCGGCGATCACCTGGATGAAGCTGTTGAGCAGGCGCTTCTGATGGTTGAGCAGGCGCTGGCTCTCGATGCTCAGTGCCGCCGCGCCGGAAACGGCTTCCACGAAGGCGATGCGCGCCGGCTGCAGCAGGCTGGGGTCGCTCTCCCCGCCGGTGATGCGGTTGAGCAGGATGAGCACACCCAGGGTATCGCCCTGGCGGTTGTGCAGGCCGACGCACAGCAGCTGCAGCTGGCGGCAGTCCAGACGCTCCATCAGCTCGCGCAGATCACCCGCCTGGGGGTAGCCCAGGGCGATCAGCAGGCTTTCGCCGCCCTCGGCCGGCTGGCGCAGCCAGATGGGGGCGCTGGCGCTGCTGGCGTAGGCCAGCAGGCCGCCGCGGACCGGCGCGTCGTGGGAGTCGCGCAGCAGCCAGCCGTGCGGTTCCAGGCGGCCGCTGTCGGCGTCGCGCAGGTACAGCAGGCCGGCGTCGGCGCCGGCGATACCCAGGGTTTCCCGCAGCACGCGCTCAAGCAGGGCCTCGTAGCGGGTTTCGGCGGCCAGCGAGGCGTTGATCTCCAGGAAGCTGGCCAGGTTGGTGCGCATGTGCCGCATGACCCGCGCCAGCTGGTCGATCTCCAGCACCGGCGAGTGATTCTCCACGGTCTGGCGGAAATCGAAGCGGCCGATGGCCTCGGCGCTGCGCGCCAGGCTGCGCAGCGGCAGGACCACCACCCGCGAGGCCAGCCAGGCCAGCAGCATGCCCAGGGCGGTGACGCCGATGGTGATCAGTGCGCTCTGCCAGCGGGTACGGTAGGCATCGGCCAGCAGCTGGTCCTCGGGCACCAGGATGGCCAGGTTGAGACCCTGGGGCCCGCCTTCGGCGATGCGGCTGCGGGTTACCAGCCAGTCGCGTCCGGCCAGGCGCATGCGACCCTGGTCCAGGGTGGGCTTGTCGAACAGCGCGGCCAGGCCTGGGCTCAGGCGTCGTGCCGGAATCAGCTCGTCGGTGTTCTGGTCCACCACCGCGGCATCGCTGGGATAGGCCACGGCACGACCCTGGCGGTCATAGAGGACCAGCTGGGTGTCGTCGGTGACATGGTGACGGGCCAGGGTGGCGGACAGGTCGGCCAGGGTCAGGTCGGCGGCCAGCACGGTCTGGTCGGGCAGGCCCAGGGCCAGGGTGGTGCCCACCTGACGACTGGAATAGAACACGTAGGGTTCGGTGGTGATCAGCTGCGCACTTTCCTGGGCGGCGAGAAACCAGTTGCGCTCCCGGGGATCGTAGTCCTCCTCGCCTTGCCGCACGCGGCTGATCAGCTGCAGCCGGCTGTCATAGAACAGATGCTGGGAGAGCAGCGCGCCGCTGTTGCGCTCGATGGACCAGACCTGCAGGTAGGCCCCGTCCGGCGCGTCCAGCAGGCTGCGGATGCGCTCCGCGCGCAGCGGCCGAACCATGAAGAAGTCGCCGTCCGGGTAGGCGATGTACAGGGAATCCAGCTTGGGGTTGTCCTTCAGCGCCTGGCTGAAGGCGCGCAGCAGCGGCAGTCGCTGGTCGAGGCTGCGACCCTGCAGCGCCGGCGCCTGGGCCAGCAGATGGAGCAGCCGGCGGATCGGCGTGAAGGTGTTCTGCAGGTCCTGCTCGACGGCGTGCTGGATCTGCTGGGAGAGCTGGGCGCTGCTTTCGTAGATGATCTGGCTGGCCTGCCGGTAGTGGAACACGCCCAGCACGAAGCCGCTGAGCAGCAGCAGGCTGCCGAACAGCAGGGCGATCAGCACGTGCAGGGGCAGACGGCGCGGGACCTTGGACATGGGCGACGCTCCAGAGCAGACCATTTCCCTGGCCTGCGGCGGGTACCGCATAGCTTAGTCGGCTGCCTGGAGGCGCTCAGGGGCGCAGGGGCAGGCTCAGGGTGACGCGCAGGCCGTCGGCGTGGCTGTCGAATTCGAGGCGCCCCGCGCTGCGTTCGACGATGGCCCGGACGATGGCCAGCCCCAGGCCGGTGCCCTTGCCCGACGAGCAGAAACGCTCGGTCAGCCGCGGCAGCTGCTCGGGTGGCACGCCGCTGCCGTGGTCGCGCACGGTGAACTGCGCCTGGCCGTCGTCCTCCCGTATCCACAGTTCGACGCGGGTGCCCGGCGGGTTGTGACGCACGGCGTTCTCCAGCAGGTTGCGCAGGGCGGTGATGGCCAGCACCGCAGGCGCCGCCAGGGTGCGCTGCGAGAGCGAGTCGCCCGGGTGCAGCTCGATGGGCGCGTCGCCCGTGTCGCGGATGGCCAGTTCGGCGATCTCCTCGGCCGCCAGGGGCTCGTCGTCCTCCAGTGGCAGCTGGCCTTCCAGGCGCGCCAGCAGGAGCAACTGTTCGATGGTGCGCTGCAGGCGATCGGCACCCTGTTCGGCGTTGGCCAGGGCCTGCTCGGCGGTGGCGCCGCCGGTCATGCGTGCCACCTGCAGGCTGGTCTTGATCACTGTCAGCGGGCTGCGCAGTTCATGGGCCATGTTGTCGGTCAGGCAGCGCTCGCGTTCCATGGCCTGGGCGATGCGCTCCAGCAGGCGGTTCTGCGAGCTCACCAGGGGTTGCAGTTCCCGGGGCAGATGCTGCTCCGGCAGCGGGCTCAGGTCGTCGGCGCTGCGGCGCAGCAGGGCCTCGCGGATGCGGGTCAGCGGCGCCAGGCCCTTGCGGACGCCCAGGGCGAGAATGCCCAGGCTGCCCAGCAGGGCGACCAGGGCCGGCACCGTGGCGCTCAGCCAGATGCTGCGCTCCAGCTGCGAGCGTTCCTCGACGGGGTCGGCGGTGGTGATGCGCAGGCCGTTGTCGCTGATCAGCGTGTAGCTGCGCCAGACGCGGCCATCGATGGTCTGTGCGCCGTAGCCCTTGTGCTCCGCCGGCAGCGCCATGTTCAGCGCGGGGTGGCTGCGCGCCAGGACGGTGCCGCGCAGCGAGGCCACCTGGCAGCGCAGGCCGTTGGGAATACCCAGTTGCTCGGCGCTCAGGCGCTGTTCGTGCAGGCCGTTGAGCAGCTCCGGCGGCAGTTGCGCGACCAGGCCGGCCACCATGCGCGCCGAGGCGGCCAGGCGCTGGTCCAGGGCCAGCATGGTCTGGTTGCGCAGGTCGAAGAGCAGCCAGGTGGCGGTCAGGGTCCAGAGCAGCAGGAAGGCGCTGCCGAGGATCAGCGTCAGGCGCAGGCGCAGGCTCACGATTCGCACCCCTCGGCATCGCCGAGGCGGTAGCCCAGGCCGCGCACCGTCTCGATGATGCGGTTTCCGAGCTTGCGGCGCAGATGGTGGATATGCACGTTCAGGGCGTTGCTTTCCACCTCCTCGCTGATGCCGTAGAGGGCGTTCTTCAGCTGCTCGCCACTGAGGATGCGTCCGGGATTGCGCAGCAGTGCCTCGAGCAGCGCATGCTCGCGGCGGGTCAGTTCCACCGGGCGGCCATCAAGCAGAGCGACCCGGGTGCTGGGGTCGTATTGCAGCGCGCCGTGGCGCACCGGGTTGACGCTGCGTCCGCTGGCGCGCCGCTGCAGGCTGTGCAGGCGGGCGGCGAGCTCGCGCAGGTCGAAGGGCTTGAGCAGGTAATCGTCGGCGCCGGCCTGCAGGCCGGCGACCCGGTCGTTCACCGAGTCGCGGGCGCTGAGAATCAGCACCGGCGTCTCCAAGCCCTGACGGCGCAGGCGTTCCAGCAGCGCGAGGCCGTCGCCATCGGGCAGGCCCAGATCCAGCACCAGCACGTCGAAGGACGCGGCCCGGCAGGCGCTCTCGGCCGCGGCGGCGGTGCGCACGTGTTCGACGGTGACTCCCTGGACATGGAGACCGGCCACGATGCCGCTGGCAATCAGCGCATCGTCTTCGATGAGGAGAACGAGCATGTCGACCACTTACTGCAACCACATGCCGGCATTATGCCGGGCCGCGGCACGGACGGGCTGATCCGGATCAGTTGGCGGGACGCTGAGACTTTAGGCGAAGGGCCCGGCCAGTTAACGTCCGCTTAATCGGCGTGCGGCATTTTGCCCCACATCGGGGCGGGTGCCCGCGTGGCGCTCCCGGTTCCCGACGCACATCCAACCGATGAGGGGAGCCCAATGAGGAAGTTACTGACTCCACTGAGCCTGGCCATGGCGCTTGGCGCCACGTCTGCCGCCCAGGCCCTGGAAGGCGACGCCAGGGCCGGTCAGCAGGTGGCCACCACCTGCATTGCCTGCCACCAGACCGATGGCGGCGGCATGCACATCGCCAACGGCCAATCCTGGCCGCGCCTGGCCGGCCTGGATGCCGCCTACCTGTACAAGCAACTGCGCGACATCAAGGCCGGCAGCCGCCAGAGCCCGGTGATGATGCCCTTCGTGAGCATGCTCGACGACCGGCAGATGCGCGATGTGGCGGTGTATTACAGCCAGCTGCCGGCCACCGCCGGCAAGGGTGGCGAACAGGCCGGCGCCGAAGACCTGGCCCACGGCGAGAAGCTGGCCACCGTCGGTGACTGGGAGCGCTACATCGTTCCCTGCCAGAGCTGCCATGGCCCCGGCAACCAGGGTGTGGGCAGCCACTTCCCGGCGCTGGCCGGCCAGCATGCCGGCTACATCGCCGATCAGTTGCGCGCCTGGAAGAACGGTACCCGCGACAACGACCCGCTGCACCTGATGCTGGCGATTGCCGAGCGCATGGATGAGAGAGATATCCGCGCGGTGTCCCTGTGGCTGTCCCGGCAGCCGGCCAAGTGAGGAGTGAGTCGATGAAAACCCTGAACCTGTCGAAACTGTCGGCCGCCCTCGCCGTGGGGCTGCTGAGCCTGAACGCCGCCGCTGGGGAGGTGCGCTTCCCGGTGGACATGCCCAAGCCCAAGGACGGTCAGCTGGTGCATGTGCCGCCGACCATGGAGGACCTGGAGAAGAGCAGCCTGCATCCGGAGCTCAAGCGGGTCATCCGCCGTGGCTACGATCTGTTCATGAACACCCAGCAGCTGCGCGGCAAGAACGTGTTCAACAACATGAACTGCAGCAGCTGCCACATGGGCGAGGGCCGTCTGCCCTATGCCGGTCCGGTGTGGCCGGCGGCGGTGGTGCTGCCGGACTACCGGCCGAAGAACGATCATGTGAACAACCTGGAGGAGCGCATCGCCGGCTGCTTCAGCTACTCCATGAACGGCACGCCGCCGGAGTACGGCAGCGATGACATGCTGGCCCTGGCCGCCTATCACCAGTGGCTGGCCAAGGGGGTCGAGATGTATCCCAGCGCGCCCATCTACGGCCGCGGCTATCCGCGCCTGCCGGATCCGCAGCAGAAGCCGGACCAGGCGCGCGGCAAGCAGGTGTACGAGGCCAAGTGCAGCATCTGCCACGGCAGCGATGGCGCCGGCCTGGTGCAGAACGGCAAGGTGGTGTTCCCGGCGGTGTGGGGCGACCAGTCCTACAACTGGGGCGCGGGCATTTCCCGCCACTTCACCCTGGCGGCGTTCGTCAAGCACAACATGCCGCTGGGCCAGCGCGGCACCCTGAGCGATCAGGAAGCCTGGGATGTGGCCTACTACATCGACACCCGGGAGCGCCCGCAGGACCCGCGCTACACCGGCGACGTGAAGGAAACCCGCGTCAGGTACGAGGCCACCTTCCACAAGCACACCAGCTATGGCCTGACGGTCAACGGCAAGCTGCTCGGCGACCATGCCAACACCGGCGAAAAGCCCTTCCTCAAGCCCGAAGTGCTCAGGCCGCGCACCTTCACGGCCGAGTGATCCCTCCGGCGGCCGGTGTCATGCCGGCCGCCGCCTCCAGCCCTGCAGTCGTTGCACCAGGCTGGCCACCATCAGTACCAGCACGATGCCCAGCACCAGGTTGAGCAGGCGCCCCTGGGGTTGCTGCCAGTCCGTCGCCAGTCCCTCGCGCAGCAGCAGGCAGCCCAGGGTGGTCTGGATGGCGAACAGCAGGTAATGGCGCGCCTGGAAGGCGCGGTTGAAGAAGATCACCGGCAGCAGCAGGGCGCTGAGCAGCAGCGGCCGCTGCAGACTGTGGCCGACGGCGGTCATCAGCCCGCCGACCAGCAGCACGGCCAGGGCCATGTACAGCAGCGGTCGCAGGCCGCGTACCAGGTCCAGCTGCAGCATGATCACCACCGTGAGGCTCAGCCAGTAGCCGTGGGCCAGCTCCAGCAGGTCGATGAAGAGTCCGGCCAGGCCGAGGGTCAGGACACAGCCCAGCGCATGCAGGCGCCAGGTCTGGCGAGGCACGCTGCGGGCCTGGCGGCGCATGACGCGCAGGACCGCCAGCAGACGGGGCATGTAGGGCCAGGTGCGCAGGGCATGCAGGCCGCGCAGGATGAAGGCCAGCAGGGTGGCCCACAGGGCGCCCAGCAGGAACAGCATGGCCACCGCGGCGGCGTTGTTGAGATCGCTGTGCACGTGGCTGCCCTGACCCAGGCACAGGCAGACCGCCAGTCCCAGTCCCAGCTTGCCGGCTTCGTTGCCGTAGCGCTGCAGGCGCGCCAGCAGCAGGCCCATGGCGCCGAACAGCAGCAGGCTGGCCAGGGGATGGCTGGCCGCGGTGTGACCCAGGGCGGCGGCGAGGGCGCCGCCGGTGCCCATGAGCAGCATGCGCAGCATGCCGTAGCGGTGCAGTGGGTTGGCCAGGGAGGCCTGGAAGGCTCCCAGCGCCGCCCACAGGAAGCCGTTGTGCGCGCTGACCACGCCAAGGACCAGGGGCAGAGCACAGCCGAGCATGGCGACGGTGGCGACGCCCCAGACCGGTGCGGAAAAGCCGTGGCGCACGGCATGGGGCAGACGAAGGCGCATGGTTCGGATTCGCGGCAGATGAATTCCCGGGTGGCGAGGCGGTTGCCTGCGCTGAGTAGACTGACTCGCCCCGGCAACGTTCCGTCACATCGGGCGTGCCCGGCCGGTCAGCTCCAGCGCCATGTCGCTGGCATAGCTGTCGGTCATGCCGGCGATGAAATCCAGCATGCGCAGGTAGGAACGGTACAGCGGCCAGTGCGGATCGGGCGCGTTGTTCCCCAGCAGGTCCAGTACCCGGCGGTGCTTGAAGGAGGGCGTGCGCCCGCCGTGCTGTTCGCGCGCCGCGCCGCAGAAGGCGTTGAGGAGGATCTCCAGGGTGGTGTAGGCGCCGATCTCGTGCAGGGTCTTGCGCTTGTCCTGGAAGATCTTCTCCCGCGCCACCGCCTTGGCCTGCTGCACGCAGTAGCGCGCCGGCCCCTGCATGTGTTCGACCAGGTCGCCCTGCAGCGTGCCGGCCAGCAGGGTGTCGCGCTGTTCCACGAAAGCACGGGCGGCGGCGTTGGTCAGATGCTCGATGGCCTTGCCGCGCAGGATGGCCAGCTTGCGCCGCCGCGAATCGTTCGGCCCCAGCTGGCGGTAGGTTTCCGGCAGGTCGTCGCCGACCAGGCCCAGCAGCAGGGCCTCCACCTCGGCGTAGTCCAGCAGGCCCATTTCCAGGCCATCCTCCAGGTCGATCAGCCCATAGCAGATGTCGTCCGCCGCCTCCATCAGGTAGACCAGCGGATGCCGCGCCCAGCGCTGCTCCTCCAGCCGCGGCAGGCCCAGCTTGCCGGCGATCTGCTCCAGAATCGGCAGCTCGCTCTGGTAGCAGCCGAACTTGTGCTTCTTGTAGCCCAGGGCGTCGGCGTGACGGGACGTCCACGGATACTTGAGGTAGGTGCCGAGGGTGGCGTAGGTCAGGCGCATGCCGCCGTCGAACTGGTGGTATTCGAGCTGGGTGAGCACGCGCAGGCCCTGGGCGTTGCCCTCGAAATGCAGGAAGTCGGCGCGCTGGTCGTCGTCCATCTCGTCCAGCCAGCCGCGCTCGGCGGCCTGGTGGAACCAGTGGCGGATGGCGTCTTCCCCGGAATGGCCGAACGGCGGATTGCCGATGTCGTGGGCCAGGCAGGCCGACTGCACGACCATGCCCAGGTCCGCCGGGTCGCACCAGTCGGGCAGCTCGGGGCGCAGCATCTCGCCGACCCGCATGGCCAGGGAGCGGCCGACGCAGCTCACTTCCAGGGAGTGGGTCAGGCGGGTATGGATGTGGTCGTTGCTGGTCACCGGATGGACCTGGGTCTTGCGGCCCAGGCGGCGGAACGCCCCGGAAAAGATCACCCGGTCATGATCCTTGTGGAAGGGCGAGCGGCCAAGCTCCTCGGTGCCCTGCACGGGCTTGCCGAGGCGTTCGCGGCTGAGCAGGGAATGCCAGTCCAAGGCTGTCTCCTGAAGGGGCTCGTGGCCCGGAAGCCTGAAGCTTGGCCATTTGTGACGGATTGGACAAGCGCCCGGCAAGCTCGCATCTGAGCGAAAGGGCAGCCACACACCCCGTAGGGCGGACAACGTTGTTCTTGTCCGCCGCGGCGCCCGCACCGTTGGGTTGCGTGCACTGCCCAAAATGAATCAGGCGCCCGCAGGCGCCTGATTCATGCAACGTATCGCGGGGGGCTTACTTGCCCTGCCAGCGCTTCAGGACCAGGGTGGCGTTGGTGCCGCCGAAGCCGAAGCTGTTGCTCATCACGGTGTCGATCCTGGCGTTCTCGACGGTGCTGCGCTGGATCGGCAGGTCGGCGACTTCCGGGTCCAGCTCCTCGATGTTGGCCGAGCCGGCGATGAAGTTGCCTTCCATCATCAGCAGGCAGTAGATGGCTTCCTGCACGCCGGCGGCGCCCAGGGAGTGACCGGACAGGCTCTTGGTGGAACTGATCTTCGGTGCCTTGTCGCCGAACACTTCGCGCACCGCACGGGCTTCCGCCACGTCGCCCACCGGAGTGGAGGTGCCGTGGGTGTTCAGGTAGTCGATCGGGGTGTCGACGGTGGCCAGGGCCTGCTGCATGCAGCGCACCGCGCCTTCACCGCTCGGCGCGACCATGTCGTAGCCGTCGGAGGTGGCGCCGTAGCCGACGATCTCGGCATAGATCTTGGCACCGCGGGCCAGGGCATGCTCCAGTTCCTCGACCACCACCATGCCGCCGCCGCCGGCGATGACGAAGCCGTCACGCTTGGCGTCGTAGGCGCGGGAGGCCTTTTCGGGGGTCTCGTTGTACTGGGTGGACAGGGCGCCCATGGCGTCGAACAGGAAGCTCTGGGTCCAGTGCTCCTCTTCACCGCCACCGGCGAAGATGATGTCCTGCTTGCCCAGCTGGATCTGCTCGACGGCGTTGCCGATGCAGTGGGCGCTGGTGGCGCACGCCGAGGAGATGGAATAGTTGACGCCCTTGATCTTGAAGGGGGTGGCCAGGCACGCGGAAACGGTGCTGCCCATGGTGCGCGGCACGCGGTACGGGCCGACGCGCTTGACGCCCTTCTCGCGCAGGGTGTCCAGGGCCTCCATCTGGTTGAAGGTGGAGGCGCCGCCGGAACCGGCGATCAGACCGGTGCGCGGGTTGGAGATCTGCTCTTCGCTCAGGCCGGCATCGGCGATGGCCTGTTGCATGGACAGGTAGGCAAAGGCCGCGGCGTCGCCCATGAACCGGTAGACCTTGCGGTCGATCAGCTCTTCCAGGTTCAGATCAATCGAGCCGGAGACCTGGCTGCGCAGGCCCATTTCGGCATAGGACGGATTGAAGCGGATGCCCGGGCGGCTGGCGCGCAGGTTGGCGGAGACGGTTTCTTTGTCATTGCCGAGGCAGGAGACGATGCCCAGGCCGGTAATCACGACGCGACGCATACGGATTGACCCTTAGAAATTGTCAGTGGAAGTGAACAGGCCGACCCGCAGGCCTTCGGCGCTGTAGATTTCGCGACCGTCAACGCTGACGCTGCCGTCGGCAATGGCCAGGATCAGCGAGCGGTTGATGGTGCGCTTGATGTGCAGGTTGTAGGTGACCTTCTTGGCGCTGGGCAGTACCTGGCCGAAGAACTTCACCTCGCCCGCACCCAGGGCGCGGCCGCGGCCGGGGTTGCCCTGCCAGGCCAGGAAGAAGCCAACCAGCTGCCACATGGCGTCCAGGCCCAGGCAGCCGGGCATGACGGGATCGCCTTCGAAGTGGCAACCGAAGAACCACAGATCCGGGTGGATATCGAGCTCGGCGACAATTTCGCCCTTGCCGTACTTGCCACCGACGTCGCAGATATGGGTAATCCGGTCGACCATCAGCATGTTCGGCGCGGGCAGTTGCGCATTACCCGGGCCAAACAGCTCACCGCGGCTGCAGCGCAGCAGCTCTTCCCGGGTGAAGGCGTTCTGTTGTGTCATGCGAGTTCCTCAAAATTCCCCAGTCTTGGCTCTGGGACAAATCATTCGTCTGCACTGCGTATGGTGCAAATCAGCCTAGGAGACAGTCGTCCGGACGATAAAGTCACAGACGAAACGGTACAAGTGTTCGCTCAAACATGAAAACTCTAGCATTCGGCGTCTGGCGACTCCTTGCGTTCGGTCAGCCAGCGTAGCAGCAGTCGCTGCAGATCGGCGCGCTTGAAGGGCTTGGCCAGAAAGTCGTTCATCCCCGCGGCCAGGCAGGCCTCGCGGTCGCCGGGCAGTGCGTTGGCGGTCAAGGCGATCACCGGGACATCGGCGTAACCCGGGAGCTTGCGCAGCTCGCGGGTCACGCTCAGGCCATCCAGTTCCGGTAGCTGACAGTCCATCAGCAGGGCATCGAAGGGCTCATTCTGCGCCATGCGCAGCGCCTCGAGACCGGTGTGGGCCTGGCTGATGCGATAGCCGAGGCTGCGCAGCATGGCCTGGGTGACGATCTGGTTCACCACATTGTCCTCGACGATGAGGATGTGCTGTCCGCCCCCGAGCCGGGTTTCGACGGGCCGGCCGGTGGGCAGGCTGGCTTCTCGCAAGGTGCACTCGAAGGTCAGTTCCAGGGTGAAGGTGGAGCCGTGGCCGGGTTGGCTGTGGGCAAGCAGCTGGCCGCCCATGCCCTCCGCCAGGTTGCGGGCGATGGACAGGCCCAGGCCGGTGCCGCCATAGCGGCGGGAGATGGAGCTGTCGGCCTGCTGGAAGGGATCGAACATGTTGGCCAGGCGCTCGGCGTCGATGCCGATGCCGGAGTCGCGCACGGCGCAGCTGACCCACAGGTGCGCATCGTCGACCCGCCGCCAGCGTACCTGCAGGCGCACGCCGCCCTGCTCGGTGAACTTCAGGGCATTGCCCAGCAGGTTGACCAGGATCTGACGCACACGGGTGGGGTCGCCGTGCACCTCGTAGCCTTCCAGGCCCGGCTGGGCATCGAACATCAGGTCCAGACCACGCTGCTGGGCGCCCGGCTGGAAGGCCTGCACCGTGTTCTGCAGCAGCTCCGCCAGGTTGAATGGAATCTGCTCGAAATCCAGCGAGCCGCGCTCGATGCGCGAAAAGTCGAGGATGTCGTTGATGATCTTCAGCAGGTGCTCGGTGGATTCGTTGGCCAGCGCCGTGTATTCCGCCTGCTCCGGATTCAGCGGAGTGGTTTCCAGAAGTTGCAGCATGCCCAGCACGCCGTTCATGGGCGTGCGCAGCTCGTGGCTCATCATGGCCAGGAAGTCCGACTTGGCGCGGTTGGCCGCCTCGGCCTCCTCGCGGGCCTGGGTCAGCTGGCGAATGCTGATCCGCTGCTGGCGATCGGCGGCCGCCAGTGCCGCCGCCAGCTGGTTGATGTGGCGGGCCAGATCGCCCAGCTCGCGAATGGCAGGCTCGGGCAGCAGGGCGACCTGCCGGCCCTGGCCGATGGACAGCACCGCGCGGTCCATCTTCTTGATGGGCTGGGAGAGACTGCGGGCCAGGCGCTGGGCGAGAAACAGGGTGAAGGACAGCGCGAAGGCCAGCAGCAATCCGGCGCTGAGCAGGATCTGGCTCTGGCGCTCGCTGAACGGGTTGTCGGTCATGCTGACGCGCACCCAGCCCAGGCGCTCGTCGGCCTGGGAAGATTCGGCGCGACCGAACGACAGGAAGGGGTCGTTCAGCGGAATCGGCTGGCGACGAATCGAGGCCACATACTGGGTCACGTCCTGCTCATGGGGTGCAGGTGGCTGACCGGCGAGCGCCAGCAGGCGGTCATGATGGTCGTAGACCTCCACCGCCCGCAGATAGGGCGTGTCCAGGCTGCCCTGCAGCAGGCTCTCGAGAATCAGCGAGTTGCCGGTGATCACGCCGAACTCGGTGGCGGGGGCCAGCACGTCGGCAATCAGTTGTCCCACCTGATGCCGCTCGGTGCGCAGGTCCTGCAGGCGGGTGTAGGTGAGATAGCTGATCAGCAGCAGGCCGAGAATCAGTGCCGGCACCAGGCTGACCAGCAGGGTGTGGGTATGGATGTTGCGGCTGAGTCGTTTCACCGCGCGGCCTCCAGGCGCTGCAGCGCTTGCTCCATCTTGTGCGGATCGGCCATCGGGATGCCGAGGGAGAGCGCCACTCGAGTATTCCCCAGTACCTTGAAGCGGCTCGGGTACTGTTCGGCGGGCCAGTCGACAGGGGGTTGGCTGAGCAGCGAGTCGAGGGTCTCGAGCCAATCCTGCTGATCGCTGTAGGTGCTGACCAGACTGCCGGCATGCACGAAGGCCGCGGTCGGGCCGATCAGTGCCTGGTGTCGGCTGTAGCTGGTCAGCAGCAGGGTCTTGATGGTGTGGGGGTTATAAAGCTGCGGGTCGTCCAGACCCAGCAGCACGTCGCTCTGGTCCAGCAGGCGGCTGAGAGTGCGCGGGTCGCGCGTGTTCGCCCAGAACTGGGCATTGATCTGCAGGTCCTCGGGGGCGAGCTGGCGGAGTTCCTGGATCAGAAAGGCGCTGTCGTTGCTGTAGAGCACGCCGATCCGGCGCGCCTGGGGCAGCAGCAGGCGAAGCAGATTCAGCTGACGGGACAGGGGCGGGTCGCTCCACAGCAGGGTGATGCCCGGTGGCTGACGCTTGCCCAGGATCTGGCGTCCTTCGACGCGATTGACATGCATGACCAGGGTCGGCGGGCCCTCCACCGAGCGCTGGCGCCAGTCCAGCAGCTGGGGGCCGATGAGGATCAGGCGGACGTCATTCGCGAAGGAGGCAGGCGCAGGCAGCTCGTCGGCTGGGGAGAAGCGGACCCGATCATCCGGACGAATCGCCTGCAGCCCGACCACGAAGCGCTGCAGCGCCGGGCTGTCCTCGCCGGCGGCGACCAGGATCTCCAGGGCCTGAACGGCTGGCGCTCCGGCCAGCAGTAGCGTGGCGAGTGCCAGGGCGCGCCACGTCTTCATCCATGAGAAGGTGGTCATGAAATCAGAATTCTACTCCTGCCGATAACCAGTAGACGTGCTTCTGGCTGTAGTTGTTGGCGCTGGCGAACAGAGGGTCGTTGTCCAGCCGTTGCTGCCAGACCCCGTGCAGGAGCAGGTTGGTCGACGAGATGACCTGCACGCGCTGGGTCAGGGACAGGTCGACCCGCTCGAACAGGTAATCCGATTTGTCGGTATGCAGATCGGTACGCAGATAGCTGAGGCCGCTGCTCAGGCCCTGACCCCAGTCGCGCAGCCAGCTTGCGGAGCCGCCGTAACGGGGTGTGTCCCAGTTGTCGTAGCGATGGCTGGCAGTCAGCTCCACTTGCGAATAGCTCAGGCGCAGGCGGTCCCGAGTGCCCAGGCGCCAGTTGGCTTCCGCTTCCCAGCCGCGGAATTCCATGCTGTTCGCGTTGCTGGGCGTCAGGTCGGCAATCTTTGCCCAATAGGTGATCAGGTTGCTGATCCTTTCCCTGAACAGGCGTACGTCCACATGCAGGCCCAGCCGGGTGAAGTGGCCGTTGTAGCCGAGCTCGTGGGACTCCATGCGCTCCTGGGTCAGGCTGCCGTCCACCCGGTTGCTGAGGAAGAAGTAGGCGTCGCGCAGGCCGAATGGCTGGGGTTGCAGGTTGCGTACGTAGACCTGCCAGTCGG
>DATGNS010000252.1:0-5168 GCA_035306625.1 Pseudomonas sp. | reverse complement strand
ATCGCCATCGAGGCCCAGGGTCTGACCATGCGCTTCGGCGACTTCGTGGCGGTCCGCGACGTCAACCTGCGCATTCCGCGCGGCGAGATCTTCGGCTTCCTCGGCTCCAACGGCTGCGGCAAGTCCACCACCATGAAGATGCTCACCGGGCTGCTGCCGGCCAGCGAGGGCCAGGCCTTCCTGTTCGGCCAGCCGGTGAATCCCCACGACCTGGCAACGCGTCGCCGGGTCGGCTACATGTCCCAGTCCTTCTCCCTGTACCGGGAGCTGACGGTCGCCCAGAACCTCGACCTGCACGCCCGGCTGTTCCGCATGCCGGCCGAGCGCATCGCGCCGCGCATCGCCGAGCTGGCCGAGCGCTTCGACCTGCTGCCGGTCATGGATCAATTGCCGGAGCGCCTGCCGCTGGGCCTGCGCCAGCGCCTGTCGCTGGCGGTGGCGGTGATCCACGAGCCGGAGCTGCTGATCCTCGACGAGCCCACCTCGGGCGTCGACCCGGTGGCCCGCGACGGCTTCTGGCAGCTGATGATCGACCTGTCGCGGCGCGACGGGGTGACCATCTTCATCTCCACCCACTTCATGAACGAGGCGCAGCGCTGCGACCGCATCTCGCTGATGCACGCCGGTCGGGTGCTGGACAGCGGCACCCCGCGGGAGCTGATGGAGCGTCGTGGCCTGCCGACCCTGGAAGCCACCTTCATTGCCTATCTGGAGGAGGCCGCGGGCGATGCAGAGACACCGGAACCCCCGCCGGCGCCGGCAGAGGAAGCCACGCGCCGCGCGCCGCGCCAGCGCTTCAGCCTGCGCCGCCTGCTCAGCTACGCCCACCGCGAGGCCCTGGAACTGCGCCGCGACCCGATCCGCGGCAGCATGGCGCTGCTCGGCAGCCTGCTGTTGCTGTTCATCATCGGCTACGGCATCAGCATGGACGTGGAGGACCTGACCTTCGCGGTGCTGGACCACGACCAGACCACCACCAGCCAGGCCTACCGCCTGAACCTCTCCGGCTCGCGCTACTTCAGCGAACGGCCGCCGCTGCGCGACCACGCCGACCTGGACCGGCGCATGCGCAGTGGCGAGATCAGCCTGGCGGTGGAGATCCCCCCGGGCTTCGGCCGCGACCTCAAGCGCGGCGCCGCCCCGGCCATCGCCGCCTGGGTGGACGGCGCCATGCCGACCCGCGCCGACACCATCAAGGGCTACGTGCAGGGCATCCACACCCACTACCTGCAGGAGCTGGCCCGCGCCGCCGGCCAGCCCGTGGTCCAGCCGGCCGCCCTGGAAGTGCGCTACCGCTACAACCCCGACGTGGAAAGCCTCAAGGCCATGGTGCCGGCGGTGATCCCCCTGCTGCTGATGCTGATTCCGGCCATGCTCACCGCCCTGGGCGTGGTGCGGGAGAAGGAGCTGGGCTCGATCGTCAACCTGTACGTCACGCCGGTGACCCGTCTGGAGTTCCTGCTCGGCAAGCAGCTGCCGTACCTGGGGCTGGGTCTGCTCAATTTCGCCCTGCTGGTGCTGGCGGCGGTGCTGCTGTTCGACGTGCCGCTCAAGGGCAGCCCGCTGACCCTGCTGCTGGGGGCCGTGCTCTACCTGGGCTGCGCCACCGCCCTGGGCCTGCTGATGTCCACCTTCACCCGCAGCCAGATCGCCGCGGTGTTCGGCACCGCCATCGCCACCCTGCTGCCGGCGGTGCAGTTCGCCGGGCTGATCTACCCGGTGTCCTCCCTGGAGGGCTTCGGCGCGGTCATCGGCCACCTGTACCCCACCTCGCACTTCCTGATCATCAGCCGCGGGGTGTTCGCCAAGGCGCTGGGCTTCACCGACCTGGCCAGCTACCTGCTCGCCCTGGCCATCGCGCTGCCGGTGCTGCTGGCGCTATGCGTGGCGCTGCTCAGGAAACAGGAGACCTGAGATGCAAGCGGGCAACGTGCTCAACCTGGGCATCAAGGAGCTGCGCAGCCTGTACCGCGACGTGGCGCTGGTGCTGCTGATCGTCTGGGCCTTCACCCTGGGGATCCACACCGCGGCCAGCAGCATGCCGGAGAGCCTGCACCGCGCCAGCCTGGCGGTGGTCGACGAGGACCGCTCGCCGCTGTCGATGCGCATCATCAACGCCTTCCAGCCACCCTTCTTCCTGCCGCCGCAGCTGATCGATCTGAAGGACATGGATCGCGGCATGGACGCCGGGCACTACACCTTCACCCTGAACATCCCGCCGGGCTTCCAGAGCGACCTGCTGGGCGGGCGCCAGCCGACCGCGCAGCTCAACGTGGACGCCACCCAGATCAGCCAGGCCTTCACCGGCGCCGGCTACATCCAGAGCATTGCCGCCGGCGAGATCGCCGAATTCCTGCAGCGCCACCGGGGCGGCGTCGCCCAGGCGGTGGAGCTGGAGATGCGCGTGGCCTTCAACCCCAACCTGACCCGCGCCTGGTTCGGCGCGGTAATGGAGGTGATCAACCAGATCACCATGCTGTCGATCATCCTCACCGGCGCGGCGCTGATCCGCGAGCGCGAGCACGGCACCATCGAGCACCTGCTGGTGATGCCGGTGACGCCGCTGGAAATCATGCTGGGCAAGGTGTGGGCCATGGGCCTGGTGGTACTGGGCGCGACCGCGCTGTCGCTGGTGCTGGTGGTCAGGGGCTGGCTGCAGGTGCCCATCGAGGGCTCGCTGGCGCTGTTCCTGGCGGGCGCCGCCCTGCACCTGTTCGCCACCACCTCGATGGGCATCTTCTTCGGCACGGTGGCGCGCTCGATGCCACAGCTGGGCCTGCTGATCATCCTGGTGCTGCTGCCGCTGCAGATCCTGTCCGGCGGCACCACGCCCCGCGAGAGCATGCCGGAGGTGGTGCAGACCATCATGCTGGCGGCGCCGACCACCCATTTCGTCAGCCTGGCCCAGGCGATCCTCTATCGCGGCGCCGGGCTGGCGATCGTCTGGCCGCAGTTGCTGGCCATCCTGGGCATCGGCGCGCTGTTCTTCCTCGGCGCCCTGGCGCGCTTTCGCAAGACCCTGGCGCAGATGGCCTGACGGCCTGGGAAGCCGTGGAGGGAAGCGGCATCAGCCGCGACTGGCCGGCCGCTTGGGTCGTGCCTTACGGCTGGGCGATCAGGTTGGTGAACAGCAGGTCCTCGACCAGCGGATAGCCTTCCTCGTACTCGATGGCGGCGCGGATGCGCTCCAGCGCCTTCTGGCGCAGCGCCTCCTTGTCCTCCGGGCTGTCCATGCCGCCGGCGGGCACGGCGGCAAACAGCATGATCAGCTCGTTGCGGATCAGCGCCTGATGGTGCTCCAGGCGGGCCAGCGCAAAGGTGCCGGTCACCCGCAGGGCCACATCGGCCTTGTAGAAGCGCGGCCGCGGGCCATCACCGTAGTTGCCGACCAGAGACGGACGCAGCTCCAGGTAGAGCACCTTGCTGGGGTCGTATTCCTTGGCAGCCTGGGCGGGAGCGGCGCACAGGCCCAGCAGCATCAGCGCGGCGATAAGCGATTTCACGGGCAAACTCCTTTGGCGTTGACGACCTGCCTAGCTATTAACGTGCCATCCCGGCAACCCCTGGTTTGGGCCGATACCCATGGGTGCGGGCCGCACGGCGGCGTCAATTTTTGGACGAAACGGTCACCGCACCCCTCAGTTCGGGCGCGGCGCATAGGAAAACACGTCGGCGTGCATCTGCTCCGGTGCCATGCCGCCCTCCACCAGGGCGTCCAGGGTGGCGTAGACCATGGCCGGCGAGCCGCTGGCAAACACCTGCAGCCCGCTCAGGCTGGGGAAGTCCGCCCGCACCGCCTCGTGCAGCAGACCGCAGCGCCCTTCCCAGCCGCACAGATCGCTGACCACGCGGTGCAGGGTCAGGTTGGGGGTACGTTCCCATTCGGCCCACTGCGGCAGGCGGTAGAAGTCGTCGGGGGAGCGCACCCCCCAGTACAGGTGCACGGGATGCGCGAAGCCGTTCGCCCGGCAGTGTTCGATCAGGCTGCACATCTGCGCCATGCCGGTGCCGGCGGCGATCAGCAGCAGCGGTCCGTCCGGCAGCTGGCGCAGGCAGGCGTCGCCCAGCGGCAGCTGCACCCGGGCCATACCCGTGCGCTGCACGAAGGCCAGCAGGGCAAGGGTCTGTTCTTCCCGGGCGAGGATGTGCAGTTCCAGTTCGCGACCCTGATGCGGCGCCGAGGCCAGCGAGAAGGCCGACCACTCGCCATCCTCGCGCTGCAGCAGCAGATACTGCCCGGCGTGATAGCGCGGCGGCTTGCCGGCCGGCGCGCGCAGGCGCAGGCGGAACACGTCGCCACCGACCGGCTCGCAGGCGATCAACTGGCAGGCCAGCTCGCGGACCGGCAGCTCGCCGGGGGCCAGCAGCAGGGGCCAGAGCAGCTCGCAATCCTCCAGCGGCTCGGCGACGCAGGGCAGCACCTCGCCGGCTGCCAGCTCGCGGCCGGACTGGCGGACGCGGCCGCGCAGCAGGGTCGCGGCGCAGATGTGGCAGTTGCCATTGCGGCAGCTCTGCGGGCATTCCAGCCCCAGGCGCCGGGCGGCGTCCAGAATCCGTTCCCCAGGGTTCACCTCCAGCACCACACCGGAGGGTTGCACGGTCACGTTCAAGGCGGCTCTCGCAAAAATGCCCGGGGCCACGACATGCCGTCCGTGGCCCCGGGGGTGACAATACAGGTGTGTCAGTCGATGCCCAGGCAGGACCAGAGTTCGTCGACGCGGCGCACTACGGCCTCGTCGCGGGTGATCACCCGGCCCCATTCGCGACTGGTCTCGCCCGGCCACTTGTGGGTGGCGTCCAGGCCCATCTTCGAGCCCAGGCCGGACACCGGCGAGGCGAAGTCCAGATAGTCGATGGGCGTGCTGTCGATCATCACCGTGTCGCGCTTGGGATCCATGCGCGTGGTGATGGCCCAGATCACGTCGTTCCAGTCACGGGCATTGATGTCGTCGTCGGTGACGATGACGAACTTGGTATACATGAACTGGCGCAGGAAGCTCCACACGCCGAGCATCACCCGTTTGGCATGGCCCGGGTACTGCTTCTTCATGGTCACCACCGCCATGCGGTAGGAACAGCCCTCCGGCGGCAGGTAGAAGTCGGTGATCTCCGGGAACTGCTTCTGCAGGATCGGCACGAACACCTCGTTGAGCGCCACGCCGAGGATC
>DATGNS010000251.1:0-7161 GCA_035306625.1 Pseudomonas sp. | reverse complement strand
GGCGCCGGCACAACAGTCGCGTCGGCAGCACCGAGACCACCACCAACCAGACGGACCTGTACGGCGAGTTCGACCTGGCCGGGATGAAACACGGCTTCTCCGTCGGCGCCGAGTTCTCCCACGAGAAGGCTGACCGCAGCTCCTATGTGGTCGACACGACCAGCGGCCTGCCGACTGGAACTCCACGGAACTGCACCGGCCTGGTCGGCGCCGCCAGCAACTACAACTGCACTTCGCTGGCCAACCCGAACCCCAACGATCCCTGGAACGGCAGCATCGCGCGCAGTCCGTATGGCACCGAAACCAAGAGTCGCACCCGGGCCATCTACCTGTTCGATACCCTGGAGCTGCACCCGCAGTGGCTGGTCAACGCCGGGCTGCGCTACGACCACTTCGAAACGGACCTCGCCACCACGTCGGCGAACGGCACGACGCGCGCCAGCGACACCAGCGAGTTCGTGACCGGGCAACTGGGCGTGGTATTCAAGCCGGCCGACAACGGCAGCATCTACGTGTCCTATGCCACCTCGGCCATCCCGCCGGGCTCCATGCTGGGTGAAGGCACCGAGGAAAACCCCCTGGCGACCGCCACGACGCGAAGCGACATGGAGCCGGAGGAAACCAGGAACTACGAGATCGGCACCAAGTGGAACCTGCTGGACGATGCCCTGTCGCTGACCGCCGCGGTGTTCCGCACTGAAAAGGGCAATGCCCGTGTGCTGGTGGCGGACAGCACTTACGAAAACGCCGGCAAGACCCGGGTGGACGGCGTGGAGTTGTCCGCCACCGGCAAGCTGACCGACAAGTGGCAGCTGTTCGCCGGCTACAGCTACCTGGACAGCGAGCTGGTCGATGGCGGCGCGCTGGGCAACCGCAGTGGTGTGGTAACCAGCCCGGTCAATCCGAACAATGGCAACCGGCTGCCCAACACGCCGGAGCACAGCGTCACCCTGTGGACCACCTATGACCTGACCAGCAAGCTCAAGGTCGGAGGCGGGGCCTTCTATGTGGACGAGGTGTTCGGCAACGTGGACAACACCACCAAGGTCGATTCCTACGTGCGTTACGACGCCATGGTCAGCTACGAGGTGAACAGCAACCTCGACCTGCAGCTGAACGTGCAGAACCTCACCGACGAGGTGTACTACGACAAGGCGTATGGCACCCACTTCGCCAACCAGGCGGCTGGCCGCACGGTGTTGCTGAGCACCAACGTGCACTTCTGACCGACGCATGAAAAGGCCCCGCACGGCGCATGCCGGCGGGGCCTTTGCTTTGGCGCTAGTAGAGATCCCGCCGATACCGTCCAGCCCGGACCAGCGCCTCGATGCGTTCCGCACCGAGCAGCCCGCGCAGCAGCGCATCCACCTCGCGGCCCATGCCTTCCAGGCTGCCGCATACCAGTAGCGAAGCGCCCCGGTCGATCCAGTCGCGCAGCCGGTCGGCCTGGTCGCGCAGCTGATGCTGCACGTAGCGACGTTCAACCTGATCCCGGGAGAACACCCGGTCCAGCCGGGCCAGGTGCCCGCTGGCCAGCCAGTGTTCCAGTTCCTCGGCGAACAGGCTGTCATGGGCGGCATTGCGTTCGCCGTACAGTAGCCAGTGGCCGGACTGCCCCAGCGCTTCGCGTTCGCGCAGATGGGCGAGCAGACCGGCCAGCCCCGTGCCGTTGCCGATGAGGATCAGCGGGCCGCACTGTTCCGGCAGGCGGAAACCGGGATTGCCGCGGATACGCAGGTCGATGCGCGCGCCGGGCTCGGCATGCAGGCACAGCCAGCCGGAGCCCAGCCCCGGTGTGCCGTCGGCTTGCCGGGCCAGGCGCACCAGCAGCTCCAGCGCGCCATCGGCCGGCAGCGAGGCGATGGAATAGTCACGGTGATTGAGGGGCGGCAATTGCGCCAGCAGTTGTTTTGCCGTCAGGCCGCGCAGGTCGTGGAGCTCCTCGGGCCATCGGCGGGCGCTCAGTTGCTCGGCGAGGGTGCCATCGGCGTCGACGATGCCCAGCGCACGCAGGTGCTCCCGGACCCGCGCCAGGGGCAGGCGTGGCGCGATTTCGGCAATGTCGCCCGCCCGCCACGAGGCACTGGGATCATGCGGCCGCAGGCGGATGTGATACACGGGCGCGCCCTGGCTGCCGGGGTTCAGGCACTGCCTGTCCAGCAGTCGCCAGTCGGAGAACGCCGGAGGCGCCCATTCTTCGTAATTCGGCTGGCCGCACAGCTGGCCCAGCTGCCACTGCCAGCGGCTCAGGGTCGCCGGAGCGAGGCGGTCGGCTTCCAGACGGTCGAACAGTGCCACGGCGCCCAGCCGGCGCAGGCGCTCATCCACCGCGCGGGCAAAGCCGCAGAACCGCGGATAGTCGCTGTCGCCCAGGCCGAGCAGCGCAACGCGCAGATGGCGCAGGTCCGAACGCTCGTCCAGCAGGTGCAGGAAGCGGGCGCCATTGTCCGGCGCCTCGCCCTCGCCGTAGGTGGCCAGCACCAGCAGCAGGCGCGAGCAGCTGCCCAGCTCCGCCGCGCCCAGGCTGTCCAGCGGCACGGCCACCGCCGGCAGGCCGCCTTCGCTCAACTGGCGGGCGGAGCGCTCGGCGATCTGGCGGGCCTGGCCGCTCTGGCTGGCGTAGGCCACCGGCAGCTGGTCGCGGATGGGCGCGGGGTGCGCCTGGCGGGCGCGTTGCCAGGTGTGGACGCATAACAGCAGCCAGGCGAGGACGATCAGGCCGGCGGACAGCTCGCGGGCCGGTCGAATCAGGAAAAGCGGCGCGAGCAGCAGCAGACAGGCCGCGAGTGGCCAGCAGGCGAGCCAGCGGCGTGTTCCGACGGGCATTGGACAACTCCGGGGAGGCCGGGAGGCAAGGGCACCGCCCGGCGTTCGGTTGGCTTACGGGGCCAGGACTTCCAGGGTGGCGCTGTACACCGCGCGACGGTGGGTGACCGGCTTCTTCACGCCCTTGTCGGTGACCAGCTCGGCTTCCAGCCAGTACATGCCCGGCTCCGGCCAGGTCACGCTCAGGCGGCCCTTGCTGTCGGTCTTCAGGTTCAGTTCGCCGGTGGCGTCGCGGTAGCGGTTGCCGCCGGGGATGATGGTCACCTCCAGGTCAGCGGCGGGCTTGCCGTCCAGCAGGAAGTCGAAGGTGGCGGTTTCCCCGGCGAACAGGTCATTCGGGTGGGTGACCGGCACCAGTTCCAGACCCACCCGGGTGGGCTTGAACACCGTGTCGGTGGGGTTGCCCGAGGTGACGAACACTTCCATGCGGTTGCTGCCCTGGGTTACGCGCAGCCCCTCGGCCTTGGTGGGTACATTCCGGGTCAGCTCCTCCAGCGTGCCCATCCAGCGGCGATTGACGCCGTTCTCCTTCCAGGTGGCCGACAGGTTCTGGTTGGCGACGGCCAGCTTGTAGGTGCCCTTCTGGGTCAGCTGCACATCGAAGGTGGTGCGGTAGCGGCCCACGGCGCCGTTCTGCGGCTGCACTTCGCTGCCGTCCGGCGCGGTGATCACCAGCTTGTTCGCCGGTCGGCGCATCGGGGCCGGTGCCGGCGTGGCCGGCTTGTCGCCCTGGGCGGTGGCGGGCGCGGCCTGCGGGCCGCGGGGAGGCAGGGCCAGCGGCTTGCCCACGCCTTCCAGCTGCAGCGGGAAATGCTCGAAGTAGAACAGGTCGTTGGAGACGGCGGCGTCCACGGTGATCCAGGGTTCTTCACCGGACAGCACGGTGGCCGACGGCAACATCCAGGCGCGGTGGGCCTGGGCGGACAGGGGCAGGGTGACGGCCAGCGCCAGGGCGGTCCATTTCAGCATGCGGTTCATGGTCGGCTTCCTTGATCAAGGTTTGACGGTGAGGGAGACGGCGCCCAGCTCGCTGGTGCCCCGTGCGCTGGCGGTGCCGGTCTGCGGCCAGGTGAAGGGCACCCGCAGCAGTTCGCGACCACCCACTTCACGGGCGGCTTCCACCACCAGGTTGTATTCGCCGGCGGGTAGCGCTTGCAGCGGCGCCTCGCTGCCCTTGTAGCTCAACTGGTGGGTACCCACGGCGCGGGTGGCGGCCGAGACGCCATCGACCGGCATCTCCAGGCCGCGCCCGCTGCGGCGCCACCACTGGCGCAGGTCCTTGAGCCACTTCTCGCCTTCCTTGTCCTTCATCTTCAGGTCGTACCACACGGCCAGGTTGGCCACGTGGCTCTGATCCGGCTTCTCCAGCCACAGGGCCACGTAGGGGCGGTGGTATTCGGCGACGTCCAGGCGCGGGATTTCCACGCTGATGTCCAGGTCGGCGGCGAAGGCGGCCGGGCTGAGCAGTACAACCAGAGGCAGCAGATGCTTGCGCATGGCAGGTTCCTTAATGAATGAAAAGCAGGGCCAGCACCACGGGGATCACCAGGCCCAGCGCGGTCAGCGGCCAGGTGGTGGGGCGCCCTGCGGCATGGCGGTGCAGCAACAGCAGGCCGGTGATGCTGAAGATCACGCAGGCCACGGCGAACAGGTCGATGAACCAGCTCCAGGCGGTACCGGTGTGACGTCCCTTGTGCAGGTCGTTGAAATAGGCGATCCAGCCGCGGTCGGTGACCTCGTACTCCAGCTCCCCGGAGTGCACATCCAGGCTCAGCCAGGCATCGCCACCGGGGCGCGGCAGACCGATATACAGTTCGCCCTCGGACCACTCGGCCTCACGACCGGCCAGGCGAATGCCCAGCGTCTCCTCCAGCCAATCGGCCAGGTCGGCCGGCAGACCTTCCCGTGGCGTTTCCTCCAGCAGACGGTCATGCAGGGTCTGAGGCAGTTGCTCGATGCGGCTGGACACCTGCGCCTTGCCCTCGATCTGCCCGGCATGGTTGAGGGTGATGCCGGTCAGGGCGAACAGCAGCATGCCGGCCAGGCAGAGCGCCGAGCTGATCCAGTGCCATTGGCGAAGGGTGCCGAGCCAGAGATTCATGGGGGTCACGTCGGGACTGTCAGGGCATTGGCCGTTGAAATGAGGTGGGATTCTAGAGGGGTTGCGAGTGCGGGTGGTGGGGATTTACCGATCGTATACAGAGTGGCCCGCCCGGATGGGCGGGCCACTTGCCTGGTTCTGAGTCAGAAGGTGATGTTGGCGGACAACCAGAGGCGGCGGCCTTCCTCCATCACGCCGGTAGTGCCTGCCGTGGAGTGAGAGTAGTCGGTGCCGTAGGCGACTCCCTTGGTAAGGTCACCGTTCCTGGCATAGCTGTAGGTTTCGTAGGCCTTGCCCTTGACGAAGTCCTTGTCCAGCAGGTTGTAGATGGTGGCGCTCAGCGTCACGTTCTGCGATGCCTTGAACGAGCCGCCCAGGTGGAACAGGGTATAGGCCTTGGTGTTCTTGCCCAGGGTGTCGTAGATCGACTGGTTGGTGGAATAACGATTGTTATCCGCCAGGTTTTCATAGCTGGAGGTGAAGCGGGCGCGCTCGCCGCGATACTCGCTCTTCAGCCACAGGCTCAGGCGGTCGGTGGTTTGCCAGTTGAGCTTGGCGTTGGCCAGATGCCGGGGCGTATTGGTGAGCGGCTCACCCTTGTTCTCGCCGCTCTTCTGTTCGCTGTCGGTAAAGGTGTAGTTGCCGCTCAGCGTCCAGCGGGGCGCGAACTGCCAGCTGGCGGCCAGCTCCATACCCTGGGTGACAGCTTCATCGATATTGATCTGCTGGGAATAGGTGCCATCGGGGATGGTGGGGTGGCCTGCGTAAGTCACCGGATCGCCGCTGGCAATCTTGTCGTCGAACCTGTTGTGGAACAGGGTCATATTGGCGTTGAAGCCCGCAAGATTGTCGTAGTACACGCCGAACTCGGTGCTTGTGCTGGTTTCCGGCTCAAGGTCCGGACTGCCGATGGTCAGCACCTGGCCCTGGCGTGTTGCACCATTGACACCTTCATGCAGGTCGTTCACATCCGGGGCGCGATAGCCTCGGCTCACGCCACCCTTGAGCGTCCAGTTTTCGGTGGTATTCCATACCAGGTAGGCGCGCGGGCTGACGTGGCCGCCAAAGGCGTCGTGGTCGTCGTAGCGGGCACCCAGGGTCAGGGCCAGGTCGTCACGCAGCCGCCATTCGTCTTCGGCGAACAGCGCCCAGGTTCTCTGCTCGAAGGTTTCCTGGGCCAGGTCGTCGGTCATTTCGGCCTTCCACCACTGGGCCCCGACGGTCGCCAGATGCGACTCGCCAATCGGGGCGACCAGCTTGGTGTCGAACACCAGGTTGGTGGTCTTCAGACCGCGATCAGCACCGCCAATCGCGCCAGGCACCTCTGTTTCCTCGCCGATGGTGCCGGGAATGGTGCGTCCGATGGTTTCGGTGGTGTTGTGCATCAGGCTCGAATCCAGCGTGCCGAATCCAAGACGTGCGGTATGGCTCAGCGCGAACTGATCGCGCTCGAAGCGCAGCTCGTCCCTGTAACCGTTGGCCGTGGTGGTGCTGGCGGTGCAGTCGCTGTCCAGCCCATCCAGGGTACCGAGCTGGCACTCGTCGTTGTTGTAGGCCTGGCGACCGCGCTCGACATCCAGGGCGAAGTCGTGGTTCTCATGGGGGGTAAGCGTCAGGCGCGCACCAATCGTGTGTTTCTGGCCTTCAACCGGTGAAGGGCCGCGCTTGCTGACTTCGACGCCGTTGCCGTAGCTAAGGTCCGATGCCTCGCGATTGAAAAAGCTGCCGCGCACCTGCAGGCCCAGCAGGTCATCGATCAGCGGGCCGCTGGCGTAGATGTTGGCGTTGCTGGTGGCGCCGAAATCGGTGTTCTCCTGGAAGGTGTGGTCCAGGCCCAGCGAGCCGCTCCACTCCCTGGATACCTTGCGGGTGATGATGTTGATCACACCACCCATGGCATCCGAGCCGTACAGCGTGGACATCGGGCCGCGGATCACTTCGATGCGCTCGATGGCCGACAGGGGCGGCATGAAGCTGGTGGATGTTTCGCCGAAGCCGTTGGGGGTCACGTTACCTGCGGCGTTCTGGCGGCGGCCGTCGATGAGGATGAGAGTGTATTGGCTGGGCATGCCGCGCAGGCTGATGTTCAGGCCGCCGGTCTTGCCGGTTCCCTGGCCGATGTCGATGCCTTCCACGTCGCCGAGTGCCTGGGCCAGGTTGCTGTAACGCTTCTGCTGCAGTTCCTCGCGGCTGATGACGCTGATACTCGCCGGCGCCTCGGTAACCTTCTGCTC
>DATGNS010000250.1:0-23292 GCA_035306625.1 Pseudomonas sp. | reverse complement strand
GGCTTTGGCCTCACGGCTTCGTTTTATTGTCTTGCAGGGAGAAGGATGAACATCTTGCGTTTTGCCCCCCGTGTCTTCGCCGCCATCCTGGCCTTCGGCGCCTCGCTGAGCTGGGCCGCCGAGCCGATCATTCCGGCGCCGCCGCAGCTGGCCGCCAAGTCCTATGTGCTGATGGACGCCACCAGCGGCCAGGTGCTGGTCGAGCACAACGGCGACGAGCGCCTGCCGCCGGCCAGCCTCACCAAGCTGATGACCGCCTACATCGCCACGCTGGAGATCAATCGCGGGCAGATCCGCGAGGAAGACATGGTGCATGTCAGCGAGAAGGCCTGGCGCACCGGCGGCTCGCGCATGTTCATCCAGGTGGGCACCCAGGTGTCGGTCAGCGACCTGCTGCACGGCATCATCATCCAGTCCGGCAACGACGCCAGCGTGGCCCTGGCCGAGCACATCGCCGGCAGCGAGGACGCCTTCGCCGACCTGATGAACCAGCAGGCCCAGCGCCTCGGCCTGACCAACACCCAGTTCCGCAACGCCACCGGCCTGCCGCATCCGGAGCATTATTCCTCGGCGCATGACATGGCCAAGCTGGCGCGGGCGATCATCCATGACGATCCCCAGCACTACGCCATCTACAAGCAGAAGGAGTTCCTCTGGAACAACATTCGCCAGCCCAACCGCAACCTGCTGCTGTGGCGCGACCCTACCGTGGACGGGCTGAAGACCGGGCACACCGATGAAGCCGGCTACTGCCTGGTCGCGTCGGCCGAGCGCAACGGCCAGCGACTGATCACCGCCGTGTTCGGCACCAGCGGCGAGGAGGCGCGTTCGGCGGAGACCCAGAAGCTCCTCACCTACGGTTTCCGCTTCTTCGAAACCCGCACCTTCTATGAGAAGGACCAGGCGCTGAGCCGTGCCCGGGTATGGAAGGGCGCCCAGAGCGAGGTCGAGGCCGGTCTGCGGGAAAACCTGACCCTGACCGTGCCGCGCGGCCGCAGCCAGCAGCTGCAGGCGACGATTCAGCTGGACCGCCAGCTGATGGCGCCGATCGAGCAGGGGGCGGTAATCGGCAAGGTGGAAGTGCGCGACGGTGAACAGCTGATCCACAGCGCCGACCTGATCGCCCTGCAGGGTGTGGAGCAGGGTGGCTTTTTCACCCGCCTCTGGGATAGTATCCGACTGTTTTTCTACGGCTTGTTCAACTAGGCAACCGGTCGTGGACCCGGCGTCAGCCCGCTCACCGGCGGGCTTTCGCGCTTGTGGATCAAAAGTCCCTCCTTCCGTGAAGTTGTGGTTATGAGCGATTCCGATGTCCAGGCTCCCAGGATCGAATTCCCCTGCGAGCACTACCCCATCAAGGTGATCGGCGATGCCGGCGAGGGCTTCCCCGCGCTGGTGGTGGAGATCATGCGCCGCCATGTTCTCGATTTCGACGAGGCTACCCTGATCACCCGCGACAGCAGCAAGGGTCGCTTCATGACCGTGCAGGTGCGCATCACCGCTCGGAGCGTCGACCAGCTGCAGGCCATCCATATGGATCTGCGCGCCACCGGGCGCGTGCACATGGTGCTCTGATGAGCGGGCCATTGCTGGGAGTTCGCGAGCTCGGCCTGGTGGAATACACGCCGACCTGGCAGGCCATGCAGCATTTCACCCAGACCCGTGACGAGCACACCGGCGACGAGATCTGGCTGCTCCAGCATCCGCCGGTGTTCACCCAGGGACAGGCCGGCAAGGCCGAGCATGTGCTGTTTCCCGGTGACATTCCGGTGGTCCAGGTGGATCGTGGCGGTCAGGTGACCTACCACGGCCCCGGTCAGCTGGTGGTCTACCTGATGATCGACGTGCGTCGCCGGTGTCTGGGCGTGCGCGACCTGGTCAGCCGCATCGAGCAGAGCCTGGTCGACCTGCTCGCCGGCTACGGCATCCAGGCCGCGGCGCGCCCGGATGCACCCGGCGTGTATGTCGACGGCGCGAAGATCGCCTCGCTGGGCCTGCGCATCCGTCGCGGCTGCTCCTTCCATGGCCTGGCCCTCAACCTGGACATGGACATGGAGCCCTTCCGACGCATCAACCCCTGCGGCTATGCCGGCCTGGCCATGACCCAGCTGCGCGACCTGCTGGGCGGTCCGGTGGATTTTTCCGAGGTGAGTGCCCGCCTGCGCGATCAGCTCGTCTCACATCTCGACTATGCAGGTTTCAAGGCCCTCGAGGGCGGGATCGAATCGTTATGAGCAGTCAGGAAAACGCCGGCAAGCCGGCCAAGCTGGAAACGGGTGTCAAGCTGCGCGGCGCCGAGAAGGTGGCGCGCATCCCGGTCAAGGTGATTCCCACCGAGGAGCTGCCCAAGAAGCCGGACTGGATTCGCGTGCGCGTGCCGGTCTCGCCGGAGGTGGAGCGCATCAAGCAGCTGCTGCGCAAGCATCGCCTGCACAGCGTCTGCGAGGAGGCCTCCTGCCCGAACCTGGGCGAGTGCTTCTCCGGGGGCACCGCCACCTTCATGATCATGGGCGACATCTGCACCCGCCGCTGCCCCTTCTGCGACGTCGGCCACGGGCGACCCAAACCCCTGGATCCCGACGAGCCGATGAACCTGGCCCAGGCCATCGCCGACCTGCGCCTGCGCTACGTGGTGATCACCTCGGTGGATCGCGACGACCTGCGCGACGGCGGCGCCCAGCACTTCGCCGACTGCCTGCGCGAAATCCGCAAGCTGTCGCCCGACGTGCAGCTGGAAACCCTGGTGCCGGACTACCGGGGGCGCATGGATATCGCCCTGGACATCACCGCCACCGAGCCGCCGGATGTGTTCAACCACAACCTGGAGACGGTGCCGCGCCTGTACAAGTCCTCGCGCCCGGGCTCGGACTTCGAGTGGTCGCTGGACCTGCTGGAGAACTTCAAGAAGCGCGTGCCGGGCGTGCCGACCAAGTCCGGGCTGATGCTGGGGCTGGGCGAGACCGACGAGGAAGTGCTCGAAGTGATGCAGCGTCTGCGCGAGCACGACGTGGACATGCTGACCCTCGGCCAGTACCTGCAGCCTTCGCGCAACCACCTGCCGGTGCAGCGCTTCGTGCACCCGGACACCTTCGCCTGGCTCGCCGAGGAAGGCGAGAAGATGGGCTTCAAGAACGTGGCCTCCGGTCCGCTGGTGCGTTCCTCCTACCACGCCGACCAGCAGGCACACGGCGAGAAGATCAGCTGATCAGCTCCGGCAACAAAAAAAGGCGATCCCAGGATCGCCTTTTTCATTTCTGGCAGTGGGGCTACCGGCGCCGCGATTCCCGCCGCAGGCGCTTGAGCAGCGAGGCGCTGGGAAAGCCGTCCGCTGCCAGGCCGTGATCCAGCTGGAAGGCGCGGATCGCCTGGCGACTGTTGGTACCGATGATGCCGTCCGGCTCGCCCAGCGGGTAACCCAGCAGATTCAGGTGCTGCTGCAGCTCGATGCGCTCGGCCCGCGACAGGGGACGCTCATGGTAGGGCCAGCGGGCCGAAACCTCGCCGTTGCCGCTCAGGCGGTCGGCGAACAGGCCGATGGCCATCGCATAGGCGTTGGAGTTGTTGTACTTGAGGATGGCACGGAAGTTGGCCAGGGTCAGGAACGCCGGCCCCAGGTGTCCGGCCGGCAGCAGCAGGATGGCTTCCTGATCGCCGTACTGGGGCGGCAGGTCGGGGATGGATATTCCCAGCTCCTGCCACTCGCGCAACGGCTTGCTGACCTGCGGATCGGCCAGGGCGTAGTCGAAATCCACCGGCAGCCCCACCTCGAAGCCCCAGGGCTGCCCCAGCCGCCAGCCGGAACGCTGCAGGTAGTGGGCGGTGGAGGCCAGGGCGTCGGCGGTGGAGTTCCAGATGTCGCGGCGGCCGTCGCCGTCGAAGTCCACCGCGTAGCGCTGGTAGGTGGTGGGGATGAACTGGGTCTGGCCCATGGCGCCGGCCCAGGAGCCCAGCATCCGGCGGGGCGTGATGTCGCCCTGCTGGAGAATCTGCAGGGCGGCGATCAGTTGCTGATGGGCGAATTCCGGACGCCGCCCCTCGTGGGCCAAGGTGGCCAGCGAGCGGATCACCGACTTGTTGCCCTGGCTGTGTCCGAAGTTGCTTTCCAGGCCCCAGATGGCCACCAGTGCCTGCCGATCCACGCCGTAGTGCTGCTCAATGCGGTGCAGCAGCGTGGCATGCTTGACCAGCAGGTACTCGGCCTGGGCAACCCGGCGCAGCGACAGGGCGCCATCCAGGTAGTCCCAGATGGGGCGGGAGAACTCCGGCTGGCTGCGGTCGGCGCTGATCACCGACGGATCGGGGCGCAGATCGTCCAGCGCGGCATCCAGCACTCGCGGCTGGATGCCGGCCTTCAGCGCCTCGCGTCGAAAGTCGGCCAGCCAGGCGGCAAAGCTGCGCTGCTCCTCCCGGGCCGGCTCGGGCCGGGGGCTGGCGCTCGCCATGAGCGGCTGGCTGACAACGAATAACAGAAGGGTGACGCTGGCAAACAGACCAAGAGGCCGTAGAGCGGCCGAAAAAAGCGGCATGCGAAGCGGTCTCAAACGGGACGTACGGGACAAGACCTTATCATGGCTGAAAAAATTCAGGCGGCCAGAACGACGGAAGCCTCCCAGTTGCGCTGGAAGGCTTCGCGACGGTAACTGCCCTTTCCCTTTTTGGGGCGCTCCCGACGACTGCGGAACAGGGGCTGAGCGATGAGTGACTTGGCCTTGTTCGGCCGCTTGGACTGCTTGGTGGCCATGCTGTGCTCTCCGCGAGGGCCTGTGGTGGGCGCGCGCATCATAGGGGTTGTGCGGCAAATGTCCAGTGGAACAGGTGGCGGCAGCTGCCGGCAGGGCAGCGGCGCTACAGGCAGGACAGCGGCAGGCGCACCCCGGCGATATGCAGGGTCAGGCTGGCCAGTCCGGCCCAGGGGTCGCCGGCAGCCTGCCCCTTGATCTGTGCGTCGATCTGTTGGGCGTCGCGCAGCAGCTGGCCCCAGCGACCAGCCCCATGGCGCTGCAGGGCGCGCGAGAGCAGCGGGCGTCGTTTGTCCCAGACCGGCGGCCGGCACTGGGCGAAGGCGCGATCCAGGGGCACGCCCTGCTCGTGCTGGAAGGCCAGGTTGGCCAGCTGGCGGGTCTCGCGGGCCAGTGCCCAGAGGATCACCGGGGCCTCGACCCCTTCGCCGCGCAGGCCCTCCAGCATGCGCAGCGCATGGCCGGCCTGGCCGGCCAGGGCGGCATCGATCAGCCCGAAGACATCGAAGCGGGCGCTGTCGGCCACGCTGGCCTGCACGGTGTCCGCATCGATCTTCTCGCCTTCGGCCAGCAGCTTGAGTTTCTCGATTTCCTGCACGGCGGCCAGCAGATTGCCCTCGACGCGGGCGGCGATCAGCTCCACGGCCTCCGGCGTGGCGGCCAGGCCTGCCTGACCCAGACGCTGCAGGATCCACTGCGGCAGTTGCTGGGCGTCCACCGGCCAGATCTGGATGAAGGGGCTGTGCGGGCCGTCGATCAGGGCCTTGGCCCACTTGGTCTTCTGGGTGCTGGCATCCAGCTTGGGCAGGTGCAGCAGCAGCAGGGTGTCCTCGGCGGGGCGCGCCAGGTAGTCGAGCAGGGCGCTGGCGCCCTTGTCGCCCGGCTTGCCGGACGGCAGGCGCAGCTCGATCAGGCGTTTGTCGGCAAACAGCGACAGGCTGGCGCCGGCCTCGTGCAGCTGGCCCCAGTCGAAGCCGGCTTCCACGTGGAAGACCTGACGTTCGCCGAAGCCCTGGGCGCGGGCGGCGGCACGGATGGCGTCGCAGGCTTCCTGGCAGAGCAGCGGTTCGTCGCCGCTGACGGCATATACCGGGGCCAGCGGCCCCTGCAGGTGCTTGCCGAGCTGGGCCGGGGAGAGCTTCATGGCTGGACGGCGCGCTGTTCGGCCTGTGCCCGGGCCTCGGCCTGGGCATCCAGGCGTTCCAGCTCGGCGGGGGTCAGGACCTGCAGGCGGCGCACCAGCTGCTGCAGCAGGTCGCGGCGCATCTCCGTGCGCTGCTGCTGGCGCTCCTGTTCCGAGCCGATCAGGTTGTTCGGATCATGGGCGACCACCTTCTGGACTTCCAGGCGGTTCTCCAGCAGGGGGTGTCGGCGGCTGCGCAGCTGGTAGTCCAGGGCACTGGTCAGCTCGTATTCGGCGCTGCGCGCGCCGCTGGTCAGGCTGGCGGTGCGCTGGTCGACCTGCTCCTCGAGCAGCACCAGCTGGTACGGCGCGCCGGGATGCACGCGTACACCACGGCTTTCCAGCAGGGCACGCAACTGGGTGGCCGCCTCGCCGTGGCGATCCTCGGCACGCAGGTCCAGTTCGCGCAAGGCGAAGGCCTCCGAGCCGCCGGTGCCGCGCAGCTGGAAACCGCAGGCGCCGAGCAGCAGCGCGGTGGCGAGGATCAGCAACAGACGGTGCGGCATCGGACCTCCTCCTGGACGGCCCCGGCGCTGCCGGGGCGCTTGGCGCGGTTAGTTGGCGACGATGTTGACCAGCTTGCCGGGCACCACGATCACCTTGCGAATCGTCAGGCCTTCAGTAAAGCGCAGGACGTTCTCGTTGGCGCGGGCGGCGGCCTCCACGTCCTCGCGGCTGGCGCTGGCCGGTACCTCGATCTGGCCACGCAGCTTGCCGTTGACCTGCACCACCAGGGTCAGGGAATCCTGCACCAGGGCGCTTTCGTCCACGGTCGGCCAGGGGGCGTCGATCAGGTCGCTGCCCTTGCCCAGCTGCTTCCACAGCTCGTGGCAGATGTGCGGGGTGATCGGTGCCAGCAGCAGCACCACGGTCTCCAGGCCTTCCTGCAGCAGGGCGCGGTCCTGCTCGGTGGCGTTCGGGGCCTTTTCCAGCACGTTCATCAGCGTCATCACCTGGGCAATGGCGGTGTTGAACTTGTGGAACTGGCCGATATCGATGCTGGCCTGCCTGATGGCCTGGTGGATGGCGCGGCGGATGGCTTTCTGCCCGTCGTTCAGGCTGGCCAGGTCCAGCGGACCCGGCAGGCCGGCGCTGACGTGGCTGTGGGCCAGGCGCCAGACGCGGCGCAGGAAGCGGCTGGCGCCCTCCACGCCGGCGTCGGACCATTCCAGGGACAGCTCCGGCGGCGCGGCGAACATCATGAACAGGCGGCAGGTGTCGGCGCCGTAGGCCTCGATCATGGCCTGCGGGTCCACGCCGTTGTTCTTGGACTTGGACATCTTCTCGACGCCGCCGATCTCCACCGGCAGGCCGTCGCTCTTCAGCCTGGCGGAGAGGATCTTGCCCTTGCTGTCACGCTCCACGTCCACGTCGGCCGGGTTGAACCAGTCCTTGCCGCCGTTGGGCAGGGTGCGGTAGTAGGTCTCGGCCACCACCATGCCCTGGGTCAGCAGGTTGGTGAAGGGCTCATCGGAGTTCACCAGGCCCTCGTCGCGCATCAGCTTGTGGAAGAAGCGCGCGTACAACAGGTGCAGGATGGCGTGCTCGATGCCGCCGATGTACTGGTCGACCGGCAGCCAGTGGTTGGCCGCGGCCGGGTCCACCATGCCCTTGTCGTACTGCGGGGAGGCGTAGCGGGCGAAGTACCAGGAGGACTCCACGAAGGTGTCCATGGTGTCGGTCTCGCGCTTGGCCGCCGCGCCGCACCTGGGGCAGGTGCAGTTGTAGAACTCGGGCATCTTGGCCAGCGGCGAGCCGGTGCCGTCCGGCACCACGTCCTCGGGCAGGACCACCGGCAGCTGGTCTTCCGGCACCGGCACGTCGCCGCAGCTCGGGCAGTGGATGATCGGGATCGGGCAGCCCCAGTAGCGCTGGCGGCTGATGCCCCAGTCGCGCAGGCGGAACTGGGTCTTGCGCGCGCCGTGGCCGCTGGCCTCCAGGTCGGCGACGATGGCGTCGAAGGCGGCCTGGAAGTCCAGACCGTCGTACTTGCCGGAGTTGATGGTGGTCAGGCCGCTCTTGTCGGCGTACCAGTCCTGCCACTCGGTAGCGCTGAATTCCCTGCCCTCGCCGGCATACACCTGAACGATCGGCAGGCCGTACTGGTTGGCGAACGCGAAGTCGCGCTCGTCATGGGCCGGCACGGCCATCACGGCGCCTTCGCCGTAGCCCCACAGCACGTAGTTGGCCACGTACACCGGCAGCTTCCTGCCGTTGAGCGGGTGGACGACGAACTGGCCGGTGGGCATGCCCTTCTTTTCCATGGTGGCCATGTCGGCCTCGGCCACGGAACCGGCCTTGCATTCGGCGATGAAGGCGGCCAGGGCGGGGTTGTTCTCGGCGGCACGGGTGGCCAGCGGGTGCTCGGCGGCCACGGCGACGTAGGTGGCGCCCATCAGGGTGTCCGGGCGGGTCGAGTAGACCTTCAGCTGCCCTTCGATGCCGATGCTGTCGGCGTCGTAGTCGAAGACGATGTCGGCACCGAAGCTCTTGCCGATCCAGTTGCGCTGCATGGTCTTGACCTGCTCCGGCCAGCCGGTGAGCTTGTCCAGATCCGCCAGCAGCTCTTCCGCATAGGCGGTGATGCGGAAGTAGTACATGGGAATCTCGCGCTTCTCGACCAGCGCGCCGGAGCGCCAGCCGCGGCCGTCGATCACCTGCTCGTTGGCCAGCACGGTCTGGTCCACCGGGTCCCAGTTGACGGTGCCGTTCTTGCGGTAGATGACGCCCTTTTCGAACAGCCGGGTGAACAGCCACTGTTCCCAGCGGTAGTAGTCGGGCTTGCAGGTGGTGACCTCGCGGGACCAGTCGATGGCCAGGCCCAGGCTCTTCAGCTGGGACTTCATGTAGGCGATGTTCTCGTAGGTCCACTTGGCCGGCGCCACCTGATTCTTCATGGCGGCGTTCTCGGCCGGCATGCCGAAGGCGTCCCAGCCCATGGGCTGCAGCACGTTCTTGCCGAGCATGCGCTGGTAGCGGGCGATCACGTCACCGATGGTGTAGTTGCGCACGTGACCCATGTGCAGCTTGCCGCTCGGGTAGGGGAACATCGACAGGCAGTAATAGGTTTCCTTGCCGGGCTGTTCGCTGACCTTGAAGGCATCCTTGGCGTCCCAGTGGGACTGCGCGGCGGGTTCGATTTCGCTGGGCTGATACTGTTCGTGCATGGCTACTGGCGCTGGAAAGAGGGAGAGATTCGAAAGCCCGCTAGCATACATGACCCCCCTTCGACTAGGGAAACATAGATGCCGGCGGGCGTGATTAATGGCGTGGTCAGGCGCTGCGCCGGCGATTCAGCGCCCAGCCCAGCAGGCCGGCCGCCAGCAGCGCCATGGGCCAGCCGCGCCAGCGCAGGTAGGGCGTCAGGCCCTGCATGGGCAGCACGTCGCCGACCAGGGTGGCCTGTTCGAACTGCGGCAGCCGCTTGCTGATGCGGCCGTGCGGGTCGATCAGCGCGGTGACGCCGTTGTTGGTGGCGCGGATCATCCAGCGCCCGGCCTCCAGGGCGCGCATCTGCGCCATCTGCAGGTGCTGCAGCGGGCCGATGGAGGCGCCGAACCAGGTGTCGTTGCTGACGGTGAGCAGGATGTCGCTCTGCGCGGCCAGGGAGGCGGCGAACTCCGGGTAGACCACTTCGTAGCAGATGAACGGCGCCAGTTGGTAGCCGCGGGCCTGCAGCAGCGGCTGGTCGGCGTCGCCGCGGGCGAAGTCGGACATGGGCAGGTCGAAGAACTCGATCAGGCCGCGCAGCACATCCTGCAGCGGCACGTATTCGCCGAAGGGCACCAGCTTCTGCTTCAGGTAGGTGCCGGCGCCCTCGCCCAGGCTGGTCAGCCCGTTGTAGTAGCGCAGTTCGCCGTCGGCGTTGGGCTGGCGCACGGGCAGGCCGGTGATCAGCGCCGCGCCGCGCTCCCGGGCGTGCTCGCCCATGTCCGCCAGGTAGTGCTCCACATGGTTGCGCAGCACCGGCACGGCGGTTTCCGGCCAGACGATCAGGTCCGTGGGCGGCGCGGCCAGGGTCAGCTCGCGATACAGGGCCAGCTGGGCACTGAGCTGCGAGGGCTCCCACTTGAGCAGCTGCGGCACATTGCCCTGAATGGCGGCCACGCGCAGCGGCTCGCCCCTGGGGGCGGTCCATTCGTAGCTGGCGAGGACCAGGCCGAGCAGCCAGGGGGCGAACAGCAGCAGGCGGGCCGTGCCCAGCAGCACCTTGCTGTCCCTGACCCGTACCAGCTCGACGATCAGCGCCGCGCTGAGCACCACCAGGAAGGACAGCAGCCACACGCCGCCCACCGGCGCCAGACTGGCCAGCGGCCCGTACAGCTGGGTGTAGCCGGCGAACAGCCAGGGGAAACCGGTGAGGAACCAGCCGCGGAACGCTTCCATCGCCACCCAGAGCGCGGCGAACGCCAGCGCGTCGACCAGCGGCGTGTCACTGCGAAGCCAGCGGGCCCACAGCCAGGCCAGCAGGGCGAACAGCAGGCCCAGACCGGCGACGAAGGCCAGGGTGAGCAGCGCCGCCAGCGGCACCGGGGCGGCACCGTAATCGTGGATGCTGACGAATACCCAGCTGGTGCCGGTGGCAAAGGCGCCGAACCCATAGCACCAGCCGCGCGCCACGGCGGCGCGGCCCCTCACCTGGCGCAGTCCCAGATAGAAAAGGGCGATGGACAGCAGGAGCAGCGGCCAGAGATCGAATGGGGAGAAGGCCAGCGGCGTCACGGCGCCGGCGGCCAGGGCGATGGCATGGCCGATCCAGCCGGGCTGGGTGATCCAGCGCATGGGCAATCCTTGTGCGAGACGGGAGCGGGGAGGCTAGCGGCAATGCGCGTCGGGAGGCAAGCCGCGTGGCTGAAGCCGCTCCTGCCGGAATGCACTGATCCGTGGGAGCGGCTTCAGCCGGATGAGAGGGGGTACCGCTAGGACTCCATCGGCGTCAGGCGCAGCAGGTGCACGTTCTGACTGTCGGCGGTGAGCACGCGGAAGCGGTAGCCGCCGATCTCGGTGACCTCGTTGCGCTTGGGCAGGTGGCCGAAGGCGTTGACCACCAGGCTGCCCACGTTGTCGAAAGCCTCCTCGGAGAAGTCGCTTTCAAAGAATTCGTTGAAGCTGTCCAGCGGTGTCTGCGCCTTGACGATGAAGTCGCCGCTGGGCAGCGGCTTGATGTAGCTGTCTTCCTCGACGTCGTGCTCGTCCTCGATGTCGCCGACGATCTGTTCCAGCACGTCTTCGATGGTCACCAGGCCGGCCACGCCGCCGTACTCGTCGATGACCACCGCCATGTGGTTGCGGGTGCTGCGGAACTCCTTGAGCAGCACGTTGAGGCGCTTGGATTCCGGCACGAAGGTGGCCGGGCGCAGCACCGAGCGCAGGTCGAAGGGCTGGTCGGGGTCCTGCAGCATCAGCGGCAGCAGATCCTTGGCCAGCAGGATGCCGATCACGTCGTCCGGGCTGTCGCCGACCACCGGGTAACGGGAGTGGGCGGCCTCGATGATCATCGGCAGGAATTCGCGGGGTGTCTGGTCGGCGCGGATGCTGACCATCTGCGAGCGCGGCACCATGATGTCGCGCACTTGCAGGTCGGCGACCTGGATGGCGCCCTCGACGATGGAGAGGGCCTGGCGGTCCAGCAGGTGGTTTTCGTGGGCGTCGTGGAGAACTTCCAGCAGTTCGTCACGGTTGCGCGGCTCATGGACAAAGGCCTGGGTGATCCTTTCCAGCCAGGACCTGTGTTCACTCGATCGGTCTACGCTCATGGTTCCTTTGCTCAGTCGTCTTCATCGCCGGCGTAGGGGTCGGGATGACCCAGCTCGGCCAGCAGTTCGCGTTCCAGGCCTTCCATCTCCTCGGCCTCGGCATCCTCGATGTGGTCGTAGCCGAGCAGATGGAGACAGCCATGGATGACCAGATGCGCCCAGTGGGCTTCCGGTGTCTTGCCCTGTTCCGCCGCTTCGCGCTCGACCACCGGCACGCAGATCACCAGATCGCCCAGCAGCGGGATATCCAGGAATTCGTCGGGCACGTCCGCCGGGAACGACAGCACGTTGGTGGCGTAGTCCCTGTGCCGCCAGGTGCGGTTCAGTTCGCGGCCTTCCTCCTCGTCGACCAGGCGGATGGTCAGCTCCGAGTCGCCGCTGCGCTGGCGCAGGGCCAGCTCGCACCAGCGTCGGAAGTCGGCTTCGCTCGGGTGCCGGCCGGTGGTGGCCAGCTGCAGGTCCAGCTCAAGCATGGTCGTCGGTCCGTGCGCCCGGATCGTTGTCGGCGGGGACGTGGCGGGACGGACGGCTGGTGGCCTGCTCGTCCTCGAAGCGCTCGTAGGCCTCGACGATGCGCTGCACCAGCGGGTGGCGCACCACGTCCTTGGGCTGGAAGTGGGTGAAGCTGATGCCCGGCACATCCTTGAGCACGCGGATCACGTGGGCCAGGCCGCTCCTGGTGCCGCGCGGCAGGTCCACCTGGGTGATGTCACCGGTGATCACCGCCGTGGAGCCGAAGCCGATGCGGGTCAGGAACATCTTCATCTGTTCCAGCGTGGTGTTCTGGCTCTCGTCGAGGATGATGAAGCTGTTGTTCAGGGTACGGCCGCGCATGTAGGCCAGCGGGGCGATCTCGATCACCTGCTTCTCGATCAGGCGCGCCACGTGCTCGAAGCCGAGCATCTCGTAGAGCGCGTCGAAGAGCGGACGCAGGTAGGGGTCGATCTTCTGGGCCAGGTCGCCGGGCAGGAAACCGAGCTTCTCGCCGGCTTCCACCGCCGGGCGCACCAGCAGGATGCGGCGTACCTGCTCGCGCTCCAGGGCGTCCACCGCGGCGGCCACCGCCAGGTAGGTCTTGCCGGTGCCCGCCGGGCCGATGCCGAAGTTGATGTCGTTGTCGAGGATCGCCTTGACGTAGCGCTGCTGGTTGGCGCCGCGCGGGCGGATCAGGCCCTTCTTGGTGCGCAGGCTGACGCCCGCGTCGGCCTTGCCGGTCGCCAGCTCGTCCATGGCCGATTCCTGCAGGAACAGGTGCACCAGCTCGGGGGAGAGCTCCATGCTCTTGGTTTCGCGGTACAGGCGGCGCAGGAGGTTCTCGACGTTCTGGGTGCGGCGCTTGTCGCCAACCAGTTCGAACTGGTTGCCCCGGTTGCGGATTTCCACCGCCAGGCGCTGTTCGATCAGGCGCAGGTGTTCGTCGAATTGTCCGCAGAGGTTGGCAAAGCGTCGGGCTTCGAAGGGCTCGAGGGTGAAGTGGTGATGCTCGGAGGATGTGTTCAAGGGGTAAAAGGGTGCCTTGGGCAGAAAAGATTGGGCAAGGATAGCGCCGGGAATGTCGGGCGGGAAGGTGGGGGGCGTCAGCGGGCGGTTATTCGTCGTGTCGGGCATCCGCCGCAGCGGCGTCTCGGGCGGAGCGGCCAGCGCGGAGCGCCGGCCACCCGACGGCTCAGTCCAGCAGCGTGCCGCGCAGCGAGTGGGGCAAGGCGTCCTCGATGCGCACGTTGGCGAACTGGCCGATCAGCAGGGGGTTGTCGCAGCGGAAGTTGACGATGCGGTTGTTCTCCGTGCGGCCCTGCAGCATGCCCGGGTCCTTCCTGGAATAGTCGGTCACCAGGATGCGCTGGGTGCTGCCCACCATGCGCCGGCTGATCTCGAAGCCCTGCTGGTTGATGCGCGCCTGGAGGATCTGCAGGCGCTGCTTCTTCACCTCCTCGGGCGTGTCGTCCGCCAGGTCGGCGGCCGGGGTGCCCGGGCGGGCGCTGTAGATGAAGGAGAAGGAGAAGTCGAAGCCCACCTCCTCGATCAGCTTCATGGTCTGCTCGAAGTCCCTGTCGGTCTCGCCGGGGAAGCCGACGATGAAGTCCGAGCTGATGCACATCTCCGGCACCGCCGCCTTGAGCTTGCGGATGCGCGACTTGTATTCCAGCGCGGTGTGGTTGCGTTTCATGGCCGCCAGCACCCGGTCGGAGCCGGACTGCACCGGCAGGTGCACGAACTTCACCAGCTCCGGAATCTCGGCGTGGGCCTGGATCAGCGCGTCGGAGAACTCCAGCGGGTGGCTGGTGGTGTAGCGGATGCGCTCGATGCCGTCGATGGCCGCCACCAGGTACAGCAGCTCGGCAAAGTCGGTGATGCCGCCGTCGCGATTCTCGCCCCGGTAGCCGTTGACGTTCTGCCCCAGCAGGGTGACTTCCTTCACGCCGTTCTCGGCCAGGTGGATGATCTCGCCCAGCACGTCATCCAGCGGCCGGCTGACTTCCTCGCCGCGGGTATAGGGCACCACGCAGAAGGTGCAGTACTTGCTGCAGCCTTCCATGATCGACACGTACGCCGTGGGGCCTTCCACGCGCGGCTCGGGCAGGCGGTCGAACTTCTCGATCTCGGGGAAGGAGATGTCCACCTGGGGCGTCTGCGTGGTGCGCGCCGCGTCGATCATCTCCGGCAGGCGATGCAGGGTCTGCGGCCCGAACACCACATCCACATAGGGCGCGCGGTCGCGGATCGCCGCGCCTTCCTGACTGGCCACGCAGCCGCCGACGCCGATCACCAGCCCCGGCTTCTCCTGCTTCAGCTCGCGCCAGCGGCCGAGCTGGGAAAACACCTTCTCCTGGGCCTTCTCGCGGATCGAACAGGTGTTGAGCAGGAGCACATCGGCTTCCCGGGGATTGTCGGTGAGTTCCAGGGCCTGGTGTTCACCCAGCAGGTCGGCCATGCGCGAGCTGTCGTACTCGTTCATCTGGCAGCCATGGGTTTCGATGTAGAGCTTCTTGGCCATGTGTCGAATCGCGGGTCGGGCGGAAGGAGGGCGGATTATAGGGGGGCGGGGCAGGCAGGGGCCATAGGGGGCGGGATGTGCGGTCGTAGGCATTCACTGGCAATATGCTATTCTGCGCCGCTTTTTTTCAGGCTCCAGTTACCTCGTTCGGGCTCGGGATTGGCCCCAAGGGTTGAAGTATGAAGCTTTCCGTCATCGTGACGACCTATAACCGGCCGGATGCGCTGAATGCGGTGCTGCTGGGATTCTCCAGGCAGATCGGCCTGGCCGAGGACTGCTGGGAGTTGCTGGTAGCCGATGACGGTTCGGGCAGCGAAACGGCTGAGGTGGTTCGGCGCTGGAAATCCTGTTTTGGTACCCGCCTCAAGCATGTCTGGCATGAGGACAAGGGTTTTCGTGCCGCAGCGATCCGGAACCGGGCCGCAGCCCAGGCCTCCGGCGATTATCTGATCTTCGTTGACGGCGACTGCATTCCGTTTCCTGACTTCCTGCTGCGCCATCGTGATCTGGCCGAGCCGGGCAAGAGTGTGGCCGGCAACCGGGTCCTGCTCTCCGAGTCTTACACACAGGCGCTGCTGGCCTCGCCTGACCCGATTGCCCCAGCCAGTTGGTCGCCTCTGGCCTGGCTCAGGGGCTGGGTACGCAACGATGTGAACAAGGCTCTGGGCTGGTTGCGCTTGCCCTTGGGGAGTTTGCGGGATCGAAAGGCGCAGAAATGGACCCTCTATCGAACCTGCAATGTCGGAGTCTGGGCACATGATTTCCATGCTCTCGATGGCATGGACGAAGCCTTCTCCGGCTGGGGCTACGAGGATTCCGATTTCGCCGTGCGCCTGTTGCGCCATGGTGTGCGCATCAAGGATGGGCGTTTCGCCGTGCCGGTCCTGCATCTCTGGCACCGGGAGAACGACCGATCCCGGCAGGAGGAGAACTGGCGGCGTTTCGAGGCGTCCCTGCATGGCACCCATGTTCGCGCCACGCGGGGGCTGTCCTCGCTGGATCAACCTGTTTCAAGTGAAGTGTCGTCATGAGCAAGCGTGAAGCGCCCATCTACAAGGTCATCTTCCTCAACCAGGGCCAGGTGTACGAGATGTACGCCAAGCACATCTTCCAGAGCGATCTGTGGGGCTTTCTGGAAATCGAGGAGTTCGTGTTCGGCGAGCGGACCCAGGTGGTGGTCGACCCGAGCGAGGAAAAGCTCAAGGCGCAGTTTGAAGGAGTGCTGCGCAGTTTCGTGCCGATGCACGCCATCATCCGCATCGATGAGGTGGAACGCCTGGGTACGCCTAAAATCAGCGAGGCGAAGGGCGGCAACGTGATGCCGTTCCCCATGCCCCTGCCCGACAAGTAGGGCGTTCTTTCAGGATCGCGACCCCGCACGGGGGTCGTACAAGGAGCGATTGTGTGAAACCCATGATTCTGGTCACCGGCGGTGCCGGCTATATCGGCTCCCACGTGGTGTTGTCCCTGCTCGAGGCCGGCCGTGAGGTACTGGTGCTGGACAACCTCAGCAACAGCTCCGCCGAGTCGCTGCGCCGCGTGGAAGGGCTGTGCGGGCGTGCCCCGCAGTTCGTCGAGGGTGATATCCGCGACCGCGTTCTGCTCGACCGGCTCTTTGCCGAGCACCCCATCGACGCCGTGATGCATTTCGCCGGCCTCAAGGCGGTCGGCGAGAGCGTGCAGCAGCCGCTGCGCTACTACGAGAACAATGTCGCCGGCAGCGTGACCCTGTGCCAGGCCATGGCGGCCGCCGGCGTGTTCCGCCTGGTGTTCAGTTCCTCGGCCACCGTCTACGGCGAGCCGCCGCAGATGCCGATCCGCGAGGATTTCCCCACCGGCACGCCGACCAACCCCTATGGTCGTTCCAAGCTGATGGTCGAGGAGATCCTGCGCGACCTGTCGCTGTCCGAGCCGCGCTGGAGCATTGCGCTGCTACGCTACTTCAATCCGGTCGGCGCCCATCCCAGCGGGCAGATTGGCGAAGATCCGCAGGGTATTCCCAACAACCTGCTGCCCTATATCGCCCAGGTGGCCGTGGGCAAGCTCAAGGAGCTGGCGGTGTTCGGCGATGACTACCCCACCGTCGACGGAACGGGTGTACGCGACTATATCCACGTGATGGACCTGGCCGAAGGCCATCTGAAGGCTCTGGACGCCCTGGCCGAGCGTGGCGGTGTGAACGTCTGGAATCTGGGTACCGGCAAGGGGTACAGCGTGCTGGAGATGGTTCGTGCCTTCGAGCAGGCCAGCGGCAGGCCGGTACCCTACCGCATTGCTCCGCGCCGGGCCGGCGACATCGCCGAATGCTGGGCGGATCCGGCGCTGGCCGAGCGTGAGCTGGGCTGGAAGGCGCAGCGCGGCTTGCCGGAAATGATGGCGGATACCTGGCGCTGGCAGTCGAACAATCCCCAAGGATATGAACGGTAATTGATCTGGCTCCTGGTTTGGATTCCCGCTTGAGGGTATGGATGCTCCTTCTGATCCGCTAGCCAGCCGGATGTCATGCCGTTGTTTTAAAGGACGCTGTTTTGAAATTAGCTTTCACTCTATTCCGCTATTTCCCTTATGGCGGCCTCGAACGAGACATGCTTTCCCTGGCCCAGCTGATGCATGAGCGGGGCCATGAGGTGACCATCTACGCCCGCAGCTGGGAGGGCCCGCGCCCCGATCTGCCCGTGGTTCTGCTGCCGGTGCGTGCATTGACCAATCATGGCAGCAATGCCGCCTTCGCTCGGCGCTTCCTCTCGCAACTGCCCGATGATGTCGACGCGGTAGTGGGCTTCAACAAGATGCCGGGGCTGGATTTCTACTATGCCGCCGATGTCTGCTTTGCCGAAAAGGCGCACACCGAGCGCGGCTGGCTCTATCGCCTGACACCCCGCGCGCGCAGCTCGCTGGCAATGGAAGCCGCGGTCTTCTCCCCGGATTCCTCGACCCGGATCCTGATGATTTCCCGCCCGGAATCAGTCATCTACAAGCGGCACTATCAGACCCCTGAAGAGCGGATTCACTTCGTGCCACCCGGCATCAATCCGGCGATGGGCGTGCCCGAGGACTATGAGGCAATCCGGCCCGGCCTGCGGGCCCGATACGGGCTGGCCGATACGGATATCCTGGCCATGATGGTCGGTTCGGATTTCAAGCGTAAGGGCTTCGATCGGGCGCTGCGGGGTATTGCCGCATTGCCGGATGACATTCGCTCCAGGGTGCAGATTCGGGTCGCCGGCGAGGACAAGCCGCGCTTTCTGGAAGACCTGGCCGCCGAGCTGGGGATAGCGGATCGCCTGGGGGTGCTGGGTGGACGCGACGACGTTGCTCAGCTGCTGTGGTCGGCTGACCTGCTGCTGCACCCCGCCCGCAGCGAAATGGCGGGCCTGGCGCTTCTGGAGGCAATGATCGGCGGGCTGCCGGTGATCGCCACCGAGGTGTGTGGTTACGCGCATTACATCAGCGATCACCGGATGGGGGAGGTGATCGGTGCGCATGCCTCGGGTGCTGAGATCGCCTCCGCCATCCAGCGCGTCCTGCAGGTCAGCCGTCAGGAGTGGGTTGCCCGCGCTCGCCACATGATCGCGCACGCCGACATCTTCTCCATGAATGAACGAGCCGCTGAGCTGATCGAGCGTGGTGCTTCCCGTAAAAAAGCGGGCTAGGGCAGCGGCGCCAGCGGCGAGGCGGCGTCGATGGTCTGCAGTTCCTGCAGATAGCTGCGGAAGATGTGGCCGAGGATCTGCGTGGCGACCGCCAGCTCCTCGCGGGACATCTGCTCGGCCACCCGGTCGGCGCTGTCCAGGGCCTCTTCCGAGCCGTTCACCGCCGACATCTTCAGCACGATGAAGGCCTGGATGTTGCTGGCCGGCACGCCCTCGCCCTTGAAGAACATGGTGCCGAGGCGGCGCTGGGCTTCGGCATGCCCCTGCAGCGAAGCCATCTCGTACCAGCGCAGCGCCTGCTGCAGGTCCTGCTGGGTGAAGCGGCCGGTGTAGAAGAACTCGCCCAGCTCGAACTGTGCCTCCACATCGCCGTCCAGGGCGATGGTCTGGCAGCTGTTCAGCGCCTCGCTCAGCAGTTCGGGCGCCAGGTCGAGCGCGCAGCGTCCGGTGGCCGGCACCAGCAGATCGTTGTCACTGGCCGGCGACACGGAAGCGAACAGCAGACAGCACAGGCTCAGAATGTGGCTGGTGCGAATCATGGGAATCCAGGGCGCCCATACAGGCAGGCGGTTCAGGCGACCGGCACATTATGGGATAACCCGAGCGTGGGTGACAAAGCCTTTCGGCCCGGAGGGTTTTATCGGCGGCGGCTGCCCGGCGCTGCTCGCTACCCGCAGGTCAGGTATTCCGGCTGGAGCGCTTTCCGAAGCGCCTCCAGCCGGGACAGGGTCACTGCTTCAGCTGGGCAAAGGCCCGCTCGGCCGCGTCCAGGGTGATCTTCAGCTCGGTCTCGCCATGGGCGATGGAGGTGAAGCCCGCCTCGAAGGCCGAGGGCGCCAGGTATACGCCGCCTTCCAGCATCAGGTGGAAGAAGCGGTTGAAGCGCTGGGCATCGCTGGCCATCACGTCGGAGAAGGTCTGGATGCTGTCGGCCCCGCTGAAGTACAGGCCGAACATGGCGCCCACCTGGGTGGTCACGAACGGGATGCCGGCGGCATCGGCGCGATCCTGCAAGCCCTGCAGCATGCGGCTGGTGTAGTCGGCCAGCTCGTCATGGAAGCCGGGACGGCTGATCAGCTTGAGGGTAGTCAGGCCGGCGGCCATGGCCAGCGGGTTGCCCGACAGGGTGCCGGCCTGGTAGACCGGGCCCAGCGGCGAGACGCAGGACATGATCTCGCGCTTGCCGCCGAAGGCGCCCACCGGCATGCCGCCGCCGACGATCTTGCCGAAGGTGGACAGGTCCGGCGTCACGCCGTAGTGGCCCTGGGCGCCGCCGAGGGCGACGCGGAAGCCGGTCATCACCTCATCGAAAATCAGCACCACGCCGTGCTCGGTGCACAGTTCGCGCAGGCCTTCCAGGAAGCCCGGCACTGGCGGCACGCAGTTCATGTTGCCGGCCACCGGCTCGACGATGATGCAGGCGATCTCCTGGCCGCGCTGCCCGAGGGTCTCGCGCACCGTCTCGATGTCGTTGTAGGGCAGGGTCAGGGTGTGCTGGGCGAAGGCGGCCGGCACGCCGGGGGAGCTGGGCACGCCGAAGGTCAGGGCGCCGGAGCCGGCCTTGACCAGCAGGCTGTCGGAGTGGCCGTGGTAGCAGCCCTCGAACTTGATGATGGTGTCGCGCCCGGTGTAGCCGCGCGCCAGGCGGATCGCGCTCATGGTGGCCTCGGTGCCGGAGCTGACCATGCGCACCATCTCCATCGACGGCACCAGCGAGCAGACCAGCTCGGCCATTTCGGTTTCCAGCGCGGTCGGCGCGCCGTAGGACAGGCCGTGCTCGAGCTGGCGGCGCACCGCATCCAGCACGTCCGGGTGGGCATGGCCGAGGATCATCGGACCCCAGGAGCCCACGTAGTCGACGTAGCGCTTGTCGTCCTCGTCGATGATGTAGGCGCCCTCGGCATGCTTGATGAACAGCGGGGTGCCGCCGACGCCCTTGAATGCGCGCACCGGCGAGTTCACGCCGCCGGGGATGTGCTGCTGGGCCTTGTTGAAGAGGATTTCGGAACGGGACATGGGAAGCCTCGCAAATCGGCGCGGGTATTGCCCGCAGGGCCAGGTCAGGAAGAAGGGAACAGCGAAACGAAGGCGCGCGCCCTGCGCTCCACCTCGGCGGGGGAGTTTGCGGCGAACAGGCCGTTGACCACCGCCAGCCAGTCGGCGCCGTGCTCCACCAGCGGACGGGCGTTGTCCAGGGTGATGCCGCCGATCACCACCAGCGGCGCGGCGAAGCGGGCACGGGCTTCGTCCAGCAGTGCCAGGGTGGCGCCTGCCTCGCCCGGCTTGGTCAGCGACGGATAGAAGCGCCCGAAGGCCGGGTGGCTGGCGCCTTCGGCCAGGGCACGCTCGGCCAGCGACAGATCGGCGTAGCAGCTGGCGCCCAGGTGCACGCCGGCGCCGAGCCGCGCGCGGGCCTCGGCCAGCGAACCGTCCTCCTGGCCCAGGTGCAGGCCGACGCCCAGCCGGGCGGCCAGCTCCAGGTCGTCATTGATGATCAGTTCGGCGCCATAGCGCCGGCACAGCTCCAGCAGGGCGCTGGCCTCGTCGAAGCGGCGCGCCTGGTCGCGGGATTTCTCCCGGTACTGCAGCAGGCGCGCGCCGCCCTCCAGGGCGGCTTCCACATAGGGCAGCAGACGGCCGTCGGCCAGCAGGGTGCTGTCGGTGATGGCGTACAGGCCGCGACTCATTGACCGAAATCCAGCGGCAGGCGGCGCGGAATGTACTGGCCGTGGCCCGGCGCCTCGGCGTCGCGCAGGCAGCGCCAGGTGTAGTCCAGGGCGTTCTGCACGGCGCTTGGCAGATCCTCGCCCAGGGCCAGGCGGCCGGCCAGGGCGCTGGCCAGGGTGCAGCCGGAACCGTGGTAGCTGCCGGGCAGGCGCGCGCAGCTGGAGGTCCATACCTGGCCGTCACGGCTGTACAGGCGGTTGATCACCTCGGTCTCGTCGCCGTGGCCGCCGGTGATCAGCAGATGGCGCACGTGCGGCAGCAGCTTCTCGGCGCACTGGTCCGGCGTGCCCTCGGGCAGCTCGGCGAGGATGCGTGCCTCCGGCAGGTTGGGCGTGGCGATGGCCGCCACCGGGAACAGGCGCTCGCGGATGGCGTAGCCGACATCGTCCGGGCCCAGCGAGCCGCCGCCGCCGGCGCGCAGCACCGGGTCGCAGACCAGCGGCACACCGGGCAGCTTCTGCATCAGTTCCAGCACGGTGTCGACCATTTCCACCGAGCCCAGCATGCCGAGCTTGACGGCGGCGATGGGCAAGTCGGCGATCACCGCATTGGCCTGGGCCATCACCCAGGCGCGGTCGAGCACACGGAAGTCGGCCACGTCGACGGTGTCCTGCACGGTCAGTGCGGTGACGGTCGGCGCAGCGTGGCAGCCCTGGGCGATCAGGGCTTCGATGTCCGCCTGCAGCCCGGCGCCACCCGAAGGGTCGTGGCCGGACAGACAGAGGACGACGGGGCGAGAAGTATGTCTGTTCATGGCGCGCGAGCTTAGCATCTTTGCGGGTCCGGGTTTACCCGCCGGCCGGTCCCTTCTGCCGTCGCCTTTGGCCGAATCCCCGCTCCCGGGGCGGCGATGGACCATGCTTCACTCGGTCGCATCCATCGAATGCACGGAGACTGCCATGAGTCTGCACCAGTTCGCCGAAACCCACGAGGTGTTCAACCAGGTTCCGCCGCTGGACGGCGCCAATCTCTACCGCCTCGACGTTCCGCTGCAGGAATGGGTGCGGCGTTTCCAGGGCGGCTGGGGCGATGCTCGGCTGGAAGCCTATGGCGCCCTGGCCGGCGGCCCGCTGATGGCGGCAGGCTTCCTCGCCAACGAGAACCGGCCGGTGCTGCGCACCCATGACCGCTACGGCCACCGTATCGACCAGGTGGACTTCCACCCCGCCTATCACGAGCTGATGCGCACGGCCATCGAGCACGGCCTGCCCTCGCTGCCCTGGGTGAGTCCGCAGGCCGGCGCCCATGTGGTGCGCGCCGGGCTGACCTACCTGCATAGTCAGGCCGAGGCGGCCAGCGGCTGTCCGCTGACCATGACCTTCGCCGCCGTGCCGGCGCTGAAGCTGCAGCCGGAGGTGGCCGACGTCTGGCTGCCGAAGGTGCTGGCCACCGCCTACGATCCGCGCAACCTGCCCATGGAGCAGAAGGCCGGTGTGACCATCGGCATGGCCATGACCGAGAAGCAGGGCGGCACCGATGTGCGCGCCAACACCACCCAGGCCTATCCGCTGGGCACCGGTGGCCCCGGCCAGGCCTACGAGCTGGTCGGCCACAAGTGGTTCTGCTCGGCGCCCATGTGCGATGCCTTCCTGACCCTGGCGCAGACCGAGAAGGGCCTGTCCTGCTTCCTGCTGCCGCGCCACCGTCCGGACGGCAGTCGCAACCAGTTCTACATCCAGCGCCTGAAGAACAAGCTGGGCAACTGGGCCAACGCTTCCAGCGAGGTGGAATACCGGGGTGCCTTCGCCTGGATGATCGGCGAGGAAGGGCGCGGCGTGCCGACCATCATCGAGATGGTTGCCATGACCCGCTTCGACTGCATGGTCGGCTCCAGCTCGCTGATGCGCCAGGCCCTGACCCAGGCCCTGCACCACTGCGCCCATCGCCGGGTCGGCGGCCGCCTGCTGATCGAGCAGCCGCTGATGCGGAACGTGCTGGCCGACCTGGCCCTGGAAAGCGAGGCCGCGCTGGCGCTGTCCCTGCGCCTGGGACACGCCCTGGACAACCTTGATGACGAGCGGCAGGCGGCCTTCGCCCGCGTGGTGACCGCCATCGGCAAGTACTGGATCTGCAAGCGCGCGCCGGACATGGTCGCCGAGGCCAGCGAGTGCCTGGGCGGCGCCGGCTATGTGGAGGAAACCATCCTGCCGCGCCTGTATCGGGAAGCCCCGGTCAACTCCATCTGGGAAGGCTCCGGCAACGTGCAGTGCCTGGACGTGCTGCGCGCCCTGGCGAAGGA
>DATGNS010000249.1:0-2341 GCA_035306625.1 Pseudomonas sp. | reverse complement strand
GGGCATCGGGAACGCCGCAGTGTTGAGGATCACCAGCCGCTTGACCTGCGCCTGGTGCGAGAGCGCCCAGCCAAAGCCGATCATCCCGCCCCAGTCGTGCACCGCCAGCGTCACCGGCCCGTCGATGCCCAGGTGCTCCAGCAGCGCGCCCAGGTCCTCCACCCGCGACTCGAGGGTGTAGTCGTAGCGCGGCAGGGACTTCGGCCCGTCGTCCGGCTTGTCCGACAGTCCCATGCCGACATGGTCCGGGACGATGCAGCGGTAGCGATCCGAGAGCCCGTTCACAAGGTGCCGCCAGTAGTAGCTCCACGACGGATTGCCGTGGACCATCACCACCACCTCGCCATCGCGCGGGCCTTCGTCGAGATAGGACATCTGGATGCCCGGGCGCACCGGAAAGCGCCGGGGGGTGAAGGCGTAGTCTGGAAAGTGCATGGAGATGCGGTGGGAACAGGAACAGGGCCCCGGATTGTAAGGCCGCAGCGGCTTACTGCGCCTGCTGCGCGCTGTTCCACGCAGCCAGGCGAGCGGCACCCAGGGCGCCACTTCCGCGCCGGCGGTGCCGGAATCGCCGGACTTCAGTTCGCGGTATAGCCGCCGTCGGCGGCCAGGGCCGCACCGGTAACGAAGCTGGCAGCGTCGGAGAGCAGGAACGCGATGGCATGGGCGATCTCCTCCGGGCGGCCCAACCGGCCGATCGGGTGCCGGGCGACCAGCTCAGTGCGCGCGTGGGCATCGAAGCCGGCAAGGATCGGCGTGTCCACATAGCCCGGGTGGATCGAATTGATGCGCACGCCCTGGCCGGAATATGCCAGCGCCGCTGAACGGGTCAGACCGGTGACGCCATGCTTGGCGGCGACGTAGGCCGGGGCGTTGGCATCGCCGACCAGGCCGAGGATCGAGGACATGTTGACGATGGCGCCGCCCCCCGCCGCAAGGATCGCCGGGATCTGATAGCGCAATCCGTGAGCCACGCCGCTGAGGTTGATGTCGATGACGCGCTGCCAGTCCGCCGCCGGCAGCTCACCGGCCGGCCGCGCGGTGCCGCCGATGCCGGCGTTGTTGACCGCCAGGTGCAACGCACCGAAGTGCTCGATCGCGCACGCGACCGCCGCCTCCACCTGGGCCGCGTCGGCAACATCGCAGACGTTGCCAACGGCCCTGCCGCCATCGGCGACGATCGCGTCGACCACTCGCCTCACGGCATCGGTCTCGAGGTCGGACACCACCACCGACACGCCATTGGCGGCGAGCAGGTGGGCGACGGCTTCGCCGATGCCAGAGGCAGCACCGGTGACAAGGGCGGACGAGCCCGGAAACGAGTACTTCATGGAAATATTTCCTTGTTGGTCGACGGGGAGGAGCGTACCGGGATCACGATTCCGGTGCCGGTCGGCGAAGTGTCCGATGCCGACGCCGGCAGCAGCCCATGCGCAGCACGCCCGCCTCCAGCTCCATCAAGGTGCTGGCGGAAATAAACCAGGTACGCAGGTCGCTTTCCGCCAGCCAGGCGGTGACTGGCGGGTCCAGCCCCCTACTTGCGGCTGGCAATCCGGAATGCCACGTACGCCGCCACCAGCGCGAGCAGCACCGAGGCGATCATGACCGCGGGCAACAGCCAGACGGGCGCGCCGTCGAAGGCGGCGACGATGCGCGGGCCGAGCAGCACGCCGGTGACGGAGCCGGTCAGCGCCAGCAGGAAGACCACCAGCGCGCGACGGAAGGAAACGGGGTGGCTCTCCGTCATGTCCAGGGGTCCATTCGATGCTCCTGTTCCTGCAAGGGATCATGCGCGCGGGAAGCTGCGCGGGTCCTACTTCAGAAGCGGAAGCTGGCTGCCCTGTTCGTCACGAAGAACCTCGGCGCGGCGGATCATCTGCTGGACTTCGGGAGCCGCGTCGTGGGGATGCTCGGCCACCGCTCGCAACAGGGCGGCATCAATCTCTCGGGAACGGTCGGGTCGAGCCATTCGCGGATTGTAAACTTGAGCGCGCTTATTCGCTAATTAAAGCCGGCTTATTCGCTAATTAATCCCGAGTCAACCAGAAACGACGAAGGCCGGACAGGCCGGCCCTCGCGTGCGTCAATAGCCGTCGGGGGGTTACCAGACCACCTCGGCCATCGAGCAGTTCAGGCCCGAACCGATACCCAGCAGGGCCACGCGGTCGCCCTTCTTCAGGCGGCCCATCTCGCGCAGCTTGCTGAGCACGATCGGCACCGAGGCCGGGCCGATGTTGCCGTGCTCGCCGAAGATGGTCATGACCTTCTTGGGGTCGATGCCCATGGCGCGGGTGAAGGCCTTGGTGTGGGCCTTGCTGACCTGGTGGATGACGAACTCGTC
>DATGNS010000248.1:0-10118 GCA_035306625.1 Pseudomonas sp. | reverse complement strand
GACGAGGCCAACATCATGTCCTCGCTGCTGGCCAAGCGCCTGGGTGCGCGCAAGGTCATCACCCTGATCAACAACACCGCCTACGTGGACCTGGTGCAGGGCGGCGAGATCGACATCGCCATCAGCCCGCAGCTGGCCACCATCGGCACGCTGCTCACCCATGTGCGCCGCGGCGACGTGGTCAGCGTGCACTCGCTGCGCCGCGGCGCGGCCGAGGCCATCGAGGCCATCGCCCATGGCGATGCCCGCTCCAGCAAGGTGGTGGGGCGGCGCATCGGCGACATCGCCCTGCCGCCGGACACCACCATCGGCGCGGTGATCCGCGACGAGGAGGTGCTGATCGCCCACGACGACACGGTGATCGAGTCCGGCGACCATGTGATCCTGTTCCTGATGGACAAGCGAAACATCCGCGATGTGGAACGGCTCTTCCAAGTGGGGCTGGCGTTCTTTTAAGGTGACTGGCCCGGTAGGTCATCAGGAGGGTTGCCGCCATGCTCACGTCGCTGGAAAACATGCTCGCCAAGGGAATCGACAACCCACTGCTGCGCTTCGGGCTCGGCAAGGGCTATCTGGACGCCGGCGAACCGGGGAAGGCCGTCGATCACCTGCGCCGCTGCGTGGAGCAGGACCCAAAGTATTCCGCCGCCTGGAAGCTGCTGGGCAAGGCACTGCAGGTCAGCGGCGACCAGGACGGCGCCCGCCAGGCCTGGCAGCAGGGCCTGGTGGCCGCACAGGGCCATGGTGACAAGCAGGCCGAGAAGGAAATGACGGTGTTTCTGAAGAAGCTGGACAAGCCGGCGCGCTGATCCCGCGCGGCACCTGCAGGGCGGTCAACGCTTGGCGTTGGCCACCTCAGGCCATTGGGCGCTGACCCTGACGGCGGCCGGAAAAGCGCCGACCGCCCTACACACAATCACGCGCAGCGTTGATCACCCTCACGCCGTGGCCGGCCGCCCCGGCAACATGCGCAGGATGGCGCCAAGCAGCATGCCGTACAGCGGCACGAACAGCGCCCAGCTGATGGCCAGCTTGATCACGTAGTCCACCGTGGCGATCTCCACCCAGTTGGCCGCCATGAACGCGTTGCTGCTGTTCCAGAAGGCCACCGAGAAGAACACGAAGGTGTCCACCAGGGTGCCGAACAGCATGGAGGCCGAGGGCGCGATCCACCACTGGCGCAGACGCCGCAGGCGGTCGAACACCTGGATGTCCAGCAGCTGGCCCACCACGTAGGCGGCGAAGCTGGCCAGGGAGATGCGCAGCACGAAGTCGTTGAATTCCAGCAGGGCACCCAGGCCCCGCCAGGCGCCTTCCTGGAAGATCACCGACACCCCGTACGACACCAGCAGGGCCGGCAGCATGACCCGGGCGATCACCCGGCGCGCCGGCTGCTTGCCGAGCAGGCGCACGGTCAGATCGGTGGCCAGGAAGATGAACGGGAAGCTGAAGGCGCCCCAGGTGGTGTGCCAGCCGAACAGGCTCACCGGAATCTGTACCAGGTAGTTGCTGGCAATGATGATCAGGATGTGGAAGGCGATGAGCACGGCCAGCGTCCGCTGGACCGCCGCGACAGGCAACAGCATCGGAGGATCCTTTTTTTGAGAATGGGGGCGAGGGAACCCATGGGCCCGCAGGGCGGCGGGCATTCTAGCGCCGCGCAGGCCGATCAGTCGAGGATGAACACCAGACCGGCACCGCGCTCGTCGGTGCGGCGGATCTCCATTTCCAGCACCGGAGCCGGGGACGGCAGGCCCTGCATCTGCGCCTTCAGGCGTGTGCCTACCGGCAGCTGCGTCAGCTCGCGCAGCTCGATGTAGATGCCCACCGCGGAAAAGTCCCGGGTGAAGGCGTCGCGCTCACCGAAGGACTCGTGCCAGACGCGCACCGACCAGTGCAGCGGGGTGCGCGGGTGCCGGCGCCGATTGACCGGCTGTTCCGTCAGTACCACCGGGCCTCACCCTCCGGACGCTTCTTGAAACGCTTCATGGTCCACATGTACTGGTCCGGGTAGGTGCGCACGTAGCGGCCGATGACCTCGCTCTGTGCCGCCACCGCGGTAGCCGCGTCCTCGCTGTACATGGCCTCCGGGGCCTCCTCCAGGATCACCTTGAAACCGGAACCGTCCGGCAGGCGCACCGCATGCAGGAACAGGGCCACCGCCTTGTGCCCGGCAATCATGCCGTGCACGAACTTGCTGGTCAGCGCCCGGGTACCCAGGAAGGGCACGAACAGCCCGCTGTTGCGGCTGGGTTCCGGGTCTGCGGGAATGCCCGCCTGGCCACCGGAACGCACCTCCTTGATGACGCTGAGAATGCCCTCCTTGGTGGATGGCGCTACGCGGTTGCCCATCTGGGTGCGCTGCGCGGCCAGCAGATCATCCAGGGCCTTTATCTTGGGCGGCCGGTAGAAGATGATCGGCCGGCAGTGGGAGCAGTAGAAGTGATTGAGCACCTCCCAGTTGCCCAGGTGGCTGGTGATGCCCACTACGCCCTTGCCTGAGGCCAGTGCGCGCTCGAGCACTTCCAGCCCCTCCACCTCGCGCACCTTCTGCAGGGTGCGCGAGGGATGCCAGATCCAGGCACATGCGCTCTCGGTGAAGGTCTTGCCAATGCCCTTCAGGGTGTCGCGCAGCAGATGCTCGCGCGCCGCCTCGTCCAGCTCCGGGAAACAGTGCCGCAGGTTGATGCGCGCCACTTCCCGCGAACGGTTCGGCAGGTAGTACATCAGGGTGCCGACCCCGGAGCCCAGCGCCTGCACCAGCCTCCAGGGCAGCCGGGCCAACAGCTTCAGGAAACCGACCGCCAGGGCTCCCTTGATTCTTTCCACGCAGGTTTCCTCACAAAAAAAGACGACATTTCGACACGGCGCAGCGCACCGTGCAAGAACATGGCCATTGGCCACTGCAGACGACGATCGATCCCGGTCAGGACGGCGACTCGCCACGCCCACTGAGCTGGGCGTGACGCGGGCAGTCGAGGGTGTGATCCATCACCATGCCGGCGGCCTGCATCAACGCGTAGCAGATGGTCGGCCCGACGAAGCGGAAGCCTGCCTTCTTCAGGGCCTTGCTCATCGCCTGCGCCTCGGGAGTGAATACCGGCACCTCGCCGACATGCGCCGGATGGTTGATGCGCGGCTGGCCGCCGACGAACGACCACAGCCAGTCGGCCGGCGCCTCCTGACGCAGCCAGGCACGGGCATTGTCACGCACCGCCTCCAGCTTGCGACGGTTGCGGATCACGCCCGGATCCTGCAGCAGCCGTTCGATGTCGGCATCGTCCAGCACAGCCAGGCGCCGGGGGTCGAAACCGTGCAGAACCTGACGCAGATAGTCACGTCGGCGCAGCACGGTAAGCCAGGACAGCCCGGCCTGGAAGGTCTCCAGTACCAGCAGTTCGAACAGCACGTCGGGATCGCGCTGCGGCACGCCCCACTCCTGATCGTGGTAGGCGATGTAGAGGGGATCTTCGGTACACCAGGCACAGCGTGGCATCAGCGTTTCCTACCATCGAGGTCCAGCCAATCGGATATACTTCCGCGCTTTGAACGTTCGCCGAAGCGCCCGCCGCCGAACCCGGTCGGAACGCTTCTTCCCGCATCAGCACAGGTGAAATTCCGTGAGCCAGACTACGCCCGCCGTGCGCACCTTCCAAGACCTGATCCTGGCCCTGCAGCAATTCTGGGCCGAGCAGGGCTGCGTGATCCTGCAACCCTATGACATGGAAATGGGTGCCGGCACCTTCCACACCGCCACTTTCCTGCGCGCCATCGGTCCGGAAACCTGGAACGCCGCCTACGTGCAGCCGTCCCGCCGGCCCACCGACGGCCGCTACGGCGAGAACCCCAACCGCTTGCAGCACTACTACCAGTTCCAGGTGGTGCTCAAGCCCAACCCGGCCAACATCCAGGAGCTGTACCTGGAATCGCTGCGCCGCATCGGCGTCGACACCAGCATCCACGACATCCGCTTCGTCGAGGACAACTGGGAATCGCCGACCCTGGGCGCCTGGGGCCTGGGCTGGGAAGTCTGGCTCAACGGCATGGAAGTGACCCAGTTCACCTACTTCCAGCAGGTCGGCGGCGTGGAGTGCTACCCGGTGACCGGCGAGATCACCTACGGTCTGGAGCGCCTGGCCATGTACCTGCAGGGCGTCGACTCGGTGTATGACCTGGTGTACTCCGACGGCCCGTTCGGCAAGGTCACCTACGGCGACGTGTTCCACCAGAACGAGGTGGAGCAGTCCACCTACAACTTCGAGCATGCCAACGTCGACAAGCTGTTCGAGCTGTTCGATCACTACGAGAGCGAAGCCAACCGCCTGATGGAGCACCAGCTGCCGCTGCCGGCCTACGAGATGGTCATCAAGGCCAGTCACAGCTTCAACCTGCTGGATGCGCGCCGCGCCATCTCGGTGACCGAGCGCCAGCGCTACATCCTGCGTGTGCGCACCCTGGCCCGCAACATCGCCCAGAGCTACCTGCTGGCCCGCGCCCGCCTGGGCTTCCCGATGGCCACCCCCGAACTGCGTGACGAAGTCCTGGCCAAGCTGAAGGAGGCCGAATAATGAGCGCTCAAGATTTTCTGGTCGAACTGGGCACCGAAGAGCTGCCGCCCAAGGCGCTCAAGAGCCTGGCCGAGGCCTTCCTGGCCGGTGTCGAGAAGGGCCTGAAGGACGCCGGGCTGGCCTATGCCTCCGCCCGCTACTACGCCGCGCCGCGCCGCCTGGCCGTGCAGGTCCGCCAGCTGGCCGTGCAGCAGCCCGACCGCGAGGTGAACCTGGACGGCCCGCCGGTGCAAGCCGCCTTCGACAAGGACGGCAACCCGACCCAGGCCGCCCTGGGCTTCGCCCGCAAGTGCGGGGTGGAGCTGGCGGAAATCGACCGCAGCGGGCCCAAGCTGCGCTTCTCCCGGCGCATCACCGGCCAGCCCGCCACGGCGCTGCTGCCGGGCATCGTCGAGGCTTCCCTGGATGCCCTGCCGATTCCCAAGCGCATGCGCTGGGCCGACCGCAAGGAAGAGTTCGTGCGTCCGACCCGCTGGCTGGTGATGCTGCTGGGTGACAGCGTGATCGACTGCGAGATCCTTGCCCAGAAGGCCGGCCGCACCTCCCGTGGCCACCGCTTCCATGCCAACCACGAGGTGCGCATCAGCCGTCCCGACAGCTATGTCGAGGACCTGCGCAGCGCCTATGTGCTGGCTGACTTCGCCGAACGCCGCGCGCAGATCGAGGCTCGCGTGGCCGAACTGGCCAGGGCCGAGAACGGCACCGCCATCGTGCCGCCGGCGCTGCTCGACGAAGTGACCGCCCTGGTCGAGTGGCCCGTGCCGCTGGTCTGCTCCTTCGAGGAACGCTTCCTCGCCGTGCCCCAGGAGGCCCTGATCTCCACCATGCAGGACAACCAGAAGTACTTCTGCCTGCTGGACGCCAACGGCAAGCTGCTGCCGCGCTTCATCACCGTGGCCAACCTCGAGTCCAAGGACCCGGCACAGATCGTCGCCGGCAACGAGAAGGTGGAGCGCCCGCGCCTCACCGACGCCGAGTTCTTCTTCAAGCAGGACAAGAAGCAGAAGCTGGAAAGCTTCAACCAGCGCCTGGCCAACGTGGTCTTCCAGGCCCAGCTGGGCACCGTGCTGGACAAGGCCGAGCGCGTATCCGCCCTGGCCGGCTTCATCGCCGAACGCATCGGCGGCGACCCGGTCAAGGCCCGCCGCGCCGGCATCCTCTCCAAGTGCGACCTGGCCACCGAGATGGTCGGCGAGTTCCCGGAGATGCAGGGCATTGCCGGCTACTACTATGCCCAGCATGACGGCGAGGCCGAGGACGTGGCCCTGGCGCTCAACGAGCAGTACATGCCGCGCGGCGCCGGCGCCGAGCTGCCACAGACCCTCACCGGCGCCGCCCTGGCAGTGGCCGACAAGCTGGACACCCTGGTCGGCATCTTCGGCATCGGCATGCTGCCCACCGGCTCGAAGGATCCCTACGCTCTGCGCCGCGCCGCCCTCGGCGTGCTGCGCATCCTCATCGAGAAGCAGCTGGACCTGGACCTGGTCGAGGCGGTGGAATTCGCGGTGACCCAGTACGGCGAAAAGGTCAAGGCCGCCGGCCTGGCCGAACAGGTGCTGGAGTTCGTCTTCGACCGCCTGCGCGCCCGCTACGAGGACGAAGGCATCGAGGTATCCACCTACCTGGCGGTGCGCGCCGTGCATCCGCGCTCGGCGCTGGACTTCGACCAGCGCGTGCAGGCCGTTCAGGCCTTCCGCACCCTGCCGGAAGCCGAGGCCCTGGCCGCGGCCAACAAGCGCGTGTCCAACCTGCTCGGCAAGCAGGACCAGCTGCCGGCCGGCGCCGATCCGCGCCACTTCGAGCACGCCAGCGAGTTCTCCCTGAACGCCGCCATCCAGCAGGCCCTGCAGGACGTGCAGCCGCTGGCCGCCGCGCGCTGCTACCGCGAGGCGCTGGAGCGTCTGGCCCGCCTGCGCGAGCCGGTGGACGCCTTCTTCGACAACGTGCTGGTCAATGCCGAGAACGCCGACGTGCGTACCAACCGCTATGCCCTGCTGGCGCAACTGCGCGGGCTGTTCCTGGGCGTGGCGGATATCTCGCTGCTCGGTTGACGAGCCGGGCCCTGGGGTCACCCCCTGGGGCCCTTCTTCGAGGCTGCCGTATGAAGCTGATCATTCTCGACCGCGACGGAGTCATCAACCAGGACTCCGATGATTACGTGAAGAGCCTGGAGGAGTGGATCCCCATCCCCGGCTCGATCGAGGCCATCGCCCGGCTGAGCCGGGCCGGCTGGAGCGTGGCGGTGGCCACCAACCAGTCCGGCCTGGCGCGCGGCTATTTCGACGCGTCGACCCTGGACGCCATGCACCAGCGCCTGCGCCATCTGGTGGCGGAGCAGGGCGGGGAGATCGCCCTGATCGAGCACTGCCCGCATGGCCCCGAGGATGGCTGCGATTGCCGCAAGCCCCTGCCCGGGCTGTTCCGGCGCATTGCCGAGCACTTCGGGCTCGGTGACCTGAGCGGCGTGCCGACCGTGGGCGACAGCACCCGCGACCTGGAGGCCGGCGTGGCCCTGGGCGCCACGCCACTGCTGGTGAAGACCGGCAAGGGCCTGCGCTCGCTGCAGAAGCCGCTGCCGGCGGGAACGCAGATCTTCGATGACCTGGCGGCCGTGGCCGATCATCTGCTGGAAAGCCATCGATGAGTCCGATCCAACGCCTGCGAACCTTCCTGTTCTATCTGCTGTTGTCTTCCAGCTCCTTCGTATGGGGCATCTTCAGCATCCTGGTGGCGCCGCTGCTGCCTTTCCACCTGCGCTACCGGGTCATCGTGCAGCCCTGGTGCCGCATGGCGGTGGGGCTGGCCAGCGTGGTGGCCGGCGTGCGCTACCAGGTGCAGGGCCTGGAGAACATTCCCAAGCAACCCTGCGTGATCCTCGCCAAGCACCAGAGCACCTGGGAAACCTTCTACCTGTCCGGCCTGTTCGGGCCACTGAGCCAGGTGCTCAAGCGCGAGCTGCTGCTGGTGCCCTTCTTCGGCTGGGTGCTGGCCCTGATGCGCCCCATCGCCATCGACCGCAGCAACCCCAAGCGGGCCCTCAAGCAGCTGGCCAGCAAGGGCGACAAGCACCTGCGCGACGGCAACTGGGTGCTGGTATTCCCCGAAGGCACCCGGGTACCGGTCGGCCGGATGGGCAAGTTCTCGCGCGGCGGCGCGGCCCTGGCGGTCAACGCCAACCTGCCGGTGCTGCCCATCGCCCACAACGCCGGACGGTTCTGGCCCAAGGAAGGCTGGGCCAAGTACCCTGGCACTATCCAGGTGATCATCGGCCCGGCCATGTACCCCGAAGGCCAGGGGCCCCAGGCCATCAGCGAGCTCAATCAGCGCGCCGAGCGCTGGATCACCGAGCGCATGGCGGAAGTCGACAGCCCGCAATCCCGCTGACCGGTTGATCCGGTTTTTTGTAGTCCCGTGGCCGGCGGCGCCGGCCCTCTGATTGATCGTGCTCCATGAATGAAGAACTTATTGAACGCGAATGGCAGGCACTGATCAGCCAGTATGCCGAGGCCCTTCCCGTTCTCCAGGGGCTTATCGATACCCATCGTGTCGCCCTGGCCAGCAGCTTCTACGATCACATGCTGGGCAATCCCGATTCCTCGCCTTATCTGAGCCACGAGCAGGTGCGCAACCAGTTGAGCGGCTCGCTGCAGCGCTGGCTGGTCAATGTGTTCGCCGCAGTCGACAGCGCCCAGATCCATGAGTGCATCCAGCTGCAGCAGCATGTGGGCAAGGTGCACGCGCGCATCGAGGTGCCCATTTCCCTGGTGCTGCGCGGCGCCCGCCAGCTCAAGACGCACCTGTCCCGGCTGCTCATGGCGGGCGACCTGCACGCCCATGCCCAGCATGCCGCCACCCGCCTGGCCTGCCAGTTGATCGACCTGACCATGGAGATCATGAGCCAGGCCTATTCCCTGTCCCATGAGCGCAACTCGCGCGCCGAAGAGGCCTACCGACTGTTCTCCGTATCGCAGAACCTCGGCGCCGAGAAGGAGCGCCAGCGCGGCGCCCTGCTGGACTGGGAGAACCAGCTGATGTACGCCCTGGCCATGGGTCAGAAGGCCAGCCATCTGCCACGCCTGAGCAATTCGGAGTTCGGCCTGTGGTTTCGCCACAAGGCTTCCCACGCCTTCCAGGGCTCGCCGGAAAGCACCTCGATCCTCACCTGTATCCGCGCCATCGACAGTCAACTTGACGCGCTGCGCGCCCAGGAGGAGGCCGGCCAGCAGACCATCGAGGCCGTCGACCTGCTGCGCCAGACCCGTGAACAGACCCGCTCGATCCGCTTCCTGCTCGACAGCCTGTTCGAGCAGGCCAACGACCTGGAAGCCGGCCGCGACGCGCTGACCCGCCTGCTCAACCGCAAGTTCCTGCCGGTGGTGATGAGCAAGGAGGTGCTCTACAGCCGCCAGAACGGTCACGGCTTCGCGGTGCTGCTGATCGACGTGGACCACTTCAAGCAGATCAACGACACCTACGGGCACGAGGCGGGCGACCAGGCCCTGCAGCAGATTGCCGGCCTGCTGACCAGCAACACCCGCGGCGGCGACTATGCCTTCCGTCACGGCGGGGAGGAGTTCCTGCTGATCCTGGTGGACATCGAGGCCGAGCGCGCTCTGCACGTGGCCGAGGGCCTGCGCCAGCGCATCGCCGCCGAACCGCTGCGCATCGGCAACGAGCTGATTCGGCTCACCGTGAGCATCGGCGTGGCGGCCTATGACGGCCATCCGGACTACCAGCGGCTGCTGCGCCGCGCCGACCAGGCGCTGTACCAGGCCAAGCGCGAGGGGCGCAATCGCAGCGTGCTGCTGCAGGAGTGAGGGGACTTTGCCGGGTCCGGGCCTTGGCCTAGACTGCAGAGCTCAATGCGTCATCCAACACAAGGAATCACCATGAAGCTCTATTACGCACCGGGTGCCTGTTCGTTGTCGCCGCACATCGTTCTGTGCGAGCTGGACCTGCCCCATGAGCTGGAGAAGGTCGACCTGCGGGTGCGTCCGCACCTCACCGCCTCGGGGGCCGACTTCACGCAGATCAACCCCAAGGGCTACGTGCCGGTCCTGCAACTGGATGATGGCGAACTGCTCACGGAGGGCCCGGCCATCGTGCAGTATCTGGCCGACCAGAAGCCCGAGGCCGGCCTGCTGGCCCCGGCCGGCAGCCTGCAGCGCGCCCGCGCCCATGAGTGGCTGACCTACATCGGCACCGAGCTGCACAAGAACTTCGGCGCGCTATTCCGTCCGGACACGCCCGACGCCGCCAAGCAGATGGCCCGCGACGCCCTCGGCCAGCGCCTGGCCTATGTGGAGCAGGCCCTGCAGGGCCGCGAATACCTGGTAGGCGACAGCTTCGGGGTCGCCGATGCCTACCTGTTCGTGGTGCTGGGCTGGTGCCAGCACCTGTCGGTGGACCTGGCGCCCTATCCGACCCTGCAGGCCTATCAGCAGCGCATCGCCGCCCGCCCTGCCGTGCAGCGCGCCCTCAAGGCCGAAGGCCTGCTGTAAAGGTTTTCTGCCGGAAACGAAAAGGGGAGCCATGGGCTCCCCTTTTTTT
>DATGNS010000247.1:0-2536 GCA_035306625.1 Pseudomonas sp. | reverse complement strand
AGCGACCGGACAACCTGCAGGAATCCCGCGCGCCATTTCGGTAGCAGCCCCGACCCCGGGGCGATGGCGTGCATGGCACACCTTACGGCGGTGCCCGCTCGAACTCCTGGGCCAGATAGTCGATCATTACCCGCACCTTGGCCGGTGGACGGCGATCCGGGGGATAGAGCACATGGATGCCGCCCAGCTTCACTACCGGCTTGTCCAGTTCCAGCTCCACCAGCTGCCCCTGTTTCAACGCCGTGCCGACGATGAAGTGTGGCTGATAGATGATGCCCTGACCTGCCACCGCCGCCGCCAGCAGGGCATCCCCATTGTTGGCCAGCAGGTCGCCGTTGATCGCTACCTTGACCTCCCCGTCCGGGCCGAATGCCCAGTGGCGGCTGTCCTGCATGGCCGACAGGGTGTAGCTCAGGCAGTTGTGCTGGGCCAGCTCGCTGACGGTGCGCGGCACTCCCCGCTGGTCCAGATAGGCCGGTGCTGCGCAGACCTTCATGCAGCTGTCGCCCAGCTGGCGGGTCTGCAGCGGGCTGTCCGCCAGCCGTCCGATACGGATCGCCAGGTCCCAGCTGCCGGCAATCAGATCCAGATGGGCATCGCTCAACCCCAGCTCGACCCTGACCTCCGGGTGCCGGTGACTGAACTCGGCGAGCAGCGGTGCCACATAGCGGATGCCGAAGGACAGCGGCACGTTCATCCTCAGCAGCCCGCTGGCCTTGACCCGCTGGGAGGCCGCCGCCGCTTCGGCCTCATCGATTTCCGGGAGGATGCGCTGGCAGGCTTCCAGGTAATTGCTGCCGGCTTCGGTCAGGCTCAGCCGCCGCGTAGTACGGTGGAAAAGCTTGACGCCCAGCCGGGCTTCCAGCGCATTCACGTGCTTGGTCGCCATGGCCGGGGACATGCCCAGATGGCGGGCGGCGGCGGACAGACTGCCGGCGCTGGCGGCGCGTACAAAGACTCGCATACTGGTGATACGGTCCATTCTCACTTCCTACTATCAGTATCAGGTGTTGGCTTATTCTGGACGGTTCTGCGACCAACGGGTAGGGGCGATACTAGGCGCCATGCAAGCAAGCGAGGTATTCGACATGCACAACGGCAACCCTTCGCGCCAGCCGGCGCTGTTCATCCCCCACGGTGGCGGCCCCTGTTTCTTCATGGACTGGAATCCCGCCGATACCTGGCTGGGCATGGGCAACTTTCTCAGGAGTGTGGCCGGCACCCTGCCGCAGAAGCCCAGCGCCATCGTCATGGTCTCGGCGCACTGGATGGAACCCGAGTTCCGCGTGACCGGCCATGCCCGCCCGGAGCTGATCTATGACTATTACGGTTTCCCGCAGCACACCTACGAGCTGACCTACCCGGCCCCGGGTGCGCCGCAGCTTGCCGAGCAGCTGGTGCAGACCCTCAATGCCGAAGGCCTGGCGGCAGCAGTCGACCTCGAGCGCGGCTTTGACCACGGCATGTTCATTCCGCTGAAGCTGGTGTTTCCAGCTGCGGATATTCCGGTCGTCCAGCTGTCCCTGCGAGCGGATCTGGACCCCGAGGCGCATCTGGCGCTGGGCCGTGCGCTGGCCGGACTGCGGGATGAGAACATCCTGATCATCGGCAGCGGCATGAGCTTTCACAACATGCGTGCCTATGGCGATGCGCGTTTCTCGTCGGTGTCCGATGAGTTCGACGCCTGGCTGACCCGGGCCGTGGAGGGTCCGGCGCAGGAGCGTGACGGGTTGCTGCGCGGCTGGGCCAAGGCACCCGAGGCCTACCAGTGTCACCCGCGGGGTCATGAGGAGCACCTGATTCCGTTGCTGGTGGCCGCCGGCGCCGGTGGGGGCGAGCCGGGGCGCAGGATCTACTCGGAACGGGTCATGCAGACCACCATTTCAGCATTCCGCTTCGGTTGATAACCGCAGCCACGAGACAACAGGAGACACAGATGATCATTGATCTTTCAGGCAAGACGGCCATCGTAACGGGTTCCACTGGCGGTATCGGTCTGGCCATTGCTGAAGGGCTGGCCAGGGCCGGTGCCCAGGTTACCCTGGTGGGCCGCGAGCGGTCCCGGGTGGACGCGGCGGTGGCCAGGGTGAATACCGCCGCCGGTCGCGACGATGCCCGTGGCGTGGTCGCCGATGTCGGAACCCCGGCCGGTACCCAGGCGCTGATCGCCGCCCAGCCGGCAACCGATATTCTGGTCAACAACCTCGGCATTTACGGCGCGCGGGAGTTCTTCGATATCGATGATGCGCTGTGGGAGGAGTTCTTCCAGGTCAACATCATGAGCGGCGTGCGTCTGGCCCGTCACTATGCCAGGGGCATGCGTGACCAGGGCTGGGGCCGTATCCAGTTCATTTCCAGTGAATCGGCGTTGAATATCCCCACCGAGATGGTCCACTACGGCGTCAGCAAGACTGCGCTGCAGGGCCTGTCCCGTGGTCTGGCCAAGGTGCTGGCCGGTACCGGCGTGACCGTGAATACCGTGCTGCCGGGGCCGACCCGCACCGCCGGGGCGATCCAGATGATGGCCGATCTGGCC
>DATGNS010000246.1:0-6507 GCA_035306625.1 Pseudomonas sp. | reverse complement strand
TCCGGGCGCACCGGGTGGGCCATGGGGCCGGCATCCTCGGCGAACTGATGGGTGCGCAGGTAGGCCACGTCCTCGATGCGCTTGACGGTGCGCGAATTCATGTCGGCGCTGAACTCGGCATCGCGGAACACGGTGAAGCCTTCCTTGAGCGACAGCTGGAACCAGTCGCGGCAGGTGACGCGGTTGCCGGACCAGTTGTGGAAGTACTCGTGGGCGACGATGGATTCGATGCGCTGGTGGGCGGCGTCGGTGGCGGTCTCGGCGCGGGCCAGCACGGCGCTGGAATTGAAGATGTTGAGGCCCTTGTTCTCCATGGCGCCCATGTTGAAGTCGTTCACCGCGACGATCATGAAGATGTCCAGATCGTACTCGCGGCCGTAGACCTCCTCGTCCCAGCGCATGGCCTTCTTCAGGCTGTCCATGGCGTGCTGGCACTTGTCGATGTTTTCCGGCTCCACATAGATGCGCAGCGCCACGTCGCGGCCGCTCATGGTGCGGAAGCTGTCCTCGATGCACCAGAGGTCGCCGGCCACCAGCGCGAACAGGTAGGCGGGCTTCCTGAAGGGATCCTGCCAGGTGGCCCAGTGACGGCCGTCCTCGCCGTCGCCGGAGGCGATGGGGTTGCCGTTGGAGAGCAGGACCGGGTAGCGCTGCTTGTCGGCGCTGACCGTGGTGGTGAAGCTGCTCATCACGTCCGGGCGGTCGAGGTACCAGGTGATCTTGCGGAAACCCTCGGCCTCGCACTGGGTGCAGAACATCGTGCCGGACTTGTACAGCCCTTCCAGGGCGGTGTTGGTTTCCGGATGGATGCGCACCGTGCTGTCGAGGGTGAAGCGCTCGCTGTCCGGCTGCAGGGTCAGGGTAGACGGGGTGAGCTGGTAGGCGCCCTGGTCCAGCGGACGGTCGTTGAGGCTCAGGCTGAGCAGCTCCAGGTCCTGGCCATCCAGCACCAGCGGCGGCAGGCCGGCGCCCGCCTGCGGATTGCGGCGCATCACCAGCTGGGCATGGACCAGGGTATGGTCCTCGTACAGCTCGAAGGTCAGGGTGGTCTCGTCGATCAGGTACTCGGGCACCTGATAGTCCTTGAGGTAGATGGTTTTCGGCTGTTCGGTACGCATGGAAACCTCATCATTCATCGGGCGGCCTTGTGGGCCGCCCGGCCTGTGCAAGCCGGGCTGGCGGTCCCGGCCGCGTTTACGCGGCGCTGGCCGCCACCTGATAGGCAGTGAACTTGCGGATGTTGATCACCCCGGTATCCAGAATCAGGTATTGACCCTTGATGCCCAGCAAGGTGCCTTCCACCACCGGGTTCTTCTCCAGGTCGTGGGTGACGATCTTGCTCGGGTAGGCCTCGACCGGATAGCGGATGGTCTGCACCTCGGCATCCGGCACCGTCTGGATCGCCTGCAGGCCGAAGCGCTGCTGAAGATAGCCGATGCCGTCGGCGCAGGCGGCGAGGATCTCGTCGCGGATGGCCGGCAGGTCCAGGGGCTCGGCGTCGCCCTTGAGCATCGCGCGCCAGTTGGTCTTGTCCGGCACCTGGCTGCGCAGCAGGTCTTCCACCAGGCCGGACTGCTGCCGGGTGGCCACGCGCAGGATGGGCAGGGCCTGGGTAGCGCCCTGGTCGAGCCAGCGGGTCGGCAGCTGGGTGGCGCGGGTGATGCCCACCTTGATGCCCGAGGAGTTGGCCAGGTAGACCACGTGATCGGTCATGCAGAACTGCGTGCCCCAGTCCGGATCCCGGCAGGTGCCCAGTTCGTGATGGCACTTCTCGGGGCTGACGATGCAGGTGTCGCACTGCGGCAGCTTCCTGAAGCAGGGGTAGCAGTAGCCCTGGCTGAAGCTCTTGTTGGTCCTGCGACCGCAATGGCTGCAGTGGATGGCGCCCAGGTATTCCAGGCGCAGGGTCCTGCCGATCAGCGGGTTGACCGGCACCTGCGCCTCGCCCAGGCGAAAGGCGTACTGCACCGGGGCGTCCAGGCGCACGGCCATCTTGTCCAGTGCGCCACGAGCGAGTTCCTGCATCAGTGGCGGGTCCCGGCGGCGGGAGCGAAAAGATCCGATTCGACGGCATCCTTCTTGCTCTTCGAACCGCACTCCTGGCCGTTCATGAAGCCGGTGCGCTCTTCTTCGGGCAGGTTCCTGATCTCCCAGGCGATCATGGCGCTCAGGCAGGTTTCCTTCTGCTCGCGGGTCAGCTTGCGGCCGTCCGGCCACTTGCCCAGTTCCACGGCCTGCTTGAGGTTCTGGTAGATCTCGGGGGTGATGTTCTCGATGGCTTCGATAAAGGACGACATGGCCGGCTCCGGAAAAATGGATCGCCGGCCATTCTAACGGGGCGGGAGAATTAAGGGAAAAACGGGCTCGTCGTGGTGCAGGCGGCGGCCGGGAAAAACGCCGACCGCCCTACCAAGGCCGGTGCAATCCACGCCCGCAGGGTGGTCAACGCATTGCGTTGGCCACCAGACGTGCCGGTCCGGCGCGCACGACATGGCGGTTCACTCAGCGCCGCCGCGCCAGCCATCCCCCCAGCACACCGGTGGCGCAGCCGATCAGCAGCCCACCCACATGGGCGGCATTGGCGATGGAGCCCAGGCCCAGGGCGGTGACCAGCCCGGACAGGCATACCAGCAGCCAGATCAGCATCAGCCCCACCACTCCCGGCGGCAGCCGGTAGGCGGCGTTGGGCGCCAGCTTCTGGTACAGCCAGCAATGACCGAGCAGGCCGTAGAGCACGCCGGACAGGCCGCCGAAGATGCCGGGGCCGCCGAACAGGTACTGGGCCAGGTTGGACACCAGGGCGAACAGCAGGGTGAAGCCCAGCAGCGCGAAACGCCCCTGATGGGCCTCGATGCGCCGCCCCAGCTCCCAGTACCAGAGGCTGTTCATGGCCAGGTGCAGCCAGCCGAAGTGCAGCAGCATGGGGCTGAACAGGCGCCACCACTGGGCCTGCTCCAGGGTGTGCTGCAGATCCCCGAAGTACAGGTACTCCTCGGTGATGCCGTAGTCGGTGAAGCTGAACCAGCGGATGGTCTCCAGGTTGCCGCCGCCCCAGGTGATGGCGAACACCACCAGCGCGAGCACCAGCATCAGCGCGGTCAGCGGTGCCTGGCGCAGGCTGCCGAAGCGACGGGTGGCCGGCCGGGGCGCCACCCACTCGTGCCCGATGGGCGCCAGGGGATCACCCTGCGGGTAGCGCGCGTAGAGCTCGCGCACCTGCTCGGCCAGCGGCTCCGGCACCCAGAGCACCTGGCTGCCGCTTTCCTCGCTGACCCGGCAGGGCACCTGCAGGCGCTTGAGCAGGGCCAGGAAGCCGCTGAGATCGGTATCCAGCGGCAGACGCAACACCACCACGGCACTCATCGCGGTACCCCCCGGTGGTCCACCTCGATCCACACGAACTTGTCGGCGTGCAGGTGCTGCTCGCCGTCGTAACGATAGGCGACCAGGCGCCCTTCCAGCACGGCGCTGTAATCCAGACAGGCCAGGTTGTGGCGAATCGGCGCCGGTCGGCCGCTGCGCCAGTAATGGCCGACGAACAGCGGCGGCTCGTGGGGGCCGTAGCGCAGCAGCTCGCGCTTCTGCCGCTCGGTCAGCGGCGTGCTGGCCACGTGCTCGGGCAGCGGCTCGGGCTGGAAGACGATGTCCCCGTAGGTCCTGGGGTTCTCCTCCCAGAACTTGGTGCGGAAGAAGGTGCGCGGGAAGCCTTCGCGGCTGGTCAGCACCACCCCTTCCGGCAGGCGCATGTCCAGGCCGCGCAGCAGACGGTTGAAGGCCTGGGCGGCGAAGCTGTCCGGTTCGCCGGCGGCGCGCACGAAGGCGCGATCGACCCGCCCGTCGGGAAAGCGGTCGCGCAGCATGGCGATCACGTCGGCATCCCAGCAGGCATGCACCAGGCGGAAGGCGCCGGCGTCGACAAACAGCGGCAGGTCCTGGAACCAGTCGAGGAACGCGCGCCACTCCTCGGGATGGGCGGCGAACTGGCTGTGGGTTTCGCGCAGCAGGATGGCATGACGCTCGGTGTGCTCACGCACGAACAGCCGGCCGCTGCCGGGCGGCGCCGGCGTGGCCCAGCCCAGGGCGCTGAACTCGTGGTTGCCCATGATGCACAGGGCCTGCTCCACCTCGACCATGTCGCGCACCACATGCAGCGCTTCGCGAACCTGCGGGCCGCGGTCGATGATGTCGCCGAGGAACAGCGCCATGCGCCGCGGATGGCGCCAGACACCGCCCTGCCGTCGATAGCCGAGGCGCTCGAGCAACTGTTCCAGCGCCCTGGCACAACCGTGAACATCACCGATGATGTCGTAACCGCGGGAGGGATCGAACAGCATCACTCTCCGGCACCCAGGCGACTGCCCCAGCCCAGCTTGGTGCGGCAGATCTCGTAGTAGTTGTGGTCAAGCGGATGAATCAGGCGCAGCTTCTGCGGCTTCTTGCTGATGGTCACGGTGTCGCCGGGGGCGCAGGTGAAGTGGTTCTGCCCGTCACAGGACACTTGCGGATAGATCTGCATGTTCGGAGAGACGACGATCTTCAGTTCGCTGTTGCCATCCACCACGATGGGGCGGCTGGACAGCGTGTGCGGATACATGGGCACCACCACGATGGCGTCCAGCTTGGGGTGCATGATCGGCCCGCCGGCGGACAGGGCGTAGGCGGTCGAGCCGGTGGGCGTGGCGATGATCAGGCCGTCGGACTTCTGGCTGCTGACGAACTGGCCGTCGATGAACAGCTCGAACTCGATCATGCGGGTGGACTTGCCCGGGTGCAGCACCACATCGTTGAGGGCATCGCCCTGGCCGATGGGCACCGCGTTGCGGCGCATCTCGGCTTCCAGCAGGAAGCGGCTCTCCATGGTGTACTGGCCGTCCAGCACCTCGGCCACCTTCTGCTCCACCTCGTCCGGGCGAATGTCGGTCAGGAAGCCCAGGTTGCCACGGTTGACGCCCAGCACCGGCACCTTGTAGCGCGCCAGGGCGCGCGCCGCGCCGAGCATGCTGCCGTCGCCGCCGACCACCACCACCAGGTCGCAGACCTCGCCCAGGTTCTTGCGTGCAGAGACCTGCTGGCCATGGCCGGGCAGTACCTCGGCGATTTCCTCGTCGAGGATGACGTTCAGGTGACGGTCGAGCAGGAAGCGCTTGAGCCGGCGAATGGTGTCCAGCACCTGGGAACTGCCCAGGCGGCCGATGATGCCGATATTGCGAAATTGCTCCATGGGACTCCCGTTCGCCGCACGCCAAAGTGCGGCAATTATGGGCGAAAGCGCCTGCCGGGGGCAGCCCCCGGGAAAAAGCGTGCATGGACGACAGGCCGCCCACTATGCTCGACAGCATGCATCCCTTCCTCTCGCTTGCCGATCTGCTGCCCGCGCTGGGGCAACCCGAGGTCCGCGATCTGGCCTGGACCCTGCTGTCTCCTCCGCTGCTGGCGAATACCGAATGGCCGCAGCGCCATCCGCTGGCCGGCAGCGGCTGGGCGCGTCAGCCGGGACGGCTGGCCGACTGGCTGCGCCGCCTCGACGAGGAGCCCGCCGCCCTGCTCGGCTGGCTGTCCAACGGCCCGATCCGCCGCCTGGGCCTCTACTACGAGCGACTCTGGCAGTTTGCCCTGCAGGCGGCACCCGGCGTCCAGCTGCTGGCCAGCAACCTGCCGATCCGCCTGGGCGGACGCACGCTCGGCGAGCTGGACCTGCTGCTGCGCGACGAGCACGGCGTGCACCATCTGGAGCTGGCGGTGAAGCTCTATCTGGGCACCGGCCAGGGCCACGACCCGGCGCACTGGGTGGGCCCCAGCAGCGACGACCGCCTGGACCGCAAGCTGGCCCATCTGGCCGCCCATCAGCTGCCGCTGTCCGGCAGCCGCCACGGCCGACTGGCGCTGGCCGATCTGCGTCCGGACGAGGTGCGCGCACAGTTCTGGCTGGGCGGCTACCTCTTCTATCCCTGGCCGGACGGCTGCGCCGCGCCACAGGGCGCCCACCCGCTGCACTGCCGTGGCCGCTGGCTGCCACGCCGCCAGTTTGCGACTTTCCTGGCCACCGCCGAGCCCGGCGTCTGGCAGCCGCTGCCCCGCCAGGCCTGGCTGGCCGGCGCGCGGGTGACGGAAGAGGAAGTCTGGGACGATGCCCGGCTGGCGGGCTGGCTGGAGCGGCTGGTCGAGGATGCCCCGGCGCAGTTGCTGGTGCGCCTGCAGGCGCGGGGTGACGGCATCCTGGAAGAGGCCGAACGCATCTTCCTGATGCCCGATGCCTGGCCGAACCTCGGCCAGGCCGGGGACTGACTCAGGCGTATTCCCGCGTGTCGTGCTTGCTGCTGACCAGGCGGCCGGCGGACAGTGACATCATCAGCAGCGCGATGCGCTCGTGCATGATCAGGGTACGGGTATTGTTGGTGTCGACCATGTGCTTGCGCAGGGCCTCGCGGACCTTGGGGGCGCCGGTGACGTCGATGATCACATCCACGCTCTCGCCCAGCTCGGCCAGCTCCATGAAGTTGTCGGTGA
>DATGNS010000245.1:0-3722 GCA_035306625.1 Pseudomonas sp. | reverse complement strand
CGCCGAGTGACTTCTGCATTGGCAGGCGCGCACCCCTCGCCTGTTTCGGCAGGCCCCCGCCTGTGACCGATCTGCCAGTCGGCTTTGCACCTCAGGCCAAGGCATCCCGGATACGGCGCTCGTATAACACGCCGCGTCGTTCCATCCGTCGAGGCCGAACATGCCTGTTTACAAAGCTCCGCTGCGCGATACCCGTTTTCTGCTCAACGAAGTTCTGGACTATCCCGCCCACTACGGTGCCCTGGCGGCTGGCGCGGAAGCCACTCCGGACATGGTCGAGGCCATCCTCACCGAGTGTGCGCGCCTGTGCGAGGAAGTGATCGCCCCGCTCTACCACTCCGGTGACGAGGAAGGCTGTCATCTGGAAAACGGCGAGGTGCGCACGCCCAAGGGTTTCAAGGAGGCCTACCAGGCCTATGTGGAAGGCGGCTGGCAGGGGCTTTCCCACCCGGTGGAGTACGGCGGCCAGGGCCTGCCCATGAGCCTGGGCGCCATCAAGCAGGAAATGCTCGGCACCGCCAACTGGCCGTTCGCCATGTATCCCGGCCTGTCCCTGGGCGCCATGAACACCATCATGATGCATGGCGACGAGACCCAGAAGAACACCTACCTGCCGCCCCTGACCGAGGGTCGCTGGGCAGGCACCATGTGCCTCACCGAGCCGCAGTGCGGCACCGACCTGGGACAGGTGAAAACCCGTGCCGAGGCCAACCCGGACGGCAGCTATGCCATTACCGGCACCAAGATCTTCATCTCCAGCGGCGAGCACGACCTCACCGAGAACATCATCCACATCGTGCTGGCGCGCCTGCCCGACGCCCCCAAGGGCACCCGCGGCATCAGCCTGTTCATCGTGCCCAAGTTCCTGGTCAATGCCGACGGCAGCCTGGGCGAGCGCAACGGCGTGAGCTGCGGCGCCCTGGAAAAGAAGATGGGCATCAAGGCCTCGGCCACCTGCGTGATGAACTTCGACGCCGCCACCGGCTACCTGATCGGCCCGCCCAACAAGGGTCTGGAGTGCATGTTCACCTTCATGAACAGCGCCCGCATCGGCACCGCCATCCAGGGCGTGGCCACCGCCGAGCTGGCCTACCAGGGCGCCCTGGCCTACGCCCGCGAACGCCGCTCCATGCGCGCCCTGTCCGGCACCAAGGAACCGCAGCAGATCGCCGACAGCCTCATCCACCACGGTGATGTGCGCCGTATGCTGCTGACCCAGAAGGCCATCGCCGAAGGCGGCCGGGCGCTGATCTACCTGGCCGCCCAGTATGCCGACCGCATGATCGAGGGCATCCTCGCCGGCGACAACGCCAAGCAGGAGCACTGGGATGACAAGCTGGGCTTCCTGACGCCGATCCTCAAGGGCTGTCTGACCGAGCTCGGCCTGGAGGCCGCCAATCTGGGCATGCAGGTGTACGGCGGGCACGGCTACATCCGCGAGCACGGCATGGAGCAGATCGTGCGCGACGCGCGCATCGCTACCCTCTACGAAGGCACCACCGGCATCCAGGCGCTGGATCTGCTGGGCCGCAAGGTCCTGCTGATGACCCAGGGCAAGGCGGTCCGCCAGTTCACCGGGCAGATCGCCGGCCTGGCCTGGCGCCTGCTGAAGGAAGAACCGGGCATGCGCGGCAAGGCCCTCACCCTGCTCAGGCTGTGCGCGGAATGGAACTGGCTGACCCTGCGCATCGCCCTGACCGCCCGCAAGCAGCGCGATCTGGTCAGCACCGCCAGCCACGACTTCCTGATGTACGCCGGCTATGTGACCCTGGCCTGGTCGTGGGCGATGCAGGAGCGCGCCGCCCGCCGGCGCATGCGCGACGGAGGCCAGGAATCGCTGGACTTCTACCAGGCCAAGATCGCCACCAGCGACTTCTACTTCAGCCGCCTGCTGCCGCGCGCACGAAGCCATGCCAAGGGCATGCTCAGCCCTGTGGAAACCACCATGGGAATACCCGGCGAGCATTTCGCCTTCGAGTGATTCAGAACAGCGGCAGCTGTTCCTGAACGCCCTGCAGGTCCACCAGGCGTACGCCCAGGCCGATCAGCCGCACCGGCTTGTCGCCCCGGGCGAAAGCCTGGCCGAGCAGCAGCCGGTAGCTGTCCGGATCCCAGCCGGCGCCGGCCTGCTCCAGGGTGGTCTGGGTGAAGTCGTGGAACTTGAGTTTCACGAAGGGCTTGCCGATCCGGTAGCTGCTGTCCAGGCGCGCCAGCCGGCGCTGCAGCTCGTCGTACAGCGCCGGCAATTCGGCCAGGCAGGCGGCCAGGTTCGGCAGGTCCTGGTCGAAGGTGGTTTCCACGCTCAGCGACTGGCGGCGGCTGTCCACCTGCACCGGGCGCTCATCGATGCCGCGCGCCAGCTGCCAGAGCCGTTCGCCGAAGCTGCCGAACTCGCGCAGCAGTGTCAGCCGCTCCCACTCGCGCAGGTCCCGGCAGGTGCGCACGCCCAGCCGGGTCAGGCGCTCGGCAGTCACCTTGCCGACGCCGTGCAGCTTGCCAACCGGCAACTCGGCCACGAAGGCGTCCACCTCGTCCGGCGTGATCACGAACAGTCCGTTGGGCTTGCGCCAGTCGCTGGCGATCTTGGCCAGGAACTTGTTGGGGGCAACGCCGGCGGACACAGTGATCCGCAACTGCTCCCAGACCCGCTGGCGGATCTCCCGGGCGATCAGGGTGCCGCTGCCGCCGTGATGGGGGCTGTCGGACACATCCAGGTAGGCCTCGTCCAGCGACAGCGGCTCGATCAGCTCGGTGTAATCGCGAAAGATGCCGTGGATCTCCCGGGAGACTTCCCGGTAGACGTCCATGCGCGGGCGCACCACGGCCAGGTCGGGGCACAGCTTGAGAGCGGTACGCATCGGCATCGCCGAATGGATGCCGTAGGCACGCGCTTCGTAGTTGCAGGTGGCGACCACGCCGCGTTGATCGGGCGAGCCGCCGACCGCCAGCGGCCGGCCGGCCAGACGCGGATCGTCGCGCATCTCGATGGCGGCGTAGAAGCAATCGCAGTCGATGTGGATGATTTTTCTTTGGGTTGCAACAGCCTGATTTTTCAAGCCATTCCCCCGCTAAGTGGCACTTGAACCCCGCTACGATACCCACCTTTTCAGTCGCTGCAGCTGCGGCACACCATCAGCAAGGTCGGAGCCATATCTTACACGTCGATCATCCCAAGCTACGGGAACGAAGCTCCGATCGCATCCCACATCCCGATTGTGTTGGCATAAAGAATCAAGGAACTCGCAAACCCTATAGCCACGCGGGTTTTCGGCTTTTCCCTCTGCGACGCAGCCCGCTGTGTTTGGCATTGGTTGGCGCTCAATATGCCCCAACTGTGCCTCAAGGTTGGTTGCACCCGCGCCGGGCAATCCGGCCTCGAATCGGGCAGACCTCCCCCAAGCTAATGCCCACCCGTAATCGTCTGCATCACTCGCGCGCGAAATTGGGCACCCTCATTAAATTCGAGATTACCGAAAACGTGGCGCGGGCGTTGCGGCGAGCAGGCGCTGCTGAGGCTGCGAGGCTGGATCGGCTTGGTGTGTAGCTGCCTGAGCCAGCCTGGGAAACCACCGGCCGGAGCGGTCAATGTTCCAGAGAACAACATTTACCGTTCCGCAGCCTTCGCAGGCCTCCATTTGGGTGCCGCTCTGAGTCTCGTCCACGGCCAGGACCATGACCTGCTGGCATGATGCGCAGGCCAATCGGTGCAAACTGCTCATAGC
>DATGNS010000244.1:0-7714 GCA_035306625.1 Pseudomonas sp. | reverse complement strand
ACCCGCTCCAGCATCGCCGGCAGTTCCACCTCACGGAAATCCAGCGGGGGCGAGCCCTGCTCCAGGCGGGCATAGACCAGCATCTCGTCCACCAGACGATCCAGTTCCTGAATGTCGTGGTCCATGCCCTGCAGATACCGGGCGCGCTGCACCGGGTCCTCGCTGTCTTCCACCATCTCCAGACCGAAGCGCAGGCGCGCCACCGGCGTGCGCAGCTCGTGGGAGACGGCGCGCACCATTTCGCGCTGCACGCTGATCAGGCGCTGCACCTGTTCGGCCATGACGTTGAAGGCCGCCGCCAGCCGACCCACCGAGTCGGCCTCGCCTTCCGGCACCCGCGCCTCCAGCCGCCCGGCGGCGATGCGCGTCACCGCCGCCTCCAGGCCGCGCAGGCGGTACTCCAGACGCCGCACCAGGGCATAGAGCGTCAGGCCCAGCAGGGTCAGGCCCAGCACGGTGAACAGCGCCAGCAGCTGCGGCGGATAGGAGTTGAGGGGATACAGCGGGCCGAGCTCCAGGATCCAGGGCGTTTCCACCTGGGCAGCCATCACCCGGATGGCATCGCCCCCGTGCATCAGGGCCATCACGGTGTCGCCTTCCACCAGCCGGCGGCGCTGGTCGGCATCCAGCTCCATCTGGTCCATGGCGCGCAGGTGCACGGGGTAGCTGAAGCCCTTGTCCACCAGCAGCTCGGCCAGACGCTGCCGCTGTTCCGGCGCCGGGTAGCGGCGCAGTTCATCGCTGATCAGGAACAGGGTGGCGCGTGCCAGCTGCTCGCTGACCTGTTCCACGGTGGCGGTCAGCACCAGACGTTCCTTTTCGCTGACCAGGCTGTAGATCAGCGAGGGCTTCTGGCTTTCCACCAGTACCTGGCCCCGCATCAGCCGGCCGCGGGCCCGCGAATCGAGCGGCAGCTCCAGCAGCGGCTCCAGGGCCAACGGTGTGCCCAGCAGGCGCCCCCACAGGGCGATGGCGCGGGTTCGCTCCACCGCGTCCATGCCGGCCAGGTTGTCGGCCATCAGCCGGAAGGTGCCCTGGGCCAGCTGCTCGCGGTAATGGTCATGGCGCAGGATGTTGACCAGCTGCAGGCTGCCGACGGCCAGCAGCCCAACCAGCACCAGGGCCGCCAGCATGCCGATGTAGATTCGCAGGAAGATCGAGTTCACAACCAGGCTCCGGGTCGCAATGGCGCCAGTCTACCCGGGGCCCGGCCGCGGTGGTGAGCCCGTTGGAATCGGGCCTCAGGCGATGGCGGCCAGTCTCTGCTGCGCGACGGCCATGCCTCGGGCAGCGGCATCCCCGCCCATGTTCAGGCCTTCGGCATGGATGAATTCCACGTCGGTGATACCCATGAAGCCCAGGGCCTGGCGCAGGTAGGGCTCCTGATGATCCAGCGCAGTGCCGGTGTAGACGCCGCCGCGCGCGGTCAGCACGTAGGCGCGCTTGCCGACCAGCAGGCCCTGCGGGCCTTCGGCGGTGTAGCGGAAGGTCACCCCGGCGCGCAGCACGTGATCCAGCCAGGCCTTCAGGGTGCTGGGAATGGAGAAGTTGTACATGGGGGCGGCCAGCACCAGCACGTCGGCAGCCTGCAGCTCGGCGACCAGTTGCTCCGAACGCGCCAGGGCAGCCTGCTCGCCGGCGCTGTGCTGTTCGGCGGGCTTCATCCAGCCGCCGAGCAGGTCCATGTCCAGATGGGGCAGCGGCTGCCGGGCCAGGTCGCGGACCTGAATGCTGTCCGCCGGATGGGCCTTCTTCCACTGCTCGATGAATGCCTGGGTCAGCTGACGGGACACCGAACCTTCCTGACGGGCGCTGCTTTCGATGACAAGTACGTTGGCCATGATTCACTCCTGGGAATTCGGGGGAGAACGGCGCGCACTCTACTCTCGGAAAAATCGATCAGAAAGCGGATAATTCCGTTGCTTTTTATCGGCCGCATCGATAATTCGCCAATCAGGAAGCCGAACAGATGAAGTCTCCCCGCGTCACCCTGGATCAGTGGCGGACCCTGCAGGCCGTGGTCGACCATGGCAGCTTTGCCCAGGCCGCCGAAGCCCTGCATCGTTCCCAGTCCTCGGTCAGCTACACCATCGCGCGCATGCAGGAGCAGCTCGGCGTGCCCCTGCTGCGCATCGAGGGACGCAAGGCGGTGCTCACCGAGGCCGGTGCCGTGCTGCTGCGCCGCTCGCGCCAGCTGCTCAAGCAGGCCAGCCAGCTCGAGGACCTGGCCCATCAGATGGAGCTGGGCTGGGAGGCCGAGGTGCGCCTGGTGATCGATGCCGCCTTCCCTACCGGGCGCATCGCCCGCGCGCTGACCGATTTCATGCCCAAGAGCCGTGGCTGCCGGGTGCGCCTGCGTGAGGAGGTGCTGTCCGGCGTGGTGGAGGTGCTGCGCGAAGGTACCGCCGACCTGGCGATCTCCAGCCTGGAGATTCCCGGCTACCTGGGCACCGAGCTGGGCACCGTGGAGTTCGTGGCGGTGGCCCATCCGGAGCATCTGCTGCATCAGCTGCGCCGCACACTGACCTCGCAGGATCTGGAAAACCAGTTGCAGATCGTCATCCGCGATTCCGGCCGCTCCCAACCGATGGATGTCGGCTGGCTGGGCGCGGAACAGCGCTGGACGGTGAGCAGCATGGCCACCGCCGCGCTCTTCGTGCGTCGCGGCCTGGGTTTTGCCTGGCTGCCCCGTCCGCTGATCGCACGCGAGCTGCATGAAGGGCACCTCAAGGAACTGCCACTGCCCCAGGGCGGCATCCATCGCCCCCGCTTCCGCCTGTACGCCAACAAGGACAAGCCCCTGGGACCGGCGACGCAGATCCTGGTGGAGTCCATCACGACCTTCGCCGGCTCCGACCCGGACGAGACCTGTCCCGAAACGACAACCTGAGGCTTTCGCAGATCCGGCCCCAGCCTCTATGCTCCCCCCATCCAACCTCTCAAGGACGCACCTCATGCTGAAGAAACTGACCCTGGGCGCCTGTGCCCTGCTGTTCGCTTCCCACCTGCTGGCCGCCGACAACCCCCGCGTGCTGCTGAATACCAGCCTGGGCGAGATCGAGATCGAGCTGGATCAGGAAAAGGCGCCGATCAGCGTGCAGAACTTCCTCGAGTATGTGGACAGCGGCTTCTACGACGGCACCATTTTCCACCGGGTGATCCCGGGCTTCATGATCCAGGGCGGCGGCTTCGACGCCCAGATGCGCCAGAAGCCGACCAGCGCACCCATCCGCAACGAGGCCGACAACGGCCTGCGCAACGAGCGCGGCACCCTGGCCATGGCCCGCACCCAGATCCGCGACTCGGCCACCAGCCAGTTCTTCATCAACCACAGCGACAACGATTTCCTCAACCATGGTGCACGGGACTTCGGCTACGCCGTGTTCGGCAAGGTGGTGCGCGGCATGGGCGTGGTCGACCAGATCGCCCAGGTGCCCACCGGCAACCGCGGCATGCACCAGAACGTTCCCCGCGACCCGGTGGAGATCCTCTCCGCCAGGCGCCTGCAGTAATCAGGGCGGGCAAGGCTTCGCCTGGGCTGGGCACGGTTTCGAGCCCGCATGACGGCCACTGAAGCCGCGCCTGCCCTTCAGGGCGTCTGCCGATACGGCAGGTGCCGTCGGGCATCCTCCAGGTAGGCCATCACCCCCGCCCGCTCCTCCTCGAGGAACCCGGCCACCGCCGCGCGCAGGCCGGGATGACGCAGGTAGTGCCAGGACCGGGTGAGCACCGGCTCGAAGCCGCGCAACAGCTTGTGCTCGCCCTGGGCGCCGGCCTCGAAGCGCGCCAGTCCCCGACCGATGCTCCACTCGATGCCCTGATACAGGCAGGTTTCAAAGTGCAGCCGGTCGAACTCGGCCAGGCAGCCCCAGTAGCGTCCATACAGGCAATCATCACTCTGCAGCGAGAACGCCATGGCCACCGGCCGCCCATGCTGCCGCGCCAGCACCACCCGCAGGGCGTCCGGCATGCGCTCGGCCAGCAGGCTGAAGAAGATACGCGGCAGATAGGGCGCCTGGCCGCGCACCTGGTAGGTGCGGGCGTAGCACTGATGGATGAAGTCCCAGTCCGTCTCGCGCAAATGCCGACCCTCGCACCATTCGAACTCGATGCCCTGCCCGGCCACCTGCTCGCGTTCCTTGCGCAGCTGCTTGCGCTTGCGCGAGCTCAGCGCATCCAGGAAGTCCTGGAAATCCCGGTAACCGCGATTGAGCCAGTGGAACTGGCAGCCCAGGCGCTCCAGCCAGCCGGCGCGGCCGGCCAGCAGGGCGTCGTCCGCGGCAGCGGTGAAGTTGACATGCCAGCCGGACTCGCCCTGCTGCGCCAGGCGCGCCTCGGCCTCATCCAGCAGCGGCGCCAGCGCCGCCGGCGCGCCCAGCAGGCGTGGCCCCGACACGGGAGTGAAGGGCACGCCGGTCAGGCGCTTGGGGTAATAGCCGATGCCGGCACGCTGGCAGGCGTCCGCCCAGGCCCAGTCGAACACGTACTCGCCATAGGAATGCAGTTTCCGGTAGGCGGGAATCGCGGCCACCGGCCGGCCCTGGCCATCGCGCTGCACCAGGTGCGCCGGCAGCCAGCCGGTGCCGGGACCGACGGCGCCGCTGTCCTCCAGACTGGTCAGGAAGGCGTGGCGAAGAAAGGGTTGGGCAGCGGGCAGCAGGGCATCCCAGTCGCTGGGCGCCAGCTCGGCAAGAGAATGCAGGGTCTCGATCATGGGCCCTCACCCTACGCTGCCCTGCGCCCGTCGGGAAGAGGCTCGCCGCGTGGGGCGCTTCAACACATCCGGCCCCGCCACAAACAAAAAGCCCATGCACGAGGGCATGGGCTTTCCGTTTTCCCGGAGCTGCCGGATCAGCGAACGCCGGACTGGCGCAGCGCGGCCGGAGTGAAGTCGCTTTCCGTGAAGGACATGCCGAACTCGTAAGCCCTGCGTTCCTCGTTCTTCATGCCCAGCGCCAGGTAGCGACCGGACTGCAGGTCGTAGCTGGCTTCCAGGGTGTACCAGGGCACCTGGTTGTCGTAGTAGTACTGGGCGTGGGACTCGGCCACGCGCCACAGGTTGCCACGACCGTCGTAGTGGTCGATGACCGCGGCCTGCCAGGTGTCTTCGTCGATGTAGAAGTCACGCTTGGCGTAGATGTGGCGCTCGCCGGACTTGAGGGTGGCTTCCACGTGCCAGACACGGTGCAGCTCATAGCGGGTCAGATCCTGGTTGATGTGACCGGCCTTGAGGATGTCCGAGTACTTCAGGTTCGGCGAGTCCAGACGGTAGCTGTTGTACGGGATGTACAGCTCCTTCTTGCCGACCAGTTTCCAGTCGTAACGGTCCGGAGCGCCGTTGTACATGTCCAGCTGGTCGGAGGTCCGCATGCCGTCGGCAGCGGTACCCGGACCGTCGTAGGACACCTGCGGGGCGCGACGCACGCGGCGCTGACCGGCGTTGTACAGCCAGGCCAGACGCGGTTCCTTCACCTGGTCGAGGGTCTCGTGCACCAGCAGCACGTTACCGGCCAGACGCGCCGGGGCGGTCACGCGCTGCTTGAAGTAGAACAGCACGTTGCTCGGCTTGCTCGGGTCGTAATCCTTGAGGGCTTCGCGGAAGGCGAATTCCTCGTGGAAATAGACCAGGTTGTACGAACCGTTCACCTGCGGCGTGGCCTGGGTGACCATGCGGCGCACGCTGCCACCCCGGTAGCGGGTGATGTGGTTCCAGATCACCTCCAGGCCGTTCTTGGGGATCGGGAAGGCGTTGGCGACCTGGAAGTCCTCCAGGCCGTTGCCGCCGGCCAGCAGCTTGGTGCGGGTAGCGTTCTGGCGGGTGGCCTTGATGACATGCTCCGGCACGGTGGCGGTGCGGTGCGTGGTGTACACCGGCATCCGGTAGGTGTCCGGGTAGCGCTTGAACATCGCCAGCTGGCCGGGGGTCAGCTTGTCCTTGTACTGCTCGACGTTCTTGGCCGTGATGGTGAACAGCGGACGTTCGGCGGCAAAGGGATCGGACAGGAAGCCACGGCTGTCAACGGTGCCCGCATTCTTGGGCAGACCGCCGGTCCAGGCCGGAATGGTGCCGGCGGCGTTGCCGGCCTTTTCGGCGCCCAGCGGCGTCAGGGTGGTACCCAGCTTGGCGGCCTCGGACTCCGACACGGCGGCCATCACGCTGCCGGACAGGAGGGAGAGCGCCAATACGCCGGTCTGCATCAGGTTTCTTGTTTTCATATGCGTTTCCTTCAATACAGGCCCGTTAGAAGTTCACACCGAAGCTCAGGGCCACGAAGTCGCGGTCGTCCTGGGTGGAGTACTTGCCGTCGAAGAAGTCGGTGTACGACAGGTTCATGGTGTAGGTGTTCTGATAGTCGGCGTTCAGGCCCACGCTGATGGCCTTGCGGCCTTCCTCGAAGTTGCCGCCCGGGCCGGGAGAATAACCCTCGACGTCATGGGACCAGGCCAGGTTCGGCTGCAGGTTCACACCCAGGAAGGCGTTCGGGTATTCCCAGACAGCGCGCAGACGATAGCCCCAGGAGTTGGCGGTGGTGAAGCCGTCTTTCTCGCACCCCTTGGCGATGTTCGGGTTGGTCGGGGAGTTGGCAGTTGCCGTGTTGACCATCTGACACATGGCGCCAGCCGAGCCGAAGATCGGATCACGTCCATAGTTGAGTTCTTTTTCGAGGCCGCCCACATGGGTCCACCCGATTTCACCTACCAGCGTCACACGTGAGGCGCCCATGATCTGGTCGAAGAAATGGGTGAAGGTGGTCTGGACTTGGGTGATTTCCTTGCGGTTATAGCCGTGCAGAAGACCATCCGCTCCGGGAGCCAGCGGCGACACCATTTCGTAGGGATTTACTGAGGCAACCGGACCCGCAACAGGGTGGGTAACGGTGACGTTCAGATCCTGCAAGCCGGCATAAAGCACATCGGTGGTGCTCAACTGCACGGGCGCATTGGGCCTGTAGCTGATTTCGCCCTGCCAAGCGGTCCCTGTGGGCAGCGTGGTAGAGAAGCTCAAACCATAGAGCCGAATATCTTCTGGATATTCGATGAAATATTCCCCAGCAGCCGCAACCGGAAGCGCACCGATACGCGCAGCACCTTGAATGCCCGCCGCTATAGCTTCGGGAGAAAACCCACCAGCAGCCGCAGATGCCGTTGCGAGCTGGCTTGCCAGGTTATTAGCCGCTGCCAAACCGGTAGGATTGGGCGCCTTTCCGCTGAAAATGGGAAGGCGGCTATGGTAGTTGATGAAATAGGCGCCAAATTCGGTATCCAGCGGCTCGAACATGTAGCGGAAGGCAATACCCCACTGACCGTCGTCTTTTGGCGTCTGATCGGCACCACGACCGACTACCACACCTTCGTCCGGGTCACCCCACGTTGTCCCCGCAAGTCCTAACCCCGCCATCGTCATAGCAACTTGGGTGTTGACTGTAGGCAGCAGTAACTCGTCCGGAGCCCCGGGGTTTGCAGCCCTGGCAGCTGCCAACGTAGCCGCTCGCAAAGCATCCTCGGTGCCCTGCTGGGTTGTCAGCACCGCCAGATTGTTATCACACCCCGGCGCCACCACATCCGGCTGCGAGAAGAAGGTGCCGCAGTTCTCCAGCACCACCGGATCCCACTCCAGCTGATAGAACGCCTCAACCGACAGATTGTCGGTCAGGCTCTGGCCCACATAGAACATGTTGACCGGGATAAAGGCTTCCTTCAGCTCGGCGCCGGG
>DATGNS010000243.1:0-6513 GCA_035306625.1 Pseudomonas sp. | reverse complement strand
CAGGAACAGTTCCTTGCGGGTCTGCTTGCGCTTGCCGGCGTACTCGGCGTCGGCGAAGGTCATCTGCTTCATCGGAAAGCTCGGGCGGGTAAAGTCGACGGATTTTGCCAAATCAGGAAGTCTTTTTCAGAGTTTCCTTAGGTGGAACTGAAGTAATCACGTAAAATCGCTCCTCCGGGCGTTCCGAGCTGCTGGCACAGTTCGCCCGGGCGGCAATTGAAGGCGATCAGAACGGCATGGCCGAGGCACGCGCCGCCATCCGTGCGTTCAACGAGAAGAACCCGACTCGTCGGATCCAGATGAACCACATGATGCAAAGCGTGAAGGCAAGGCAGCGGTGCATTGCACGGCGAAAGACGGTGGTGTACCTGCTGGCCAGCCGGTTGGATGCGCGTTCTGCAGGCCGCTTTGCGGAGGTGGCAAAAACCGGGGGGGAGCCGAAGGACCGCCCCCTTGGATCAGATGAAGGAATTTGGTTCGCCCGAATCGAGGCCGGATTGCCTGGCATGGGCGGGGTGGCCTAAAGCGGCGCTCGGCGGCCTTGGGAGCGGCGTTTTTGTCCTGAAATTGTCCTGAGCGCAGCCGCCAGAAACGAAAAAGCCCCTGATTCGCTAGGAAATTCAGGGGCTTTGACGATATCGAAAGTGGCGGTGAGGGAGGGATTCGAACCCTCGATACGGTCTCCCGTATACACACTTTCCAGGCGTGCTCCTTCAACCACTCGGACACCTCACCGGATCTCGTTCAGGGTGTGCACCCCGTCGAGGCCCGCTAATCTAGTCGAGTGTTTCTCGAAAAGCAAACGTTATTTTTCATTTTCTTCATTTTTTTCATGCGCTTAGGGACCGAGCGTGGCGGCGGGGGCGTCGTGCCCTGGTGGCGTGCGAGGGGAAAGGGTGGGGGCGGGATTTCAGCTGCGGTTCAGGATGGCCCGGTAGTCTCGTTGCCATCCCCACACGACATCGAGGGTTTTCCCATGAGTACCCAGCGCTACAGTCCCCTGAGCATCGGTCTGCACTGGCTGATGCTGCTGTTGATGGCGGCGGTGTATGCCACCATCGAGCTGAAGGGCAATTTCCCCAAGGGCAGCGATACGCGCGAACTGCTCAAGCACTGGCATTTCATGCTGGGCCTGGGAGTGTTCGCGTTGGTCTGGCTGCGTCTGCTGGCGCGCTGGGTCAGGCCGGTACCCAGGCAGCCGGGCAGGCAGGAGGCTCTGGGGCGCCTGATGCATCTGGCGCTGTACGGGCTGATGATCGGCCTGCCGCTGCTGGGCTGGCTGACGCTGAGCGCCGCTGGCAAGCCGATTCCCTTCTTCGGTCTGGAGCTGCCGGCGCTGGTGTCGGCAAATCCCGAGCGGGCACGACAGTTCAAGGATGTGCACGAGACGCTGGCAGTGGCCGGCTACTGGCTGATCGGCCTGCATGCCGCAGCTGCCCTGTTCCATCACCATGTGCTGCGTGACGACACGCTGCGGCGGATGCTGCCCCGCGCCTGATCGCAGGTCGAGGCCGGCAGACGCGCAACCGTCTCTGCCGGTTCCGATGCTGGCCTCACCCGCTCGGCATGGGTAACCTCCGCGCGATCACCGAGGAGTACCCGATGACTGACTACGACCCGGATTTCGAGCCCGAGCACGAACACTTGCTGGATGACGGCACCCTGCCCGAGGATGACTTCGAGGCGGATGGGCTGTTCGACGATGACGACGAGGGTGTTGATCCCCTGCTGGACGAGGTGGACGAGGACGAGTTCTAGCAGCCCAGCGCCGATGGCCTGCCGTGCCCGGAACAGGGCCCCGCTCCGACGGGGCCTTGTCGTTTCCGCTCACTCTTCCCGCACCACCCGCCACACCACATTGGCCAGGTCATCCGCCACGATCAGCGCGCCGCGCGGATCCACCGTCACGCCCACGGGGCGGCCGCGCGTCTTGCCGTCGTCGGTGCGAAAGCCGGTGACGAAGTCCACTGGGTCGCCGGCCGGCCGACCGTTGCTGAAGGGCACGAAGATCACCCGGAAGCCCACCGGATGCTTGCGGTTCCAGCTGCCGTGCTCGCCGACGAACACCCCTTCGGCGAAGCGCTCGCCCATGGCGGGGGAGGAGAAGGCCAGGCCGAGGGCGGCGACGTGGGCGCCCAGGGCGTAGTCGGGAACGATCGCCGAGGCCACCTTCTCCGGGTCCTGCGGGCGCACCCGGTCATCGACGTTCTGTCCCCAGTAGCTGTAGGGCCAGCCGTAGAAGCCGCCTTCCCGCACCGCCGTGATGTAGTCGGGCACCAGGTCCTCGCCCAGCTCGTCCCGTTCGTTCACGGCGGCCCACAGTTGCCCGGTGCCCGGCTGGATGGCCAGGGCGGTCGGGTTGCGCAGGCCGGTGGCGTAGGGCTTGTGGGCGCCGGTGGCGGCATCGATCTGCCAGATCATGGCGCGGTCCGCTTCCACTTCCATGCCGCGTTCGGTGATGTTGCTGTTGGAGCCGATGCCGACGTACAGATGGCGGCCGTCCGGGCTGATGGTCAGCGCCTTGGTCCAGTGGTGATTGATTTCCGCGGGCAGGCGGATGATCTCGGTGGGCGGGCCGCTGGCCTCGGTCTGGCCGACCTGATAGTCGAAGCGCACCAGGGCGTCCTGGTTGGCCACGTACAGGTTGTTTTCGTGAAGGGCCAGCCCGTAGGGGGCGTTGAGGTTGTCGGCGAACACCGTCTGCAGCTCGTAGGTGCCGTCGCCATCGGCGTCGCGAAGCAGGGTCAGGCGGTCGCCGCTTTCCACCGAGGTGGTGCCCCTGGCCTTGATGTAGCCGGCGATCACATCCTTGGGCTTGAGGGCCGGGGCGCTGCCGCCGCGCCCCTCGGCCACCAGGATGTCGCCGTTGGGCAGCACCAGCGTCTGGCGCGGGATCTTCAGGTCGGTGGCGATGGCACTGACCCGGTACCCCGCCGGCACCGTCGGCAGCGCGTCGTCCCAGGGCACGGGCTCGGCAATCTTCATGCTGGGCAGCAGCCCCCGCTGGGGCTCGGGCAGGGACGACACGGCGCCGTATTGCTGGGGCTGATCATCGCCCGCGCCGCAGCCGGTCAGCAGCAGGACCAATGTCGAGGCGGTCAGGGCGGCTCTCATCGCTCACCTCCGGTACGCGGTTCGCTCAGGCCGGCCCAGGTGGCCAGGCAGGCCAGCACGAGGACGATCACCGACAGCACCAGACCCGCGGGCATGGTGGCCCAGGCGTCCCGGGCGTGGTGCAGGGCATCGAGGAAGCCCAGTATCCAGGTGGCCACCAGCAGGGCCAGGTACAGACCGGAGCGGGGCTTCCGCCCGGCGCGCAGCATGCCGGCGAGGGCAAACAGGATCGCCAGCCCGCAGAACACCAGCCCGCCGGCGATCAGCCAGGAGGCGAAATTGCTCCATTGGATGTGGAAGCTGCGGTAGTAGGCGATATCGCTCAGCAGGGCACCGAGAAACAGTGGAACGGTTCCGGCCAGGAGCGTGGCGTGCAGCGGGTTCGGCCAGTTTCGATGGGTGCGGTAGGTGGTCGTGGTGTCGGTCACGGCAAGGCCCTCATCGCGGGGCGAGCCGGCTTGGCACCGGCTCGCTGACCTAAGAGGGGATTCCGGACTTCGCGCAGAGTTCACCGCCGGCGGCATGACCGACTAGGCTTCGGCCCATGAAAGGCAGAACGCTGTGCGTCGGCATCGGCCTGGCCGCGGGCGTGGTCATCGGCATGGTGAGCGGCAACCTGGTCATGGGCATCGCCATCGGGCTGGCGCTGGGCATCGCGCTGTCGTTCGAAGTCCGCGGCTGAGTGAAATGGCGCACGCCGCTGGAGCCTGATGGGCCGGCTGCGTCCGAGATAACAGATATTCCGCCGACATTCGCCGATGATCCCGGGCATCCGCTTGCAGGGAGGAAAGACGGATGCGGCACAGGGATTCCAGGCCTTATCGGCGCAGCGACTGGCGCTCGTTCATCTTGCCCGGGGTGCTGGGCGTGGGGGTTACCGTCGGCATCGGGGCGTTGGCCTTGAATGACCCGCCCCGGTTGCTGCATGTCCCGCAGCCGGCGGAGCGGCCCATACACGCGAGCAAGGCCGCGGAGCGGCGGCACGAAATCCCGCCACCTTTCCCGTCGCCCGCCGAAGTCGAGCAACGCCCCCGGAAGCAGGTGGTCTTCACCGACGCGAACTACACACCGAAGCCGGCTGCGAATGTGGTGCGCGGCGAACGCACCCTCGGGATCGACCCGCCGCCTCGCAAGAAGGAGGTCGGGGTCATTGCGGGCATCAAGGAGGCACCCAGGGTCAGCGATGCTTGCTGGCCCCATAAGCCGGGAAGTATCGAACGGCGAAACTGCAAGATGGCGGTGGAGCTGAGTAGAAGGTAGTCGGCACGTCCTGAGCGGGGCGTCATCCATCCCCCTGAACTTTGTTTCGAGGGTGCGGGTCACGGTTCAACGAATCCTGGCTTGGGTGATGCCAGTCCCTCTCCACAGGAGCCCAACCGATGGCCAGCATGACCGTCAGCGACTACTTCGTCGAACGTCTCTACCAGTGGGGCGTGCGGCGCATCTATGGCTACCCGGGCGATGGCATCAACGGCGTGTTCGGGGCGCTGAACAGGGCCAACGGCAAGATCCGCTTCATCCAGGCGCGGCATGAGGAGATGGCCGCCTTCATGGCCTCGGCGGACGCCAAGTTCGGCGGCGGGCCGGGGGTGTGCATCGCCACCTCGGGGCCGGGGGCTTCCCATCTGGTCACCGGGCTCTATGACGCGCGGCTGGACCATGTGCCGGTGCTGGCCATCTGCGGCCAGCAGGCCCGTACCGTCATGGGGGCGCACTATCAGCAGGAGGTAGATCTGGCCTCGCTGTTCAAGGATGTCGCCGGGTCCTTCGTGCAGCAGGCCGCCGCGCCGGCCCAGGTGCGGCATCTGGTGGACCGCGCGATTCGCACCGCCTTCGCCGAGCGCAAGGTGGCGGTGATCATCCTGCCCAACGATCTGCAGGACGAACCCTACAGCGAGCCGCCGCGTGCCCATGGTGCAGTGCATTCCGGCATCGGCTACAGCCGCCCGAAGGTGGTGCCCTATGAGCGGGAACTGCAGGACGCCGCAGACGTGCTCAATGCCGGCAGCCGGGTGGCCATTCTGGTCGGTGCCGGGGCGCTGGGGGCCACCGACGAGGTAATCGCAGTGGCCGAACGGCTGGGCGCCGGCGCCGCCAAGGCCCTGCTGGGCAAGGCCGTGCTGCCGGACGATCTGTCCTGGGTGACCGGCTCGATCGGCCTGCTGGGCACCGAACCCAGTTACAAGCTGATGACCGAGTGCGACACCCTGCTGATGATCGGTTCGGGTTTCCCCTACGCCGAATTCCTGCCGGAAGAGGGTCAGGCGCGCGGCGTGCAGATCGACATCAACGCCGACATGCTGAGCATCCGCTACCCCATGGAGGTGAACCTGCACGGCGATGCCGCCGAGACCCTGCGCGCGCTGCTCCCGCTGCTGCAGGAAAAGACCGACCGTGGCTGGCGTCAGCAGGTGGAGCAGTGGCGGGGCGAGTGGGACAAGGTGCTGGAAGAGCGGGCGCTGGCCAGCGCCAATCCGATCAACCCGCAGCGGGTCGCCTGGGAGCTGTCGCCGCGGCTGCCGGACAACGCCATCATCACCTGCGACTCCGGCTCCTGTGCCAACTGGTTCGCCCGCGACATCAAGATTCGCCGGGGGATGATGTGCTCGCTGTCCGGTGGCCTGGCCTCCATGGGCGCCGCCGTGCCCTATGCCATCGCCGCCAAGTTCGTGCATCCGGACCGGCCGGTGGTGGCGCTGGTCGGCGACGGTGCCATGCAGATGAGCAACCTGGCCGAGCTGATCACCGTGGCCAAGTACTGGAGGGAATGGCCGGACCCGCGCTGGATCTGCTGCGTGTTCAACAACGAGGATCTCAACCAGGTGACCTGGGAGCAGCGGGTGATGCAGGGCGACCCGAAGTTCGCGGCGTCCCAGGACATCCCCAACGTGCCCTATCACCGCTTCGCCGAATCCATCGGCCTGAAGGGCATCTTCGTGGTGCGCGAGGACGCCGTGGCCGCCGCCTGGGAAGAGGCGCTGGCGGCGGACCGGCCGGTGCTGATCGAGTTCAAAACCGACCCGGACGTGCCGCCGCTGCCGCCACATATCAAGCTGGAACAGGCCAGGGCCTACCTGTCCGCGCTCTGGCAGGGCGATCCCGATCGCGCCGGCATCATCCGCCAGACCGCCCGGCAGGTGCTGGGGTCGTTCAAGGCGAAGAAGTAGTCCTCACAGGAATTTGCGCTCCAGGGGCTTTTTCGCCGGCCCATGTATCACCTCGCCATCGGCCTGGAAGATCGAGCCATGGCAGGGGCAGTCCCAGGTACGGTCGGCGTTGTTCCAGGTGACCGTGCAGCCCTTGTGGGTGCAGGCGGCGGAGACGGCGTAGAGCACGCCGGTGTCGTCGCGCCACACGGCGAGCTGTTCACCGTTGTAGGTGACGATGGCGCCTTCGCCG
>DATGNS010000242.1:0-3377 GCA_035306625.1 Pseudomonas sp. | reverse complement strand
GGCAGTGACCCTGCAGGCCTTCGACGGCGCGCGGCTGACCCGCTACCTGGCTGCCACTACCCGGGCCGCGGCGGCGCGCACGGCAGGCGAGCCGCCGGCGATTCTCGCCGTGGGCAGCGGCGAGCCGGTGCTGGTGGATGGTGATGAGGCCTCGACCAGCCATGAGCTTCGCGAGCTGGCCGCCCACTGCCGCGGGCAGCTGGGCCTGGCCTGGCACTACTGGCGGGCCAGGCTGTGCGACGAGGCTCCGGAAGGGGAGTCTCCGGATACCCTGTGGCTGGCCGAGACCCTCGACGAGGCCACCCTGCCCGGCGAGGTCGGCGAGGAGTCGGTGCTGCTGCTCCACGCCCTGCTGCTGCACGGTGGCCTCGACGAGGCGTTGCTGCCCGAGGTGCTGCCGTTCTCCCATGCCCGGGCGCTCTCCGGCCTGCGCCAGCTGCAGCGGCGCGGTGTGGTGAGCTGCGCTGACGGCCGCTGGCGGGTGGCCCCGCTGGGCTACATGAGCGTGCGGCGCCTGCTCGAGGAGCGTACCTATCTGGTGGATGCCCTGTAAGGAGCCTGGTGATGGATAACGCCGACGACTACTCGCAACTGTTCAACAAGCTGGATACTGCGGCCCTGGTGGAGCTTGCGCTGCTGGCGGCGGGGGCGATCCTGCTGATCGTGGTGAGCCAGAAGGGGCTCAACTGGGCCGCCAACCGGCTGCATGGCCAGCATCGCTTCCGGGTCTTTGCCCTGGTGCCGCTGGTGCGCCTGGCGATCCTGATCGTCGCCATCACCATGGCGGTGCCCATCGTCATTGACCCTTCGCTGCAGAACATGATCGCCCTGCTCGGCGCCGTGGGGCTGGCCATCGGCTTCGCCCTCAAGGACTACGTCAGTAGCCTGATCGCCGGGGTGGTGGCGGCGGTAGAGATGCCCTATCGCCCGGGGGACTGGGTGGAGATCGAGGGGGTCTACGGCGAGGTCAGCCATGTGGGCATGCGCACCATCGAAGTGGTCACCCCCGACGACAACCTGGTCAGTATCCCCCACCTCAAGATCTGGAATGCGCCGATCAGCAATGCCAACAACGGTGGCGACAGCCTGCAGTGCGTGGCCGACTTCTACCTGCATCCCGACCACGATGCCGCGCGGGTGGAGGAGGCGCTGCGCGACGTGGCGCTGACCAGCCCCTATCTCAAGTTCGACCGGCCCATCGCCGTGGTGGCCAAGGAGCATCCGTGGGGCACCCATTACAAGATCCGCGCCTACCCCGTGGACCCGCGCCAGCAGTTTCGTTTCGTCACGGACCTGACGCTACGTGGCCGCGACGAAGTCGGCCGCCTGGGTGCCCGGCCCGCCCAGGCGCTGGCCGGCGTGGAGGGGGGCTAAGGCCACTCCCGGCGGGGAAGCGGGTGGCATCAGACCAGCCAGGCGGCCGCCAGGCCGATGCCCAGGGAGACAAGCATCGGCACTCCCACCCGCCAGGCGGTACGGCGCGTGCCGAAGGCGCCGGCCAGCCCCGCCTTGACCAGGTTGTTGGTGGCCGCGGCGAGGATGATCCCCAGCACCGCGGTGTCCGGGGCGATGGCATCCAGCGACATGCGGGTCAGCGACAGGGTGATGGCGTCGACGTCGGCGATCCCCGAAGTGGTGGCCAGCAGGTAGATGCCGGCGTCGCCCAGCGCACCGCGCAACCACTCCCCCAGCAGCATGATCACCGCCAGCAGGGCACCGAAGAACAGCGCCGTGCGCAGCTCCAGCGGGTTCTGTCCTGCCACCGGCTGGTGGATCGCACCGTCGCCTCGGTGGTGGCGCCACAGGTACAGCGCCGGCAGGTAGAGGGAGAGTCCCATCAGCGTGATCGGCAGCAGCAGGGCCGGGATCAGGCCGGGGCTGATCACCGCGGCGTAGAGCAGGATGCGCGGGAACATGGTGCCGCAGGCGATCAGGATGCCGGCGGCCAGCATCGGTGAGAGCCCCGGAGCCAGCCGCGACTGGCGCGCGAAGTGCAGGGTCAGGGCGGTGGAGGAGCTGAGCCCGGCGAACAGGCCGGTGAAGAGGATGCCCTTCTCGGCGCCGCCTACGCGAATGGCGAAGTAGCCGACGAAGGAGACGGCGGCGATCAGCACCACCATCCACCAGATCTCGTAGGGGTTGAGCGCGCCGCCGGGGCCCATGGCACGGTCCGGCAGCAGCGGCAGCATCACCGCACTGATCACCAGCAGTTTGAGGCCGGCGTCGAGCTCGTGGGCCTGCAGCTTGTAGAGCAGGCCGTGGATTTCGCGCTTGTTGTCGAGGATCACCGCCGTGGCCACGGCACAGGCGGTGGCCAGGGCCGGGTCCACCTCCACCGCCACGGCGCCGAAACAGAAGGTCAGCAGCAGTCCCACCAGGCCGGTGATGCTGTAGTCCTCGGCTTCGGCGAGGCGCGCCCGCCACGCCACCAGGGCGATGCCCGCCACCGCCAGGAATACCAGCGGGAACGCCCAGGCGCTCACCGTGGTGGAGAGCAGGGCGGCCAGCCCGCCGAGCAGCCCCACCAGGGCGTGGGTGCGGATGCCGGCGATGCGCTCGCCGGACTTCTGTTCGCGGGCCACCCAGCCGCGCTCGATGCCGATCAGCGACCCCAGCAGCAGGGCCACCGCCAGGCGGATCAGCGGCTGGTTGGCATCGAGAAAATGGCGGGTGACCTCTTCCATGGGCGAGATGCTCCGACTGGCGACGGTTAACGCTGCTTCTACCGGCACAATCCTGCATAAGTGTTTACACTACCGGCAGGACTCATCCACCCAGCAGGGATCGCCATCAGCATGCCGCACTCTCCGGCCCTTGTGCTACCCGATGCTGAGCTCGATATCCATCGCGACAGGCGCCGTGCCATCGCCGTCTATGTGGGTGGCGTGCTGCTGTTGCTGGTGGTGATCGCGAGCCTGATGTTCGACCAGTATCGTCGCGATACCCGGATCGCGCAGGAGCGCACCGTGGCCCGGGCCGACCTGGTGGCCGAGTGGGTGACCAGCACCTTCGCCGCCAGTGAGGCGCTGCTGGCCAGTGTGGCGACGCGGATCGAGGGCAACGAAGCCCCGGGCGAGCTGGGTGACTGGCTGGCCGCGCTGGGCGACGAGCTTCCCTTTCTCGACAAGATCAGTGTGCTGGATAGCCAGGGGCGGGTCATGGCCTCGTCCAGCAGAGCCTATCCACCGGGCTATGCCCTGGGCGGGCTGCCCTATCACCGTGACCTGCTTCAGGCGCCGGCGGGCGAACGCATCATCACGCCGCTGTTCTGGTCGCACTTCGTCGAGGAGTTCCGAGTGGTGCATGCCCAGCGCCTGGCGGGTGGCGGCATCGTCAGCGCCGAGCTCGAGCTCTCGGCCTTCTCCCATGCCCTGGAT
>DATGNS010000241.1:0-5389 GCA_035306625.1 Pseudomonas sp. | reverse complement strand
TTACACTGCGACGGCCAACGCGCCGCGTGATCGCCCTACACTTGTGCCGCGACGCTTTCTTCAACCGGCAAGGATGCTGCCATGCCCAAGCTTCTTCTGCGTTTCCTCGGCCTCTCGACCCTGTTGCTGATCGGCGGCTGTCACTCGCTCCTCGATTACCGCTATCAGGACACCCTGCCCCTTGCCCAGGGGGAGGTGGTGCTGCCGGGAGTGCAGGAACCTGTCTCGATCCGCCGCAACGCGCTGGGCATGCCGTTCATCGAAGCCGGCAGCCTGGCCGACGCCTCGTTCGCGCTCGGCTATGTGCACGCCGCCGATCGCCTGGGGCAGATGGAAGGCATGCGCCTGATGGCCGCCGGCCGGCTGGCGGAGATGGTCGGACCCGAGGTACTGGACATCGACCGTTTCATGCGCGCCGTCGACCTGCGGCGTGCCGCCGAGGCCCTGGAACGTGGCATGTCCCCCGAAGTCGGTCGGTTGCTGGAGCGCTACGCCGAGGGTGTGAACAGTTACCTGGCCGTGCATGGCGACCGGCTGCCGCTGGAACTGGACGCCGCCGGCCACCGCCCCGAGCCATGGACCACGCAGGATTCGCTGCTGGTGTTCTGCCTGCTCAACTTCGGCCTGGCGGCCAACCTGCAGGAAGAAATCGCCGCCCTGGTACTGGCCCAGCGGGTCGGCGCCGAGCGCCTGGCCTGGTTGCTGCCTGTCTACCCGGACGAGCCGCTGCCGTTCGAGGAAACGGCCAAGCTGGCCGATCTGGCGCTGGATGAGGCCCAGGAAGGCCTGGTCTCGCTGGCGGAAACCGGCAAGCGCATCGCCGCGACCCGCATGATGGGCGTGGCCGCTTCCAACAACTGGGCCGTGGCGCCCGGCCGCAGTCGCGCCGGCAAGAGTCTGCTGGCCAACGACACCCACCTGCCGCTGGCCATGCCCTCCTACTGGAACTACGTGCACCTGCGCACCCCCGAGCTGGAAGGCGCCGGCGTGGCCATCGCCGGGCTGCCCGCGGTGGTGGCCGGCTACAACGGTTCGCTGGCCTGGGGCATGACCATGGTAATGGGCGACAACCAGGATCTCTTCCTGGAGCAACTGGTCAAGGGGCAGGACGGCCAGCTGCTCTACCTGGCCGACGGGGAGTGGCTGCCCACCCACCAGCGCGAGGAGATCTTCCGGGTCAAGGGTGGCGAGCCGGTGACCGAGATCATTCACGAGACCCGCAACGGCCCGCTGCTGAACGGCATGCTGGAGGCGCCCAAGCACATGCTGCAGCCGCAGGCGCTGCGCACCGGTTACGGCCTGGCCTACCGCAGCATCCAGAACGAAAGCGACCGCAGCGTGGACGCCTTCTTCGAGCTGTCACGCGCCCGTTCAGTGGACGAGGCGTTCAAGGCCAGCCGCGATGTGCGGGCCATGGCGCTGAACATGCTGTTTGCCGATGCCGACAACATCGGCTGGCAGGTGACAGGGCGTTACCCGGAGCGGAGGCAGGGGCGCGGCCTGCTGCCCTCCCCCGGCTGGGATGATCGCTTCACCTGGCAGGGCTATGTCGACCCGTCCCGCCATCCCCACTCCCGCAATCCGGCCAGCGGCTGGCTGGGCACCGCCAACCATCGCAGCGTCGCGCCGGACCATCCGGTGCGTCTGAGCAGCTCCTGGTACTACCCGGAGCGGGTCGAGCGCCTGGAGGCCCTGCTCAGCGCGCGGGAGGACCACGACAGCGCCAGCATGATGTCGATGCACTATGACCAGACCAGTCCCTTCGTCGCCAAGCTGCAGGCCATGCTGCGGGAACCGTCCATGGACGAGGCGCTGACCGGCGCCATCGAGGCCCTGCCCAGCGGCCAGCGCAAGCGAGCCCGGGAAGCTCTGGAGCGCCTGCTGACCTTCGACGGCAACCTGGCGGAGGATTCGGCGGATGCTGCCCTGTATGGCGCCTTCCTGCATGAGAGCGCCCGGCAGATCTTCCTCGACGAGCTGGGGCCGGAGGATGCCCCGGCCTGGCAGGCGCTGGTGCTGACCGCCAATACCTCCTACTCCGCCCAGGCCGATCACCTGATTGGACGGGAGGACAGTCCGTTCTGGGATGACGTGAACACACCCGACATCGAGGACAAGCCAACCATTCTGGCCCGCAGCCTGGCCGAGGCCGTCCGCCTGCTGGAGCGCCAGCTGGGCAATGCGCGCAACAAGTGGAGCTGGGGTGCCCTGCATCGGTACCACTGGGTCACCGATGGCAGCAAGCTGGCACCCTATCTGGGCGTCACCCAGCGACTGGGCCTGAAGGCGCTGTCCAGCTATGTGGATCATGGCCCCTACCCGGCCGGCGGTGACCACACCACCCTGAACGTCGCAGCCTATTCCTGGGGGGAATCCTTCGACACCTGGCTGATACCGGCCATGCGCATCGTGGTGGATTTTGCCGAGGAAGAGCCGCTGCGCGGCCTGAACAGCAGCGGCCAGTCCGGCAATCCGACGAGCCCGCACTACACCGACGGCATCCGGGCCTGGCTGGAAGGGGACTATCAGGTGTTTCCGTTCCGCGAGGAAAATCAGGCGGTGGTCTATGGCGACCAGCGTCTGTGGCTGATGCCGGAGCGTTGAGGAGGGCTGGCGGCCGGGACGCGGGCCCACCGCCAGCCGAGAATTACAGGCCCTTGACGGCGAAGATGCCGGCGGCGTTGCGCCAGTAGCCCTTGTAGTCCATGCCGTAGCCGAAGATGTAGCGATCCTCGCAGGGTAGACCGACGAAGTCCGCCTTCAGGTCGGGACGGGCCTTGCGGTCGTGGGTCTTGTCGATCAGTACCGCGGTGTGCACCTGGCGCGCACCGGCGTGCCGGCAGAAGTCGATGATGGCCGACAGGGTATGCCCCTCGTCGTAGATGTCATCGATGATCAGCACGTCGCGGTCGATGAAGGAGATTTCCGGCTTGGCCTTCCAGAACAGCTCGCCACCGCTGGTTTCGTTCCGATAGCGGGTAGCGTGCAGGTAGGACAGCTCCAGGGGGAAATCCAGCTGGGTAAGCAGCTTGCCCGCGAAGATCAGTCCGCCGTTCATGACGCAGAACACCACCGGATTGCGGTCGCCCAGCTGCGCATTGATCTCACCCGCGACCCGGGTGATGGCCGCCTCGATTTGCTCATTGCTGTACAGGCAGTCGGCTTCGGCCATCACCTGGCGGATATGGGTGAGATCGGGCATGAAGGGAATCCTCTGGAATGCTGGGATGAGACGCCCGATGGGACGTCGAAAAAGCAGAGTGCGAAAGGTATGCCCTGCCGAGGCGCCAGGCAACCCTTGGCTTGCCGAGCCGATGCACCCAAAGACCGAGCAAACGCTCCAGCTCGAGCCCGGACAGGGGACGGCTCGAAGGTGCGACACGACATCGCGACGAAGGCCGCTTCTGCCAGCCAGCTCACGCGCAAGACAGCCCTTGCTGCAGGCAAGGCCGGGAAGAGGCTTGGCCATTCACCTTTTTGCTGATATGAGCATGCTGTTTGCATTACCCTAGCGCGATTTTTTTGCCCGCCCCTGCCGGAGAAGATCCCATGCCCATTCGAGAGATCCGCCATCCGCTGATCCGCCACAAGCTCGGACTGATGCGCCGGGCCGACATCAGCACCAAGAATTTCCGCGAACTCGCCCAAGAGGTCGCCGCCCTTCTGACCTATGAGGCCACCAACGACCTGCCCCTGGAGAGCTACCAGATCGAGGGCTGGAACGGTCCGGTCAGCGTGGAGAAGATCGCCGGCAAGAAGATCACCGTGGTGCCCATCCTGCGTGCCGGCATCGGCATGCTCGACGGCGTGCTGCGCCTGATCCCCAGCGCCAAGGTGAGCGCGGTGGGCATTGCGCGCAACGAGGAAACCCTGCAGGCACACACCTATCTGGAGAAGCTGGCCCCGGAGATCGACGAGCGCCTGGCGCTGATCATCGACCCCATGCTGGCAACCGGCGGCTCCATGGTGGCCACCATCGACCTGCTGAAGAAGGCGGGCTGCAGGGAAATCCGCGCCATGGTGCTGGTCGCCGCCCCGGAGGGCATTGCCGCCGTGACGCAGGCTCACCCGGACGTGCAGATCTACACCGCCGCCGTCGATGAAAGGCTGAACGCGCAGGGCTACATCATTCCCGGCCTCGGTGATGCCGGCGACAAGGTTTTCGGTACCAAGCAGAAGGAAGGCTGAGCATGACCGACACTTACAAGGACCCGATCGCGCGCCAGGCCATCGCCGGCGCGCAGATGCTGTTCGTGGCCTTCGGCGCCCTGGTGCTCATGCCGCTGCTGACCGGCATGGACCCCAACGTGGCACTGTTTACCGCCGGTATCGGCACCCTGCTCTTCCAACTGGTCACGGGCCGGCAGGTGCCGGTCTTCCTGGCTTCCAGCTTTGCCTTCATCGCACCCATCATGGTGCTCAAGGCTGAAGTGGGCCTGCCCGCGGTGCTGGGCGGCATCATCGCCGCCGGCCTGGTGTATGTGGCGCTCAGCCTGGCGGTGAAGATCCGCGGCGCGGGGTTCATCGACAACCTGCTGCCCCCGGTGGTCATCGCGCCGGTGATCATCTCCATCGGTCTGGCGCTGTCGCCGGTGGCGGTGGGCATGGCCATGGGCGGCAGCGGGGACAATGCCATTCCCTATGAAACCGCCATCATCGTCTCGATGACCTCCCTGGTCGCCACCCTGCTGGTGGCCACGCTGGGCCGCGGGCTGTTCCGCCTGGTGCCGATCCTGGCGGGGATCATCGTCGGCTACGCCCTTTCCGCGGTGCTCGGCATCATCGACACCTCCGGCATCGCGGCGGCCCCGTGGCTGGCCCTGCCGAACTTCGTCGCCCCGGAATTCCACTGGGGGGCCATCTTCTACATGCTGCCGGTCGCCCTGGCCCCGGCGATCGAGCATATCGGCGGCGTGGTGGCGATCGGCTCGGTGACCGGCAAGAACTTCATCAAGAAGCCCGGCCTGCACCGCACCCTGCTGGGTGACGGCCTGGCCACTTCCGCCGCCGGCATGTTCGGTGGCCCGCCGAACACCACCTACGCGGAAGTGACCGGCGCGGTGATGCTGACCAAGAACTACAACCCGAAGATCATGACCTGGGCGGCCTGCTTCGCCATCCTCATGGCCTTCGTCGGCAAGTTCGGCGCGGCGCTGCAGAGCATTCCGGCGCCGGTGATGGGCGGCATTCTCTGCCTGCTGTTCGGCTCCATCGCCGTGGTGGGCCTGAACACCCTGATTCGCAACCAGGTGGACCTGTCGCAGCCGCGCAACCTGATCATCGTCTCGGTGACGCTGGTGTTCGGCATCGGCGGCATGAAGCTGGGTACCGCGGAGTTCGCCCTGTCCGGCATTTCCCTGGCAGCCCTGAGCGCCCTGCTGCTCAACCT
>DATGNS010000240.1:0-4305 GCA_035306625.1 Pseudomonas sp. | reverse complement strand
GGGCCTCGGGGGCGAGCAGCGCGGCGGGCAGCGCACCCAGACCGCCGGCCTGGCAGACGGCGGCCGCCAGGCGGTGGTCCTGGGAGCCGGCCATGGGGGCCTGCAGGATGGGCAGCCGGCAGCCGAGCAGGCGGGTCAGGTGATTCATTGGGTGACTCCTTGCAGACGCAGGGTGGCGGGCGAGGGCACCGCCCACATCCAGCCGATCGACCAGACGAAGGCGCCCAGGCCCAGGACAAAGCTCTGTACCAGGGTACCGCCGGCCTGCAGCCACAGTTCCGCCAGCCAGGGTCCGGACAGCTGCGCGCCACCATACAGGGCGATCAGCGCCGCGGACAGACGGGGCCCCTGATGGGGTTGCAGGCCCCGGGCCAGGCGCTGGGTGAGCAGCACGCTGCCGATGAAGCCGCCGCCTACCAGCAGCGCGCAGATGAGCACGCCGGTGGCGTTCGGCCACAGCAGCGGCGCAGCACAGCCGATGCCCTGTTGCAGGTAGGTGCCGAACAGTGCGGCCCGGTCGCCCAGGTGTGCGCCCAGGTAGTTCCAGGTGGGCACCGAGATCAGGCAGGCCAGCGCCGTCCACAGCCAGACCCGGCCGATCAGCGGATCGCCGGCCGGCAACAGCTGGTTGGCCAGGGTGGGCAGGAACGTCATGGGCAGGATGTAGCCCAGCCCGGCGCCGGCGTAGGCGAGAAACAGCGGGGTGCTGGCTCGGTCGAACAGTCGGCGCGACGGCGTGGCAGCGTGGGTGCGGGCCGGGGCCGGGGGGATGTGCAGGCGCAGCAGCAGTACGCAGCTGAGCAGGGCCAGCGGTACCGCCAGGCCGGCCATCGGCCACCAGCGTTCGGCCCCGTGCAGGAAGGCGGCCGGGGCTTCGGCCAGCCAGCTGGTCAGCAGCAGGCCGGCCGCGAAACCCAGGTAGACCAGGCCGCTGAGGCTGGCCCGCTCGCGGCGGGCCAGCCATTCCAGCACCAGCGCCGGCGCCAGCACGAACACCAGGCCGTTGCTGATGCCGTTGGCCAGGCGCAGCAGCAGCAGGCCGAGGACATCCGCGCAGAACGCCTGGGCCAGGGTGATGGCGGCGTTGGCCAGCAGCGCCAGGGGCAGGGCGATGCGTAACCGCGCCGGCGCGGCCAGCAGCAGCGCCAGCAGGGCGCCGATCAGGTAGCCGACGTAGTTCCAGGTGGCCAGCCGGGCTCCCTGCTCGAGGCTCAGCAGGCCATCGTCGAGCAGGTAGGGCAACAGTGGGGTGTAGGCGAAACGGCCCAGCGCATGGACAACGACCAGGGCGGCGCTGCCGGCGAACAGGGCGAGAAGGATCTGACGGGACGAAGTGGCGGGCATGTTCTTGTACTTCCTCTGGCAACCACGCTTGCCACCATAGCCGTTGCCCAAACCGAACTGTTAGTGAAAAATCCTGAGCACAGCTTTCACTTTTGGTGAATACATGGCCAGTTGGGAACGCCTCAATCCTCATCTGCTGCGGTATTTCCTGGCGATCAGTCGCGCCGGCTCATTGAGCGGTGCGGCCAAAAGCCTGCACTGTGTGCCGTCCAACGTTTCGGCACGGTTGCGCCAGCTGGAGGAACAGCTGGGTGTCAGCCTGTTCCGCCGTCAGACCCAGCGTCTCAGCCTGACTCCGGCGGGGGAGCGGCTGTTGCCCCATGCCGAACAGTTCGAGCAGTTGTGCCGACAGGCCTGGCACAGCGTGCAGGACGACCCCTGGAGTGGCGAGCTGCGCCTGGGCTCCATGGAAACCACCGCCGCCGTGCGCCTGCCGGAGGTGCTGGCCACCTTCCACCGCGAAGCCCCACGCGTGAATCTCAGTCTGATCACCGGGACCAGCCAGCATCTGGTTCAGGAGGTGCTGGCCGGGCGCCTGGATGCCGCACTGATCGGCGGCCCCTACCGTCATCCCCAGTTGCTGGAGGAGGTCGTCTGGCGTGAAGAGCTGGTTCTGGTCCTGCCGGCCCGGGCCCGCCTGGACGCGGTGGCGGCAGGGCCGGTTACGCTGCTCGGCTTTCCCAGCGGCTGCCATTACCGCGAGCGTCTGGAGCGCTGGATCGAACGGCAGGCGCTGCAGGTTGCCGCGCGCCAGAGCTACGGCTCGGTGGATGCGATCATCGGCGGCATCGCCGCCGGCATGGGTATCGGCCTGCTGCCGCGCAGCCTGGTGCAGAGCCATGTGCGCGGCCGCCTGGTGGCCTGGCAGCCCATCGAACCGGAACTGGCGGCGGCGCCGACCCTGCTGGTGCGCCGTCGGGATGCCGCTGCACATCCGGCCCTGGAGCGGCTGCGAGCCTTGCTGGTGAGCGAGCCGGAGTAGCAGGCCGGAGTGGCGGGCGGCCTGTTAAACTGCGGCACCGCAGGAGTTTCTCGACCATGAACTACCGTCACGCCTTCCACGCCGGCAACCACGCCGACGTCCTGAAACATCTGACCCTTGCGCGTTTGATCGCCTTGATCGCGCGCAAGGAGACTCCGTTCGCCTATCTGGATAGTCATGCCGGAGTGGGCCTCTACGACCTGCGCGGCGACCAGGCCAGCCGCACCGGCGAGTGGCTGGATGGCATCGGTCGGCTATGGCGGGCCGAACAGCCGCCGGCGGCGCTGGGCGACTACCTGGGTGTGGTGCGGGCACTGAATCCGGACGGCGAGCTGCGCCATTACCCCGGCTCGCCGGAGCTGGCGCGACGCCTCAGTCGCGAGCAGGATCGCCTGCAACTGAACGAGAAGCACCCCGAGGATGGCGAACTGCTCAAGGACAACATGCGGCGTGATCGGCGCGTGGCGGTGCACCGGGGCGAGGGCTGGCACGTGCCGCGCGCCCTGCTGCCGACCCGCGAGAAGCGAGTGCTGCTGCTGATCGACCCGCCGTTCGAGCAGCCCGACGACTTCGAGCGCTGCGTGCAGGCGCTCGACGAGGCCCATGGGCGCATGCGCCAGGCCATCGTGATGATCTGGTACCCCATCAAGGACCGCCGGCAGCTCAAGCGCTTCTACCAGCGCCTGGAAGCGAGCGCCGCGCCCAAGCTGCTGCGCGCCGAGCTGTACGTGCACAGCCCGGACGATGCCGAACGCCTGACCGGCTCGGGCCTGGCGATCAGCAACCCGCCGTGGGGCCTGGAGGATGAATTGCGGGAACTGCTGCCCTGGCTGGCCGAGACCCTGACCCAGAGCGAGGGAGGCTGGACCCTGGATTGGCTGATTGCCGAACGGTAAGGAAGACATGACAAGCGACTATTCGATCTATCGCGACCTGGTGGCCGCCATGATGCGCGGCGAGGAAACGCTGCCCAGTCTGCCCCAGCTGACCCTGCAGATCCGCGCCGCGCTGTCGCGGCCGGACACCTCCCAGGCCGAGCTGGAACGCTTGATCAGTCGCGACCCGGGGCTGGCGGCCCTGCTGGTCAAGCACGCCAGCGGGGCGTTGTACCGGCGCGCGCGGCCGGCGCGCACGGTGCGCGAGGCCATCGATCTGCTCGGTCTGCGCCAAGTGGGCAGCATCACCCTGGCGCACAGCCTCAAGAGCCTGTGCGCGCCGCGCAGCCAGGCCTACAAGCTGCTGTATCTGGACGCCTGGCGCAATCAGGTGCTCAAGGCCAGTACCTGCGCGGTTCTGGCCCGCGAGCTGGGCGGTGTGGTGCCCGAACAGGCGCTGCTGGCCAGCCTGCTCAGCGATGTGGGCAGCCTGGTGCTGCTGTCGGCCTTCATGGAGGATCGCGAGCCGGTCAGCCTGGCCCAGTACCGGCAGCTGTGTCGGGAGTTCGGCCGGGCCCTGGGCGTGCTGCTGCTCAAGCGCTGGGACCTGGAACCCCAGTACATCGACGTGGTGCGCCAGGCCGGCGAATGGCAGCTGGACACCGGGCCGCGCCTGCAGGCCATCGACCTGGTGAACCTGGCGCTGTACCACGCCAGCCTGCAGCGCGAGCCGGACCTGCCGCTGCCGCCGCTGACCGAGCTGAGCGCCTGGCGCAAGCTGCCCAGCCCCGAGAACCAGCTGGACGATCGGGGCTGCCTGGCGCTCATCGAGCAGTGCAGGGAACAGATCCAGGGGCTGGCGCGCAGCTTCGGCGGCTAGCGTCCGGCACGTCGGCAACGAAACGGCGAGAGCAGGCCGGGGAAGCGGGCTCGCCGATTGTTCATGCGCTTTTTCGCCGCGGCCCCTAGGGCAGGCAGACGCCGGTGCCGCGCAGTCCGCAATAGCCGAAGGGGTTGCGATCCAGGTACTGCTGGTGCGCGGCCTCGGCGTAGTAGAAGGGCGGCGCGGCAATGATCTCGGTGGTCACCGGACCGAAGCCGGCG
>DATGNS010000239.1:0-13529 GCA_035306625.1 Pseudomonas sp. | reverse complement strand
GCGTCCTGCTCGATGGCCCCGGATTCGCGCAGGTCGGAGTTGACCGGGCGCTTGTTGGGGCGCTGTTCCAGCGAGCGGTTGAGCTGCGACAGCGCCACCACCGGGCAGTTGAACTCCTTGGCCAGGGCCTTGAGGGAGCGGGAGATTTCCGAGATCTCGTTGACCCGGTTGTCGCCGCTGGAGCCGGGGATGCGCATCAGCTGCAGGTAGTCGACCATGATCAGGCCGATCTCGCCGTGCTCGCGGGCCACCCGGCGGGTGCGCGCGCGCATTTCCGACGGACTGATGCCGGCGGTGTCGTCGATGAACAGCTTGCGGTCGTTGAGCAGGTTGACCGCCGAGGTCAGGCGCGGCCAGTCGTCGTCGTCCAGCTTGCCGGTGCGCACCTTGGTCTGGTCGATGCGGCCCAGCGAGGCCAGCATGCGGATGACGATGGAATCGGCGGGCATTTCCAGCGAATAGACCAGGATGGCCTTGTCGCTGCGCAGCAGGGCGTTCTCCACCAGGTTCATGGCGAAGGTGGTCTTGCCCATGGAGGGGCGGCCGGCCACGATCACCAGGTCGGCCGGCTGCAGGCCGCTGGTCTTCTCGTCCAGGTCGGTGAAGCCGGTGCTCAGGCCGGTGAGGGCCTCGGTGCTGTTGAACAGGGTGTCGATGCGGTCGATGGCCTTGGCGAGGATCTCGTTGAGTACCACCGGGCCGCCGGTCTTGGGCCGCGCCTCGGCGATCTCGAAGATCTTGCGCTCGGCCTCGTCGAGGATCTCCTCGCCGGTGCGCCCCTGGGGCGAATAGGCGCTGTCGGCTATCTCGCTGCTGATGCTGATCAGCTTGCGCAGGGTGGCCCGCTCGCGAATGATCGCGGCATAGGCCTTGATGTTGGCCACCGAGGGAATGTTCTTGGCCAGCTCGCCCAGATAGGCCAGGCCGCCCACCTGGCTCAGGTGCCCTTCCTTGTCCAGCTGCTCGGACAGGGTCACCACGTCGAACGGCATGTTGCGTTCGGCCAGCACATGGATGGCGCGGAAGATCAGGCGGTGGTCATGGCGATAGAAGTCGCCGTCGGACACCTGGTCGGCGACCCGCTCCCAGGCGTCGTTGTCGATCATCAGGCCACCCAGCACGGCCTGCTCGGCCTCGATGGAATGCGGGGGCACCTTGAGGGCCGCGGTTTCCAGGTCGTACTGCTCGGGTAGGCTGATCTCGTTCATGGCTCTCGGCACTGTTTACTGCGGCGGAAAAACAACAGGCACGTTCCGCGCAAGCGGAACGTGCCTGATGTTACGCATCCGACCCCGAGGGGGCCAGACAGGTTCGTCGACCTCAGCCGGCGACCACGACCAGACGGACGCTGGCTTCGACATCGGTGTGCAGGTGCAGCGCGATGTCGTATTCGCCGGTCTGACGGATGGTGCCGTTGGGCAGGCGCACTTCGCTCTTGGATACCGGTACGCCGGACGCGGTCAGGGCGTCGGCGATGTCGGCGGTGCCGATGGAACCGAACAGCTTGCCTTCATCGCCGGCGATGGCGGTGATGGTGACTTCCAGCTCGTTCAGCTGAGCGGCGCGGGCTTCGGCAGCGGCCTTCTTCTCGGCAGCGGCCTTTTCCAGCTCGGCGCGACGAGCTTCGAACGCAGCGATGTTCTCGGCGGTGGCCGGGGTGGCCTTGCCCTGCGGCAGCAGGTAGTTGCGGCCGTAGCCAGCGCGAACCTTGACCTTGTCGCCCAGGTTGCCGAGGTTGGCAATTTTTTCCAGCAGGATGACTTCCATTTGAGTCTTACCTCTTAACTTTTAACCTTCACCGTTCGCAGGTCCGGGGCGAGCCCCGCGACCGCGAAAATCAAACAGACTGTCGACGACGGCGAGCACCATCAGCAGCGGATAGACCAGTTGCATGAACAGCAGCAGGGTGACGTACAGGCCCACCAGCCAGAAGCGTCCGAGACGCCCCGCGGCGACCAGCCCGTGCACCAGGGCAACCCCGGCGAACACCAGCGGCACACTGCATAGCGGCGCCAGCATGGGCAGGCCCAGGCTCGGACCCAGCAGCATGCCGGCCACCAGCAGCGCCGCCAGCCACAGCGGCAGGCGCAGGGCGCGGAACTCCTCGCCAAACCCGCCCGGGTTGTACAGCGCGGCCTGCCAGTAGCGACCGAGCACCAGGCACAGCAGGGTGACGATCTGCAGCAGCGCGGCCATCAGTCCGGTCAGCACCGGTACCACCAGCGCCAGCACCCGGGTCTGATCGTCGGCGGACAGCTGTTCCCAGCCGCTGCCGATGACCTGGGGCATGAGCTTCTGCAGCTCCTCGGCCACCGCATGGATCGGCTCGGCAAACAGACTGCCCAGCACCAGGCCGAACACCACGCCCACCAGCACGCTGGCCGCCAGCACCTTCACCCAGGACACGCTGGCGCGCAGCACCTGGGCCAGGGCCAGGGCGCCGACGATCACCAGCAGGGTGCGCGGCTCGCCGAACCACCACCAGCCGAGAGCCGGCAGCAGGGCCCAGACGAGAATGCCCAGGGCATCGTTCAGGCCACGACGCAGCAGCACCAGGCTGCCTGCGGCGGCGCTCAGCCAGAACAGCATCGGCAGCAGCGCACCGCCGGCCACCACGAGGATGGCCTGGGTACGTCCGCGCATGATGAAGTCGGCCAGTGCCCGCATGCTTGTCTAACTCCGCCTCGTCGACGACGCGGTCTTAGCGACCGTGGCTGTCGGTGTAGGGCAGCAGGGCCAGGTAGCGGGCACGCTTGATGGCGGTGGCCAGCTGACGCTGGTATTTGGCTTTGGTCCCGGTGATACGGCTCGGAACGATCTTGCCGGTTTCGGAGATGTAGGCCTTCAGGGTGTTGAGATCCTTGTAGTCGATCTCCTTCACGCCTTCGGCGGTGAAACGGCAGAACTTACGACGACGGAAGAAACGTGCCATGGTCTTGGCTCCTCAATAGATCCGGTGATTACTCGTCAGCGTTGTTGTCGCTGTCGTTGTCGCTGCTCTCGTCGGAACCTTCGTTGGTTTCGACGCGCTCGCGACGCTCACGGCGCTCGCTGCGGTTTTCCTCGGCCTTGAGCATCTCGGACGGGCCGGTGACGGCTTCGTCGCGGCGGATGATCAGGTTGCGGATCACGGCGTCGTTGTAGCGGAAGCTGTCTTCCAGCTCGGCCAGGGCCTTGGGACCGCACTCGATGTTCATCAGGATGTAGTGAGCCTTGTGAACATTGTCGATGGCGTAGGCCAGCTGACGACGGCCCCAGTCTTCCAGGCGGTGGATCTTGCCGCCATCTTCCTCGATGAGCTTGGTGTAGCGCTCGACCATGCCGCCGACCTGCTCGCTCTGGTCCGGGTGAACCAGGAAGATGATTTCGTAATGACGCATAAATGCTCCTTACGGGTTGTAGCCTGCCGCGCATGCGGTCAGGCAAGGAGTGAATGTCTCGTTGTGACTTGTCCCGCGGGCGAGCGAACGCCTGCCGGCGGGGCAAGGGGCGACATTCTAGAGAGGGCGCCGGCGCCAGGCAAGGCGCGGCGCCGATTATTCACGCCGCCGGTCAGCCCGGACGCCGGCGCTGGCGCAACGCCTCGAACAGGCACACGCCGGTGGCCACCGAGACGTTCAGGCTGCTGACACTGCCGGCCATGGGCAGACGCGCCAGAAAGTCGCAGTGCTCGCGAGTCAGGCGGCGCATGCCCTTGCCCTCGGCGCCCATCACCAGCACGGTGGGGCCGGTGAGGTCCAGGTCGTAGAGCTCCTTGTCCGCCTCGCCGGCGGTGCCGACCACCCACAGGCCCTTCTTCTGCAGTTTCTCCAGGGTGCGCGACAGGTTGGTCACCGCCACCAGCGGGATCACCTCGGCAGCGCCGCAGGCCACCTTGCGCACCGTGGCGTTGAGCGTGGCGGACTTGTCCTTGGGCACGATCACCGCCTGCACGCCGGCGGCATCGGCGGTGCGCAGGCAGGCACCCAGGTTATGCGGGTCGGTCACGCCGTCCAGCGCCAGCAGCAGCGGTGTCCCTTCGCCACGCTCGAGCAGTTCGTCGAGCAGGTTCTCGCCCCACACCTGGCTGGGGCTGACCTCGGCCACCACGCCCTGGTGCACGCCTTCGGCCCACTCGTCCAGCTCGCGCCGCTCGCGCTGGCCGATCGGCACGCGATGTTCCTCGGCCAGGCCCAGCAGGGCCTGGATGCGCGGGTCCTGGCGACCCTCGGCCAGCCACAGGCGCTTGACCCGCCGGGGATGGTGGCGCAGCAGTGCCTCCACGGCATGCACGCCGTAGACCTTCTCCAGATCACTCATGACTTCGCCCTGGATTTGCCGTTGGCGCGCTTGGCCTTGCCGCCCTTGGCCTTGTCACCCTTGCTCTTGTCCTTGCCCTTGCCGCTGACCTTGGCCGAAGCCTTTTCCTTGCCGGCACGCTTGCCCCTGGCCTCGTCGAGCAGGGCCTTTTTCAGCTCCCGGCTGCGCCCCACCTCGGCGGCGTCCTGCACCTCCAGCTCGGCCGCCGACAGCACCTGCACCTTGCCCACCGCGCGGCGGGTCAGCAGCGCCGGTTTCTCCCGCGCCGGGCGCCGGGACGGCGGCTCCTCGGTCACGGCCGGTTCCGGCGCCGCCTTGCGGCGCCCGAAGATCGCCGGGCGCTCCGGCACGGTTCCCGGAACCGCCTTGCGCTTGCGCGGCAGCACCTCGGGCTCCGGATCCGGCCAGTCGAAGTCGGGCTCCTCGTCCGGATCGCGCAGCTTGCGGACCGGCTTGGCCTTCTCGGCCTTGACCTTGTCCGCCTTTGCCTTATCGGTCTTGAGCTTGTCCTCCGCCTTCGCCTTGCGAGGCTTTTCCGGGGTGGCCCGTTCGACCTTCTCGGTCTTCTTGGCCTTCCCGGCCTCGCCATCACGGCGCGTCTTGCGGCCCCGCGCCTCGCCGGTCGCTTCCTCGACCAGATCGAAGTCGATCTTGCGCTCGTCCAGGTCGACGCGCGCCACGCGCACCTGCACGGTATCGCCGAGGCGGAAGCTGCGCCCCGAGCGTTCGCCGGCCAGGCGATGGTGCAGCGGGTCGAAGTGGTAGTAGTCGGCGGGCAGGCCGGTGACGTGCACCAGGCCCTCGACGTAGATGTCGGTCAGCTCGACGAAGATGCCGAAGCCGGTGACCGCGGTGATCACGCCGGGGAAGGTCTCGCCCACGCGATCCTGCATGTATTCGCACTTGAGCCAGTTGACCACGTCGCGGGTGGCCTCGTCGGCGCGCCGCTCGGTCATCGAGCAGTCCTCGCCGAGCTGCTCCAGGCGCTCCTCGTCGTAGGGGTAGATGCGCGCCTTGGGTATCGGCGCGCCGCCGACACGGATCACATGCTCGGTCTGGCGCCGCGAGCGGATCACGCTGCGGATCGCCCGGTGTGCCAGCAGGTCCGGGTAGCGGCGGATCGGCGAGGTGAAGTGGGTGTAGGACTCGTAGTTGAGACCGAAGTGGCCGATGTTCTCCGGGCTGTACACCGCCTGGCTCAGGGAGCGCAGCATCACGGTCTGGATCAGCTGGAAGTCCGGACGCTCGCGCACGGCTTCCAGCAGGCGCAGGAAGTCCTTGGGCGTCGGATCGCCCTTGCCGCGGTACAGGGACAGCCCCAGCTCGGCCAGGAAGCCCTTGAGCTTTTCCAGCTTCTCGTCCGGCGGACTGTCATGCACACGGTACAGGGCAGGAATCTCGTGCTTCTGCAGGAAGTCGGCGGTGGCCACGTTGGCGCACAGCATGCATTCCTCGATCAGCCGGTGCGCGTCGTTGCGCTGGGTCGGGCGGATCTCCACGATCTTGCGGTCGGCGCCGAAGATGATGCGGGTTTCCTGGGTCTCGAAATCGATGGCGCCGCGCTGGGTGCGCGCCTTGAGCAGCACCTTGAACAGCCGGTACAGCTCCTCCAGGTGCGGGGTCACCTCGGGCAGCTGCTTGCGCAGTTGCGCCGCTTCCGGGCTGTCCGGATGCTCCAGCAGCTGGCTGACCTTGTTGTAGGTGAGGCGCGCGTGGGAGTGGATCACCGCCTCGCAGAAACGGTAGCCGGTCATCCTGCCGCTCTTCGACAGGTCGACGATGCACACCATCGCCAGGCGGTCCACCTGCGGGTTGAGCGAGCACAGGCCGTTGGACAGCACTTCCGGGAGCATGGGGATCACCTGCTCGGGGAAGTACACGGAGTTGCCGCGCCTGGCGGCCTCCTCGTCCAGCGCCGAGCCCACCTTGACGTAGTGGGACACGTCGGCGATGGCCACATACAGGGTCCAGCCGCCGCCCTGGGCCGGTTCGGCGTACACGGCGTCATCGAAGTCCCGGGCGTCCTCGCCATCGATGGTGACGAACGGCAAGTGGCGCAGGTCGACGCGCTTCTGCTTGTCGCGCTCGGCCACCTCGGGCTTCAGTCGGGCGGCTTCCTGTTCCACCGCCTCAGGCCAGACATGGGGAATGCCGTAGCTGTGCAGCGCCACCTGGATTTCCATGCCCGGCGCCATGTAGTCGCCGAGCACCTCGACCACCTCGCCCTGGGCGGGGCGGAAGGTGCTGGGCCACTGCTCGATGCGCACGCGCACGAACTGGCCGTGCCGGGCACCGCCGTGCCTGCCGGGGGCGACCAGCACTTCCTGCTGGATCTTCGGGTTGTCGGCCACCACGCGGCCGATGCCGCCTTCCTCGTAGAAACGGCCAACCAGTTCTTCGTGGGCGCGCTCGAGGATCTCGGCGATGGCGCCTTCGCGCCGACCGCGGCGGTCGTAGCCGGCCACGCGGGCCAGCACCCGGTCGCCGTCGAACACCAGGCGCATCTGCGCCGGGGTCAGGAACAGGTCGTCGCTGCCGTCATCGGGAATGAGGAAGCCGAAGCCGTCGCGGTGGCCGGCCACCCGACCGCGGATCAGGTCCAGCTTGTCTACCGGGGCATAGGCGCCGCGCCGGGTGTAGACCAGCTGGCCATCGCGCTCCATCGCACGCAGCCGGCGCCGCAGCGCCTCCTGCTTGTCTTCGTCGTCCAGTCCGAACTCTTCAATGAGCTGCTCGCGCGTCGCCGGGGCGCCGCGCTCATCCAGGCGCAGCAGGATCAGCTCGCGACTGGGAATGGGGTTTTCATATTTCTCCGCCTCGCGGGCGGCCTCGGGGTCGAGGGATTGCCAATCGGCCATTAAGAAAAGTCACCTTCTGTGAGGGCGAAATCGCCCTGCGTCTATTGAAGCGCGAAACGCGCCCGCACGGCAGCCATGCCGAACAAATATTTTTGCTGTCAGGGGTTTACAAGGAAAAAGGTGGTCCGTATAGTTCGCGGCCACAACGACAGCGATGCTGTTGTAACACGGAAACGAAGACAACACATCGTTTCAGTGCCCAGGTGGCGGAATTGGTAGACGCGCTAGGTTCAGGTCCTAGTGGTGGCAACACCGTGGAAGTTCGAGTCTTCTCCTGGGCACCAATTCAACACGAGGCAGCCGGCCTCGCTAATCATCGGCAACCAGATGCTTCAGCATCGCCCAGGTGGCGGAATTGGTAGACGCGCTAGGTTCAGGTCCTAGTGGTGGCAACACCGTGGAAGTTCGAGTCTTCTCCTGGGCACCAATTCAAGAAAAACCGAGCCGAACGGCTCGGTTTTTTTCGCCTGCGCCATGGACTCGTAGCAGGCTAAAGATTCACCACCCCAGGCCGATGGCCTGCGTATCGATTTCTCCACCCTCGTACGCAGTGTCCATGAAAAACCTGATCGATTCCCTGCTCCACCGCCTGGGCCTGAAAACCCTCGAGCATCAGTTCCTGTTCTCCTACGCCCTGATGTTCCTGCTCGCCCTGGTGGCCAGCGGGGCGCTGTACCTCAGCCTCTCGGTGTCTCCCGAAACCATCAACGTCGCCGGCGCCCAGCGCATGCTCAGCCAGAAGATGAGCAAGGAGGCGCTGCTGCTGCACAGCGGCGTCATCGACCGCTCGCTGATGGAAGCCACCATGGCGCAGTTCGAGCGCTCCCACCAGGACCTGCTCAACGGCAACGCCGAGCGCAACATCAGCCGCTTCGACGACCCGGCCATCCAGCAGCAGCTGCGCGTGGTGGGCGAGCACTGGCAGCGCCTGCGCCAGCAGTTGCAGACCGTGCAGCCGAACGGCCCGCTGGACATGCGGCTGCTGCAGGAAAACTCGGTCGCGCTGATCAAGCACATGAACGACGCGGTGGTGATGATGACCCGCCTGGCCGAGAACACCCAGCGCACCCAGCTGGAGATCGCCTTTGCCGGCGTGATCGCCATCCTGCTGCTGGTGATTGCCGGCTACCGGTTCGGCATGCGTCCGCTGATGGGCGCCCTGCGCGGCCTCGAAGGCGCGCTGGCGCGGATCGCCGACGGCGACTTCACCCAGCGCATGCAGTCCCGCTGGGCCCATGACGAGTTCGGCCGCATCACCGGCGCCTTCAACCGCATGGCCGAACAGGTGCGCGAGCTGCTCGACCAGGCCAAGCGCAGCGCCCTGCAGTCGCGCGAGCACCTGGACGAGACGCGCCGCGCCATCCAGGCCTCCGAGCAGAACACCGCCCGCCAGCATCAGGAACTGGACCAGGCCGCCACTGCCCTCACCGAGCTGACCGCCAGCCTGACCGAAGTGGCCAGCCATACCCAGAGCGCGGCCGAGTCGGCCCAGAACACCGAGCGCAACGGGCAAAACGGTCGCGCCGTCATGCAGCGCAGCACCGAGCTGCTCGGCACCCTGAGCCGCGAGCTGCAGCGCACCAGCGAGCACATGAACGAGCTGGAAAACGAGACCCAGGCGGTGGGCAAGGTGCTGGAGGTGATCACCGGCATCGCCGAGCAGACCAACCTGCTGGCGCTGAACGCCGCCATCGAGGCGGCCCGCGCCGGCGAGGCCGGCCGCGGCTTCGCCGTGGTGGCCGACGAGGTGCGCACCCTGGCCAGCCGCACCCAGCAGTCCACCGGCGAGATCGGCCAGATCATCGAGCGCCTGCAGGGCCGCGCCCGCCGTTCCCTGGACAGCCTGCGCCAGAACGCCGAGCAGGCCAGCGAAAACGTGGCGCAGATCGAGCGGGCCCGCGACATCTTCCAGCAGATGCTGCAGGACGTGCAGACCATCAACGGCAGCAGCGTGCAGATCGCCGCGGCCGTGGAACAGCAGAGCCAGGTGGTGCAGGACATCGACCGACGCGTGAATCAGCTCACCGAGCTGGCCCTGCAGACCCACCGCGACGCCGAGCGCGTGGTGAGCAGCAGCGAGGAGATCCGCAATCACATGCAGAGCCTGCACAGCCAGCTGTCGAGCTTCCGCACCTGAAGCCCGCCCGTTGAAGGAAGGCCGCTCCCCGGAGCGGCCTTTTCATTTCGGCGTCAGACGCCCGGGAACGGCTGGCTGTTGCGCTGATAGCGTCGGGCGATGCTGCCGCAGACCAGGTCGCACAGCGCGTACACGCTGTCGTCGGCGATCCGGTAATACACCGCCGTGCCCCGCCCTTCGCGGCGCACCAGCCCGTGCTGGGTCAGCAGGGAGAGGTGCCGCGAGACGTTGGCCGGCGAGCAGTTGCACAGCTGGGCCAGTTCGCCGACGTTGCGCTCGCCTTCGCGCAGCAGGTTGAGGATCGCCAGGCGCGTGGGCTCGGACAGGGCCCGGAAATAGGCCGCCACCTGTTCCATCGCCTCGGGAGTGAGGTTTTCCATCCTGATCACCGCAAGACCTTTACGCGACACATGATACGCCATCCGTTTGCTGCATGCATTCTTGCGCAATCGCTTAATTGACTAATTAACTAATTGCGCAAATAATCCGCCGCATTCCCGATCCAGGCAAACGGAGCCCCTTTCATGTCTACCGCCGGCTTGCGCATTCTTCTCGCTGCCAGTCTGCTGCTTGGCAGCACGGCCTTTGCTGAACTCCGTACCGTCACCGTGCAGGCGGACGGCCAGCCGAGCACCAGTGTCCACGAGGGCGTGGTGCAGGCCATCCGCCAGACGCTGATCACCGCCCAGGTGGCCGGCGCCGTGCAGGAGATCCGCGTCCAGGTGGGCGACCGGGTAGGCGCCGGGCAGGTACTGCTGCGCCTGGACGCCCGCGCCGCCGAACAGTCGGCCAGCGCCAGCGCCGCCCAGGTGCGCGCCGCCCGGGCCGCGGAACAGGAGGCCGAGCGCGAGCTGGCGCGCCAGCGCCAGCTGCTGGAGGCCGACTACATCAGCCAGGCCGCCTTCGACCGCGCCGAGGCCCGCTACAAGGCCGCCCGCGCCGAGGCCGCCGCGCTGCGCGCGGCCGCCGAGGCGGCGCGCACCCAGTCCGACTTCCATGTGCTGCGCGCGCCCTATGACGGCATCGTCTCAGCCATCCCGGTCAACCTCGGCGACATGGCCCTGCCCGGCCGCCCGCTGCTGACCCTCTACGACCCGAGCGCCCTGCGCGTCAGCGTGCAGGTCCCCCAGGCCATCGCCGCCCGCGCTCCCGCCAACCCGTCCGCCACGCTGGAGCTGGCCGGCCTGGATACGCCGGTGACCCCGCGCGGCGTGCAATGGCTGCCCCATGTCGACCCGGCCAGCCACACCGTGGAGCTGCGTCTGGAGCTGCCCGAGGGGCTCGCCGGGGTGCTGCCGGGCACCTTCGCCCGCGCCCGCCTGCAGGGCGCCGACGACGGCCCGCGCCTGTACCTGCCGCGCGAGGCCATCCTGCGCCGCGCCGAACTCACCGCCGTGTACGTGCTGGACGACCGGCAGCACCTGCGCCTGCGCCAGGTGCGCCTGGGCCAGGCGCGCGGTGATCAGGTGGAAATCCTCACCGGCCTGCGCGCCGGCGAGCGGGTGGCCCTGGATCCGGTTGCCGCCGGCCAGCTGAAGTAAGGAGAGCAGCATGACGCCTCACCTGGGCATCTCCGGGCGCATCGCCGCCTATTTCCAGACCGCGCGGATCACCCCGTTGCTGGCGCTGATCGCCCTGCTCGCCGGCCTGTTCGCCGTGCTGGTCACGCCGCGCGAGGAAGAACCGCAGATCAACGTCACCATGGCCAACGTCATCATCCCGTTCCCCGGCGCCAGCGTGCGCGACGTGGAGCAGATGATCGCGGTACCCGCCGAGCAGGTGCTGGCGCAGATCGCCGACGTCGAGCACGTGATGTCGGTGTCGCGCCCCGGCCTGGCCATGGTCACCGTGCAGTTCGAGGTCGGCGTGCCGCGCACCGAGGCGCTGGTGCGCCTGCACGACACCCTGCGCGCCAACAGCGACTGGCTGCCGCGCGAGCTGGGCGCCGGCGAGCCGCTGATCAAGCCCAAGGGCATCGACGATGTGCCCATCATCACCCTGACCCTGTTCAGTCGCGATCCGGCCACCGGCCCGCTGGACCTGCAGCATGTGGCCCACAGCCTGGAGGCGGAGCTCAAGCGCGTGCCCGGCACCCGCGAGGTGCGCAGCCACGGCGGTCCCGGTCGCGCGGTGCGCATCGAGCTGGACCCGGCACGCATGGCCGCCGCCGGGGTGACCGTCGGCGACCTGCGCCTGGCCCTGCAGTCGGCCAACGCCGGCCTGCCGCTGGGCGAACTGCTGGGCGGCAATCGCGCCGTGCAGCTGGAGGCCGGCGGTTTCCTGGAAAACGCCACCGAGGTGGGCGAGCTGCTGGTTGGCGTGCGCGACGGCAAGCCGGTGCAGCTCAAGGATGTGGCGCGTGTCGAGGACGGTCCGCTGCCGCCGCGCCAGTACGTCTGGCACGGCGTGCCCGGCGAGGGCGAGTTCCCGGCCATCACCCTGAGCGTGACCAAGAAGCCCGGCGAGAACGCCATCGACGTGGCCTCCGCCGTGCTGGCGCGGGTCGCCGAACTGCGCAACAGCCTGATCCCGGACGGCGTCGAGGTGGCGGAAACGCGCAACTACGGCGCCACCGCCGACGACAAGGCCCGCCAGCTGATCCAGAAGCTGCTGTTCGCCACCCTGTCGGTGGTGGCCCTGGTGTTCCTCGCCCTGGGCCGCCGCGAGGCGCTGATCGTCGGCTGCGCGGTGATCCTCACCCTGACCGTCACCCTGTTCGCCTCCTGGGCCTGGGGCTTCACCCTCAACCGAGTGTCGCTGTTCGCGCTGATCTTCTCCATCGGCATCCTGGTGGATGACGCCATCGTGGTGGTCGAGAACATCCATCGCCACCAGAGCCTGCACCCCGGCAGGACGCTGCGCGAGCTGATCCCCGGCGCGGTGGACGAGGTGGGCGGGCCGACCATCCTGGCCACCTTCACGGTGATCGCCGCGCTGCTGCCGATGGCCTTCGTCAGCGGCCTGATGGGCCCCTACATGAGCCCGATCCCGATCAACGCGAGCACCGGGATGCTGATCTCGCTCGCGGTCGCGCTCATGTTCACGCCATGGGCGAGCCTGAAGCTGTTGCGGCGGCCCCCCGCGGCCGCCGGCGAGCCGGCTCCTGCGAGCGTCGCCGGCGAAGGCCGCGCGCGCCCGATGGAGCGGCTCGCGCGCGCGAGCATCACGCCGTTTCTCGGCACCGACCGGCGCGCGAGGCGCCACCGGCGCTGGCTCTATGCCGGCGTCGGCGTGGCGATTCTCGCGGCCGTGAGCCTCGTCGGGCTGACGTGGGTCGTGATGAAGATGCTGCCGTTCGACAACAAGTCGGAGTTTCAGGTCGTCGTCGACATGCCGGAGGGCACGACGGTCGAGCAGACGGCGCGCGTGCTCGAGGAGATGGCGGCGTACCTGCGGACGCGTCCGGAGGTCACGGACTTCCAGGTCTACGCGGGCACGGCCGCGCCGATCAACTTCAACGGCCTCGTGCGCCAGTACTACCTGCGCGAAGGCGCGAACGTCGGCCACATCCAGGTCAACCTCGTCGACCGCACGGAGCGGGATCTGCAAAGCCACGACATCGCGCTCGCGGTGCGCGGTCCGCTCGTCGAGATTGCAAGGCGTTACGGCGCGTCCGTGAAGGTCGTCGAGGTGCCCCCCGGGCCGCCGGTGCAGGCGCCGATCGTTGCCGAGATCTACGGGCCGGACTACGGCGGGCAGCAGCGGGTCGCGGCCGCCGTGCACGAGCTCTTCCAGTCGACGGCAGGCATCGTCGACACCGATACGAGCGTCGAGGCGCCGGCGCGGCGCATCGTCGTCGACGTGGACCGGCAGAAGGCGGCGCTCCTCGGCGTGCCGCAGGCGAGCGTCGTCGCGGCGCTCGACGCGGCGCTGCGCGGCGAGGACGTCGTCTACCTGCACGACGCCCATCAGCGCAACCCGATTCCCGTCAGGCTCGAGCTGCCGGTCGCGGACAAGGCGGATCTCGACAGCTTGCTGATGCTGAGGGTCGCGGGCCGCGGCGGCAATCTCGTGCCGCTCGCGGAGATCGTCGACGTCTCGGAGCGGGAGTGGGAGCATACGATCTATCACAAGGACCTGCTGCCGGTCGTCTACGTGACGGGCGACATGGCCGGCGAGCTCGACAGCCCGTTATACGGCATGTTCTCGATGGTCGGCCGGATCGAAGACGGCGGCGAGATCGATCAATACTTCATCCGTCAGCCGGAAAATCCGTACGACTACAGCTTGAAGTG
>DATGNS010000238.1:0-3220 GCA_035306625.1 Pseudomonas sp. | reverse complement strand
AAACGGGCAGCAGTGTCTCGGATCAGCCGCTCTTCTTCGCTCAATTGAGCGTCCAGCAGCAGCGGATCAGACCAGTTGAATGCGACGGCCCCGGCCATATGCGTGATTCCTTGTATCAGGCGATTGCCGCAATCCTAGGCGAGCCAGCGGCAAGCCACAATGCACAGGCTTGCACACCATGTAGCAATGCCCTTCGAACACTACATACGCTCGACCAAACGACTCGTCCTACCGCGTGCCACCCTCGAAATTCCGATGATTTCCGCCTGAATGCACTTGAAAAACACAAGAAATTGTTGATGACCGGCAAGAACTGAATGGTCATAAAATAACTTGTAGTCACTGCTAAGTTTAACTTCAAAAACATTGAAGCCCTTCTGGTTCCCCTGCAAAATGCCGCGCCCTCCCCAACCTACTACCTTCGGAGAGGGCATCTTCGGATGCGGCCGCACAAGAACAACGACCAAGGAGAACGGAAGTGCTCATCGGCATTCCCCTCGAAACCCACCAGGGCGAGACCCGGGTGGCTGCCACCCCCGAGACCGTGAAGAAACTGGTCAGCCAGGGGCACCAGGTAACCGTTCAAGCTTGCGCCGGCGACGCCGCCAGCATCCCGGACAGTGCCTACGAACAGGCCGGTGCGCGGATCGGATCGGCTCAAGACGCCCTGGGCGCCGACCTGGTGCTCAAGGTGCTGGCTCCCAGCGAAGACGAACTGGCGCAGATGAAACCCGGCGCCGTGCTGCTCGGCATGCTGGATCCCTTCAACAGCGACACCATCGCCCGCATGGCACGCCGGGGCATCACCGCCTTCGCCCTGGAAGCCGCGCCGCGCACCTCCCGGGCGCAGAGCCTCGATGTCCTCTCCTCCCAGGCCAACATTGCCGGCTACAAGGCGGTAATGCTCGCCGCCAACCACTACCCGCGCTTCATGCCCATGCTGATGACCGCCGCCGGCACCGTGAAGGCTGCTCGCGTGCTGATCCTCGGCGCCGGCGTCGCCGGCCTGCAGGCCATCGCCACAGCCAAGCGCCTGGGTGCGGTGATCGAAGCCTCCGACGTGCGCCCGGCGGTAAAGGAGCAGATCGAATCCCTCGGCGCCAAGTTCGTCGACGTGCCCTTCGAGACCGATGAAGAGCGCGAATGCGCCCAGGGCGTCGGCGGTTACGCCCGACCCATGCCGCAATCCTGGATGGAGCGCCAGGCCAGGGCAGTGCACGAGCGTGCCAAGCAGGCCGACATCATCATAACCACCGCGCTGATTCCGGGTCGCAAGGCCCCGGTGCTGCTGCAGGAAGCGACCGTGCAGGCCATGAAGCCCGGTTCGGTGATCGTCGACCTGGCCGCCGCCCAGGGCGGCAACTGCCCGCTGACCGAAGCCGATCGCGTGGTGGTCAGGCACGGCGTGACCATCGTCGGCCACACCAACCTGCCCGCACTCGTACCAGCAGACGCCTCGGCACTGTACGCCCGCAACCTGCTCGACTTCCTCAAGCTGGTCATCGACAAGGACGGCCAGTTCCACCTCAACCTCGAAGACGACATCGTCGCCGCCTGCCTGATGTGCAGGGACGGCGAGATCGTGCGCAAGAACGGCTAAGGGGACACGGACATGGACCTGATTTCCGACGGTATCTACAACCTGATCATCTTCGTTCTCGCCATCTACGTGGGTTACCACGTGGTCTGGAACGTCACCCCGGCCCTGCACACCCCGCTGATGGCGGTGACCAATGCCATTTCCGCCATCGTGATCGTCGGCGCCATGCTGGCCGCCGCCCTCACCACCACCCCGCTGGGTCAGGCCATGGGCACCCTGGCCGTGGCGCTGGCCGCGGTCAATGTGTTCGGCGGCTTCCTGGTCACCCGCCGCATGCTGGAAATGTTCAAGAAGAAGGCCCCGAAGGCCCAGGTGGAGAAGTAAGCCATGAGCATGAACCTGATCACCCTTCTCTACCTGATCGCCTCGGTGTGTTTCATCCAGGCGCTCAAGGGACTCTCCCACCCCACCAGCTCGCGGCGGGGCAACCTGTTCGGCATGGTGGGCATGGCCATCGCCGTGCTGACCACCGTGGCCCTGATCTTCAAGCTGAGCAGCGAGCTGGCCACCCAGGGCATCGGTTACGTGATCGTCGGCCTGCTGATCGGCGGCACCGCCGGCACGATCATGGCCAGGCGCGTGGAGATGACCAAGATGCCCGAGCTGGTGGCCTTCATGCACAGCATGATCGGTCTGGCCGCGGTGTTCATCGCCATTGCCGCGGTGGCCGAGCCGCAGTCGCTGGGCATCGTCGCCGCCATCACCGACCCGATTCCGGCCGGTAACCGTCTGGAGCTGTTCCTGGGTGCCGCCATCGGTGCCATCACCTTCTCCGGTTCGGTGATCGCCTTCGGCAAGCTGTCCGGCAAGTACAGGTTCCGCCTGTTCCAGGGTGCGCCGGTGGTCTTCAAGGGCCAGCACCTGCTCAATCTGGTGATAGGGCTGGTGATCATCGGCCTGGGCCTGGTGTACACCTTCACCGGCGACGTCAGCGCCTTCGCCATCCTGGTGGCCCTGGCCTTCGTCATCGGCGTGCTGATCATCATCCCCATCGGCGGCGCCGACATGCCGGTGGTGGTATCCATGCTCAACAGCTACTCGGGCTGGGCGGCGGCCGGCATCGGCTTCTCGCTGAACAACTCGATGCTGATCATCGCCGGTTCGCTGGTCGGCTCTTCGGGCGCGATTCTCTCCTACATCATGTGCAAGGCGATGAACCGCTCGTTCTTCAACGTGATCCTCGGCGGCTTCGGCGCCGAAGCCGGCGGCGGTGCCGCGGGCGAGCAGGTACAACGCAGCGTGAAGTCCGGCTCCGCCGATGACGCCGCCTTCCTGTTGACCAATGCCGACAGCGTGGTGATCGTGCCCGGCTACGGCCTGGCCGTGGCCCGCGCCCAGCACGCGCTGATGGAACTGGCCGAGAAGCTGACCCACCGCGGCGTGACCGTGAAGTACGCGATCCACCCCGTGGCCGGCCGCATGCCCGGGCACATGAACGTGCTGCTCGCCGAGGCCGAAGTGCCCTACGAGCAGGTGTTCGAGATGGAGGACATCAACTCCGAGTTCGGTCAGACCGATGTGGTGCTGGTGCTCGGCGCCAACGACGTGGTCAACCCGGCGGCCAAGACCGATCCCAAGTCGCCGATCGCCGGCATGCCGATCCTCGAGGCCTACAAGGCC
>DATGNS010000237.1:0-40749 GCA_035306625.1 Pseudomonas sp. | reverse complement strand
GTTTAGCGCCCGAAGCGCTCCAGCTGCATCTCCCTCAACCGGCTCACCGTCCGGCGGAACGGAAAGGCCAGGAAACCCTTCTCGTACAGTCGCTCCAGCGGTACTTCCGCCTCGATGTAGAGCGGCACACCGCGGTCGTAGCACTCGTCCACCAGGGCGATGAAGCGGCGTACCGCATCATCGTGGGGGGCCAGGGCCGGCAGCTGGCGGTCGCCGGCCACCACGCGCTCGGCGGCGTCCTCGGTGCCGCGGGCGATGCGGGCGGCACGCTGCTCGCCGCCCAGCGTCGGCACCTCGCTCAGCAGGATGGCGTAGTAGCGGTCGCAGAGGACGATGTAGTCCTGTGCCGCCCAGGGTGCTTCGCACAGGGCGGAGAAGCTGCTCCAGAGGATGCGGTTGCTGCGCGACACCACTTCCAGCAGTCGTCCGTTGACCTCCAGCGGCGCCGGCTCGGCGGCTGCGCCCTCGACCAGCGCCGCGAACAGCTCCGGGAAGGCGGAGGACTGCTGCGGCTCGCGCACCCAGTATCGCTGGCAGGGTGCGCCGGGGTGCAGGCGGTGGTCCTGGCCGCCGTCCAGGGACAGCACCTGCATGTGCCGTTCGATGGCGGCGATGGTCGGCAGGAAGCGCTCGCGGTTGAAGCCGTCGGCGTACAGCTGCGATGGCGGCTGGTTGGAGGTGGCGATGAGGATCAGGCCGTTGTCGAACAGCTTCTGGAAAAGGCCGCCGATCAGGATGGCATCACCGATGTCGCTGACGAACAGCTCGTCGAAGCACAGCACGCGCACCTCGGCGCTCAGCTCGTCCGCCAGGGCCTGCAGGGGATCGGCGGTGCCCGTGAGCTGGAACAGGCGCCGGTGCACCCAGCGCATGAAGTGGTGGAAGTGCTGGCGGCGCGACGGCAGCTGCAGGGTCTGGTGGAAGCGGTCCATCAGCCAGGTCTTGCCGCGGCCCACCGGGCCCCACAGGTAGATGCCGCAGGCCGCCTCGCCGGCGTGCAGCGCGCGCAGGCAATCGTCCAGCAGCTCGATGGCCTGCCACTGGGCCGGATCGGAAACGAAGCCCTGCGCATCGATGGCATGGCGGTACAGGTTGGCAAGCGGCGTGGGCATATACGGCATCCCGGCAGTCGAAGGCCGATGAGTATACGGGCAGCGGCGGCCCGCCGGCCTGCCTGAACTTTCCCGGCCCTCCCGGGCTCGGTAATAGGACCCGGCCCCATGGCCGGCGCATCCCTGGCGGCAAGGAATCGACGTCGATGCTGGACAAGCCTTTCGCTGCATCCTGGCGCCTGAGCGGCAGGGTCGGTCTCCAGGAGGCCCTGACCCTGCCACGCATCGCCATCGAGAGTGTCGAGCCGGTGGTGGAGGGCGGTCGCTTCGCCGCCAAGGCCACCGTCGGCCAGCCGGTAACCTTCGACGCGGTGATCTTCACCGACGGCCACGAACTGATGGCGGCCGAACTGCTGTGGCGGCACGCCGACCGCTCCGACTGGCACAGCCTGCCCATGACCCTGCTGGGCAACGACCACTGGCAGGCGCGCCTGGTGCCGGGCGAGACCGGGCGCCTGGTGTTCGCCATCGAGGCCTGGTGGGATGACTACGGCACCTATTGCAGCGAGCTGCAGAAGAAGCACGCCGCCGGCCTGCGCCTGGACCTGGAGCTGGAGGAGGGGCGCCGCCATCTGCAGGGCGCCATCAACCGCGCCAACGGCCAGCAGGCCGAGCAGCTGCGCTCGCTCATCGCCCTGCTGGAACAGACCGAGGAGCAGGACGCCCGGGTGGCGCTGCTGCTCGACGACCAGACCCGCCAGGTGATGGCGGACACCAGCGAGCGTTCCTTCCGGCTGCGCAGCATCGAGTACCCGCTGGAGGTGGAGCGGCCGCTGGCCCAGTTCGCCAGCTGGTACGAGCTGTTTCCCCGCTCGGTGACCGACGATCCGCGGCGCCACGGCACCTTCCGCGATGTGATCGGACGGCTGCCGGAAATCGTCGCCATGGGCTTCGACGTGGTGTATTTCCCGCCCATCCACCCCATCGGCCGCACCAACCGCAAGGGGCGCAACAACAGCCTCACCGCGGAGCCGGACGACCCCGGCAGTCCCTACGCCATCGGTGGGGAGGAGGGCGGCCACGACGCCATCCACCCGCAGCTGGGCACGCTGGAGGACTTTCGCGAGCTGGTCAGCGTGGCGCGTTCCCTGGGCCTGGAGGTGGCACTGGATTTCGCCATCCAGTGCTCGCCGGACCACCCGTGGCTGCGCGAGCACCCGGAATGGTTCAACTGGCGTCCGGATGGCAGCCTGCGCTACGCGGAAAACCCGCCCAAGAAATACGAGGACATCGTCAACGTCGACTTCTACGCCGAAGGCGCCCAGCCCGGCCTGTGGCAGGCGCTGCGCGACGTGGTGGCCTACTGGGTGGAGCAGGGCGTGACCCTGTTCCGGGTCGACAACCCGCACAGCAAGCCGCTGCCGTTCTGGGAATGGCTGATCGCCGACATCCGCGGCCAGTACCCGGAGGTGATCTTCCTCTCCGAGGCCTTCACCCGCCCGGCGATGATGGCGCGCCTGGGCAAGGTGGGCTTCAGCCAGAGCTACAGCTACTTCACCTGGCGCAACACCAAGCGCGAGCTGGCCCAGTACTTCAGCGAACTGAACGAGAGTCCCTGGCGCGAGTGCTACCGGCCGAACTTCTTCGTCAACACCCCGGACATCAACCCCTTCTTCCTGCAGAGCTCCGGGCGGCCGGGCTTCCTGATCCGCGCCGCCCTGGCCACCATGGGCTCGGGGCTGTGGGGCATGTACTCCGGCTTCGAGCTGTGCGAGAGCGAGGCGATCCCGGGCAAGGAGGAGTACCTGCACTCGGAGAAGTACGAGATCAGGCCGCGCAACTACCGCCAGCCCGGCAACATCGTGGCGGAGATCGCCCGCCTGAACCTGATCCGCCGCAACAACCCGGCGCTGCAGACGCACCTCGGCTTCAAGCCCTACAACGTGTGGAACGACAACATCCTCTACTTCGGCAAGCACACCGAGGACCTGTCCAACTTCGTGCTGGTGGCCATCAGCCTGGACCCGTTCCATGCCCAGGAGGGCGAGTTCGAGATTCCGCTGTGGGAGTTCGGCCTGCCGGACGAAGCCGCCCTGGACGGTGAGGACCTGATGACCGGCAAGCGCTGGACCTGGCACGGCAAGCGCCAGTGGATGCGCATCGAACCCTGGGGGCTGCCGTTCGGCATCTGGCGCATCCGCCCCCACGGCAGGTGACTCCATGGCCAGACGACCGAAAAGACCGCGTCCGGCAGCCTTCATCAACGACCCGCTCTGGTACAAGGACGCCGTCATCTACCAGGTGCACGTGAAGTCCTACTACGACGCCAACGGCGACGGCATCGGCGACTTCCAGGGGCTGATCGAGCGTCTGGACTACATCGCCAGCCTGGGGGTGAACACCATCTGGCTGCTGCCGTTCTACCCCTCGCCACGCCGTGACGACGGCTACGACATTTCCGACTACCGCGCGGTGCATCCGGACTATGGCGACCTGGCCACGGTGCGGCGCTTCATCGACGAGGCGCACCGCCGCGGCCTGCGGGTGATCGCCGAGCTGGTCATCAACCACACCTCCGACCAGCACCCCTGGTTCCAGCGCGCCCGGCTGGCCCGCAAGGGCTCGCGCATGCGGGACTTCTATGTGTGGTCGGACACCAACCAGAAGTACCAGGGCACGCGGATCATCTTCATCGACACCGAGACCTCCAACTGGACCTGGGACCCGGTGGCCAGGCAGTACTACTGGCACCGCTTCTATTCCCACCAGCCGGACCTGAACTTCGACAATCCCATGGTGCTGCGCGGCGTGCTCAGCATCATGCGCTTCTGGCTGGACCTGGGCATCGACGGCCTGCGTCTGGACGCCATTCCCTACCTGATCGAGCGCGACGGCACCAACAACGAGAACCTGCCGGAAACCCACGAGGTGCTGAAGCAGATCCGCGCCGAGATCGACGCCAACTACCCGGACCGCATGCTGCTGGCCGAGGCCAACCAGTGGCCGGAGGACACCCGACCGTATTTCGGCGAGGGCGATGAATGCCACATGGCCTTCCACTTCCCGCTGATGCCGCGCATGTACATGGCCATCGCCCAGGAGGATCGCTATCCGATCACCGACATTCTCCGCCAGACGCCGGAGATTCCCGAGAACTGTCAGTGGGCGATCTTCCTGCGCAACCACGATGAGCTGACCCTGGAGATGGTCACCGACCACGAGCGGGACTATCTCTGGAACGTCTACGCCGCCGACCGCCGCGCACGCCTCAACCTGGGCATCCGCCGCCGTCTGGCGCCGCTGGTGGAGCGCGACCGCCGGCGCATCGAGTTGCTGCACAGCCTGCTGCTCTCCATGCCCGGCACGCCGACTCTCTACTATGGCGACGAGATCGGCATGGGCGACAACATCTACCTGGGCGACCGCGACGGCGTGCGCACCCCCATGCAGTGGAGCAGCGACCGCAACGGCGGCTTCTCCCGCGCCGATCCGGCCAGCCTGGTGCTGCCGCCGATCATGGACCCGCTGTACGGCTACCAGAGCGTCAACGTGGAAGCCCAGCTGCGCGACGCCCACTCGCTGCTCAACTGGACACGGCGCATGCTGGCGGTGCGCAAGCAGCAGAAGGCCTTCGGCCGCGGCACCCTGAAGATGCTGGCGCCCAGCAACCGGCGCATCCTCGCCTACCTGCGCGAGTACACCGGGGTGGACGGCAGGCACGAGATCATCCTCTGCGTGGCCAACCTGTCCCGCGCCGCCCAGGCCGCCGAGCTGGAGCTGTCCGCCTACGGCGGCAAGGTGCCGGTGGAGATGCTCGGCGGTTCGGCCTTCCCGCCCATCGGCGAGCTGCCCTACCTGCTGACCCTGCCGCCGTACGGCTTCTACTGGTTCCTGCTGGCCGATGCCACCCAGATGCCCGCCTGGCACCAGCCGGCCCTCGAGCGGATGCCCGAACTCATGACCCTGGTGATCAAGCGCGACCTGCACGAGCTGGTCGAAGCGCCCCTGCGCGACACCCTGGAAAGCGAGATCCTGCCCACCTACCTGGCCAAGCGTCGCTGGTTCGCCGGCGGCGCCGAGGGCAGAGTGCGGCTGATCTATCTGCTGTCCCTGCTGCCCAACCGCCTGGCGCTGTGCGAAGTGGAAGTGGAGAGCGACGAAGGCCCGGTGCACTACCAGCTGCCGCTGGCCTTCGTCGGCGACGGGCCGGGTGTTTCCGCTCTGTCCCAGGCGCTGACCCTGTGCCGCCTGCGGCGACGCCAGGAGGTGGGGCTGCTCACCGACGCGGTGAGCCTGCCGGAATTCACCCGCCAGGTACTGACCGCCCTGCGCGAACAGCGGGAAATGGACTGGCGCAAGTGCCGCCTGCACTTCGAGGGCACGGCGAAGCTGGCCGAGCTGGAGATGATCGACGACGAGCCCATCGAGCCCATGAGCAGCGAGCAGTCCAACAGCTCGATCCGCATCGGCGAGCGCATGGTGCTCAAGGTGATCCGCCGCATCCGCCCCGGCGTGCACCCGGAAGCCGAGATGGGCGGCTACCTCACCGAGCAGGGCTTCCCCCATATCGCGCCGCTGCTGGGCGAGGTGCGGCGCACCGATGCCGATGGCAATCCGCACACGCTGATGCTGCTGCAGGGCTATCTGGAGAGTCAGGGTGACGCCTGGAACTGGACGCTGAGCAACCTGGAGCGCGCCATCCGCGACGAGCTGGCCGGCGGTATATCCACCCAGGAGAACCAGTTCGGCGCCCTGGAGGAGCTGGAGGCCTTCGCCCACATGCTGGGCCGGCGCCTGGGCGAAATGCACCAGGTGCTGGCCCGTCCCACCGAGGATCCGGCCTTCGCGACGCGAACCGCCGACGACGCCCTGTGCGAGGCCTGGGGCGCGGACATCGCCCGCCAGTTGCGCGAGGCGCTGCAGCTGCTCGACAGCCAGCGCAGCCAGCTGCCGGCCGAGGTGCGTGCCGAGGCCGCCTGGCTGAGCGAGCAGAGCGAGGCCCTGCAGGCGCGGGTGCAGACGCTGGCTCGCCAGGTGGCCGGCGGGCTGGTGATGCGCGTGCATGGCGACCTGCACCTGGGACAGGTGCTGGTGGTAGGCGGCGATGCCTACCTGATCGACTTCGAGGGCGAGCCGGAGCGCAGCCTGGAGGAGCGGCGCGCCAAGCACAGCCCCTACAAGGACATCACCGGGGTGCTGCGGTCTTTCGACTATGCGGCCGCGCTGGCCATGCGCAACGCTCAGGGCAGCGACAGCTCCGAGGAGGCGGCGCGCGCCCGCCGCGACATCGCCGGCCGCTACCTGCAGGAGTCGCGCAGCGCCTTCCTGGACGGCTATCGGCGGGCGGCGGCGGAACTGCCCCACGCCTGGCGCGAGGAGGGGGGCGAAGCGGCCGCCCTGGCGCTGTTCGGCATCGAGAAGGCCGCATACGAACTACGCTACGAAGCGCGTTACCGGCCCGACTGGCTGGAGGTTCCGCTGCACGGACTGGTCGATCTGTGCAGCCCGCTTCTGGAGAAACCCCATGACTGACCTGGCCCCCGCCGCGCAGCGCGCCACCGAACGTGCCGCCATCGAGGCCCTGGAGCAGGGCGAGCATGGCAACCCGTTCGCCTTCCTGGGCCCGCACCGGGACGGTGACGGCCTTTTCGTCCGCGCCTGGCTGCCCGGCGCCGAACGTGTCGAGCTGCTGCGCGCCGCGCCCGGCGAAGCCGCCGACGGCGAACTCATCGGCGAGATGACCCAGCCCCACCCGGGCCTCTTCTGCCTGCGCGTGGAGCCACCCTGTGCCTACCGCTACCGCATCCACTGGCCGGGCGATGCCGTGCAGGAAACCGAGGATCCCTATGCCTTCGGCCCGCTGCTGGGCGATCTGGACATCTACCTGTTCAGCGAGGGCAACCACCGCCAGCTCGGCGAGGTCTTCGGCGCCCAGCCGGCGCGGCACGAGGGCGTGGACGGCGTGCGCTTCGCCGTCTGGGCGCCCAATGCCCGGCGGGTCTCGGTGGTCGGCGACTTCAACGCCTGGGACGGACGTCGACATCCCATGCGCCTGCGCCATCCCGCCGGGGTGTGGGAGCTGTTCATTCCCCGCCTGCAGCCGGGCGAGGTCTACAAGTACGAGATCCTCGGCCAGGAGGGCCTGCTACCACTGAAGGCCGACCCGCTGGCGCGCTTCAGCGAGTGCCCGCCGGCCACCGGCTCGGTGGTGACCGCGCCGCTGAATTACCGCTGGGGCGACGCCGACTGGCTGGAGCAGCGCCCGCGGCGCCAGGCCCACGACCAGCCCCTGTCCATCTACGAGGTGCATGTCGGCTCCTGGCGGCGTCACGAGGAACGGGACGGCCGCCAGCTGAGCTGGGGCGAGCTGGCCGAGCAGCTGATCCCCTACGTGCTGGACATGGGCTTCACCCATGTCGAGCTGCTGCCGATCATGGAGCACCCTTTCGGCGGTTCCTGGGGCTACCAGCCGCTGGGCCTGTTCGCGCCCACTGCCCGGCATGGCACGCCGGAGGAGTTCGCCGCCTTCGTGGACGCCTGCCACCGGGCCGGCATCGGCGTGATCCTCGACTGGGTACCGGCGCATTTCCCCACCGACGACCACGGCCTGGGACGCTTCGACGGCACGGCCCTGTACGAGTACGCCCACCCGTTCGAGGGCTTCCACCGCGACTGGGACACCTACATCTACAACCTAGGGCGCACCGAGGTGCACGGCTTCATGCTCGCCTCGGCGCTGCACTGGCTGCGCACCTTCCATGTGGACGGGCTGCGTGTGGACGCGGTGGCCTCGATGCTCTACCGCGACTACTCCCGGGAGCCGGGGGAATGGATTCCCAACCGCCACGGCGGCCGCGAGAACCTGGAGGCCATCGACTTCCTCTGCCACCTCAACGATGTGGTGAAGCTGGAGGTGCCCGGCGCGCTGGTGATCGCCGAGGAATCCACCGCCTGGCCGGGGGTCAGCCGGCCGACCCAGGAGGGCGGCCTGGGCTTCGCCTACAAGTGGAACATGGGCTGGATGCACGACAGCCTGCGCTACATCGCCGAGGACCCGATCAACCGCCGCTACCACCACGACGAGCTGACCTTCGGGCTGCTCTACGCCTTCTCCGAGCAGTTCATCCTGCCCATCTCCCATGACGAGGTGGTGCACGGCAAGCGCTCGCTGCTGGACAAGATGCCCGGCGATCGCTGGCAGCAGTTCGCCAACCTGCGCCTGTTCCTCAGCTTCATGTGGACCCACCCGGGCAAGAAGCTGCTGTTCATGGGCTGCGAGTTCGGCCAGTGGCGCGAATGGGACCATGACCAGGAGCTGGACTGGTACCTGCTGCGCTATGGCGATCATGTCGGCGTGCAGAGCCTGGTGCGCGCGCTCAACCGTCTGCACCGGGAGGAGCCGGCGCTGCACCAGCTGGATGGCCACAGCTCCGGGTTTCGCTGGGTGATCGGCGACGATCACAGCAATAGCGTGTATGCCTGGTTACGTCTCGACCAACAGGGCCTGCCGCTGCTGGTGGTACACAACTTCACCCCGGTGCCCCGCGAGAACTATCGCATCGGTGTGCCACTGCCGGGCCGCTGGCAGGTGCTCCTCAACAGCGACGACGACCTGTACGCCGGCTCCGGAGCCGGCAGCCGGGGCGAGCGGCTGAGCGAGGAGGAGGGCAGCCATGGCGAAGCCCAGTCGGTGGTGCTCAACCTGCCGCCGCTGGGCAGCCTGATGCTCAAGCCGGTTGGCTGAGCAGCTTCCTGTGGGAGCGGCTTCAGCCGCGATGCGCCTGGGCGAGCCGCAGCCAGCAACGCGCGACTGAAGTCGCTCCCGTTCCCTGAGTGGCCTTATGCCTTGAAGTGGCTGCGCAGGTTGTTCTGCAGCTCTTCGGCCTCGTGCTTCAGGCCGCGCGCCTGCTGGAAGTTGTCCTGGGCCAGTTGGGCGAACTCGTCCGACAGCTGGCGAATCTGCGTGGAGTTGCGGTTGATCTCGTCGGACATGCGGTGGTGTTCCTCCACCGCGCTGGCGATCTGCTCGGTCATCAGGCTGATGCGGCCGTTGGCCTGGTGGATGTGCTGCAGCTGTTCATAGGCGGCGGTGGCGTGGCCCACGCACTCCTCGGCGGTGCTTTCGCACTGGCGCATGAAGTGCAGCGACTGTTCGGTGGCGCCTTCGAGCGGGTGAATCATGTCCTCGATCTGGCGGGTGGCGTCCTGGGTGCGCCTGGACAGGGTGCGCACCTCGTCGGCCACCACGGCGAAACCGCGACCGTGCTCGCCGGCGCGCGCCGCCTCGATGGCGGCGTTGAGGGCCAGCAGGTTGGTCTGTTCGGAGATGGTGTCGATGGCGCTCAGGAAGCCGCGGATCTGTTCCACCTGTTCGGCCAGGCTGCCCATCTTGCGGGCGCTTTCCACCACCTGGCGGGACAGCTGGTTCACGCCGTTGCGATTCTGCTCCACCAGCCTGAGGCCCTCGTCGGTGGCCTTGACGCCTTCCTCGGCAGAATCGGCGCTCTGTTCCGCGCTGCGGGCGATCTCGGCGGAGGCCAGGGACATCTGCGCCACCGCCTCGCTGAGCTGGCTCAGCTCGCGCTGCTGGTCGTTCACGCCCCGCAGGGTGCGCTGGGCGTGGTCGGAGCCTTCGTCGGCGCTGCGCATCAGACTGCCGGACAGCTGCATCAGGTTGCGAATGATGTCCTGCAGTTCCTCGGCATGGCGGTTGAACGCCTGGCTGATGCGGCCGAACTCGTCGTGGCTGGCCACGTGGCTGCGCTCGGTCAGCTCGCCGGTGGCCAGGCGGTCCAGAGAACGGGTCAGGGCTTCCAGCGGCCGGCTGAAGTAGCGCACTAGCACGATGATCACCGCCACGGCCAGGGCCAGCACCAGCAGGCTGCCAAGCAGCAGCTGCCAGGTCAGGCGGTTGGTGGAGCGATGGCGTCCTCGCGGTCCACCAGCAGCATCACGGTCCAGCCCAGGGCGGGCAACTGCACGGCGGACATCAGCCAGTCGTGTTCGCCGTAGCGCACATAGTCCAGACGCCCGAACGCCTTGCCCTGGCCGCGGTACAGCTCGGCGACCGGGGTACCGACGCGTTCGGCCTACGGGTGGGCAAGCAGCCTGCCGTCGCTGCCGACCAGCCACAGCTCGGATTTCCAGCGGGTTTCCAGGCTCAGCAGCGTCTGGATCACCCGGGTCAGGGGAATGTCACCGGCCACCACGCCCTCCACGCCATTGACCAGCGGTGTGGCGAAGGTAATGACCATCTCGCCGGTACTGGCGCGCGGGTAGGGTGCGGTGATGATCAGGCCGTTCTGTTGCTGCGCCTGCTGATACCAGGGGCGCTTGCGCGGGTCGTAGTCGGGACGCTGCACCGACGGCGGATTGGACTGCAGCATCTCGCCGAGCGCGCTGCCCACATATACCAGGTCGAAACCGCCGGCCACACGGTCGAGGGTCAGGTAACTGCCGTAGGTGCCCTTGTCCCGGGGCAGGTGGTGGGCGGTGGCGCGGATGATCTCCGCCTTGCCGGTAACCCAGGCGTCGATGATGCCCTGGGCCCGATCCAGGGTGGCGGACACCTGGACCGCCAGGTTCTGACGGGTTTCATCCTTGAGACCATGGATGGAAAGGCCAGCCAGGGTTGCGCAGGCGAGCAACAACAGGCCGGACAGGGAAGCGACCAACTTCTGCTGGAAACTGAAAACCACGATGCACCTTGTCGTCTGGGGAATGGCTGGTGCATCCGGGCGTCAGTCATTCGGGAGTTGCTGGAACCTCCCTGGCTCTATGCCCCTGATAATTCAGGGGATATGGCGGATTGTCATCATCCAGATGAACGCTGCATGGGCGGCGTGCGCAGGGACACGCGACGTTCGATCAGCAGGTAGACCAGACAGGCCACGGCCAAAGGCAGCAGGAAGTACAGGGCCCGGTAGCCGATCAGCGCGGCGAGGATGGCGCTGGGTGCCATCTGGTGCTGCAGCAGGGCGATGAAGATGGCTTCCAGCACCCCCAGGCCGGCGGGTATGTGGGTCACCACCCCGGCAATGGCGCTGATCGCCAGGATGCCCAGCACGGCCATGAGGCTGGCCTGTTCGGGCAGCAGCAGGTTGATCAGCGCCGCCATCAGGCACCAGTTGGCGGCGCCCATGGCCGCCTGGGTGGCGGCGAAGCGCAGCGAGGGCAGGGTGACGCGGTGGGCGCGCCAGTGCCAGGTGCGCCGCTGGGCGAAGCGGCAGGCGGCCAGATAGAAGCCAGCCACCAGCAGCATAAGTATGCCAACGATACGTAATCCATGGGTGCCCAGGCGCCAGTGTTCGGGGAGATCCAGCAGGCCCAGGGTAAACACCAGGCCACCGGCCAGCAGCCAGCCCAGCCAGTTGGTCACCAGACTGGCGCTCAGAATCCGGGTGATGGTGGGCAGATCCAGCCCCAGTCGGGAATACAGCCGGTAGCGCATGGCCACGCTGCCGACCCAGGAGCCCAGGTTGAGGTTGAAGGAGTAGCAGACGAAGGCGACCCGCAGCACCTGTCGCGTGGGCAGTCTGTGGCCAGTGTAGCGGCGTCCGAGCAGGTCGAAGCTGGCGAACAGCAGGTAACTGGCGAGCACCATGCCAAGGCCGGCCAGCAGGGTGGGCAGGCTGTAGCCGCGCAGCGCCTGCCAGACCTCGCGCCAGTCCACGTTACGTACCAGGTTGAACAGCAGCACGACGACCACGCTGACCAGCGCTATGGTGAACAGCCGCCGCAGCAGGCGCCGACGCGGTATGCCAGCGCTCATGGCTTGCCGGGCCCGCAGGCCACGGTATGCGGCGTTTCCGGCGCGGCGGTGGCCAGCCGAGGCCGGTGGGCCGGGAACCAGCCCACCACGGCGGGGAAGTGGCGCGCCGCGTGGTAGCCCAGGAACATCAGCGGTGCCCGCCACCAGTAGCCACGGCGCAGCACCTGGCGGGTCACCGGCCTGCAGCGGGTCCGGGCCAGTTCGCTGAGGTGCTGATACAGGCGCTGGTTGAACGCCGGATCGCGGATGAACAGGTTGGCCTCCAGATTCAGCGACAGGCTCAGCGGGTCCAGGTTGCTGGAGCCCACGGTCGCCCAGTCGCCGTCCACCAGCGCCACCTTGCCGTGCAGCGGCTTCTCGCAGTATTCGCGAATGCTCACCCCGTCGCGCAGCAGATAGTCGTAAAGCAGGCGACTCAGCGCCCAGACCCAGCGCATGTCAGGCTGTCCCTGCAGGATCAGGGTTACCTCCACGCCCCGCTGGGCGGCGTTGCGCAGTTCGCGCAGCAGGCGGTAGCCGGGGTAGAAGTAGGCGTTGGCGATCAGCAGCCGCTCGCGCGCGCTGCGAATGGCGGCCATGTACTGGTCCTCGATGTCGTCCTGATGGGCATCGTTGTCGCGCACCGCGAGCAGCATGCTGCTGTCGCCGGCCGCGCCGGGCCGTGCGCGCAGGCCGGAGCCCGGGTCCGCCACGCCGCACTGGCGCAGCAGCTCCACCGCGGCCCGGTGGATGTCCGCCACCACCGGACCGCGTACCTCCACAGCGTAGTCCTGCTTGGCCATGGGACCGAAATCCGCCAGGTGGTCGAAGGAGAAGTTGATGCCGCCGACGAAGGCCACCACCCCGTCCACCACCACGATCTTGCGGTGCAGGCGGCGGAACAGGTTGGTGCGCATGCCGAACATCCTGGGCCGCGGGTCGAACAGGTGGACCCGCACCCCGGCGCGGGTCAGGGCCTGGATATAGTCCTCGCTCAGGTCGGCGGTGCCGTAGCCATCGGCGGTCAGGTCGATGCGCACGCCGCGCTCGGCGGCTTCGATCAGCACCTGCTGCAGCTCCTGGCCGACGGGGTCCTCGAAGATGATGAAGGTTTCGATCAGCACCTCCAGACGGGCCTGGCGGATGGCCTCGAACACGCGCGGGAAGTACTCCTCGCCGTTGACCAGCAGGTCCACCCGATTGCCCCCGCGCCAGGCGCTCACAGCTGCACCTCGACGGCCAGCGGGGCATGGTCGGACAGGTGCGACCAGGGCCGCCGGGTCAGCACCCTGGCCACCCTGGCGGTGGCGTTGCGCAGATACACCCGGTCCAGGGGCAGCACCGGCCAGCGCGCCGGGAAGCTGCGCGCCGGCGCGCCATGCAGCTGGCTGAACACTTCGTGCATGCCACACTCGGCCAGCACGCCGTCGGCCTTGCGCCGCCAGTCGTTGAAGTCCCCGGCGATGATCAGCGTGGCATCCCGAGGGAGCCGGCTGGTCAGCTCGCACAGCAGGCGCAGCTGCTTCTGCCGGTGACGCTCCTGCAGGCCCAGATGCACGCAGATGGCATGCACCTCGCGTTCGCCCGGCACGTCCAGCTCGGCGTGCAGCAGGCCGCGCATCTCGTGGCGGCCGAAGGACACGTCATGGTTCTCCCAGGAAAGGATGGGAAACTTGGAGAGCAGGGCGTTGCCGTGATCGCCATCCGGATAGACCGCGTTGCGGCCGTAGGCATAGTCGGACCACATGCTGTCGGCGAGAAACTCGTACTGGGGCGTCGGCGGCCAGTTCTTCCAGCGCAGCGGGTGACGATGGTGGCTGCCGTGCACTTCCTGCAGGAACACCAGATCGGTGGACAGGGTACGCACCGCGTCGCGCAGCTCCGGCAGGATGAAGCGCCGATTCAGGGCGGTGAAGCCCTTGTGGGTATTGACGGTGAGCAGCCGCAGACTGCCGACCGGCGGTGTCTGGCTGTGACGCAGCGTCTGCGGGCTCATGGGCGTGCCTCCAGCCGGCCCGGCACATACTCCAGATGCTCGGCCAGTCCCAGCCGCTCCATCAGGCTGCGCGCGTCGTAGGGGGCGCGCACCTTGATGTCGTTGTCGAAGTAGCAGTAGGCATCGCGCTTGCGGTGCGCTATCCGGCGCTGCGGATCAATCAGGTGGGCGTCGTCCGGCTGATCGCCACGGGTCCAGGCGCGGATGCGCTCGGCCCAGCGATCCAGGGCCTCGGCGCTGTAGCCGCTGGCGTACAGCTCCTCGTCGCCATGCAGGCGCAGGTAGACGAAGTCGCCGGTCACGTCCTCCTGGTAGGGCCACTTGCCGGCGGTATCGGCCACCACCAGGGCCACCCGGTGGCGTGCCAGCAGCTCCACGAAGGCCGGGTCCACGAAGCTCCTGTTGCGGATCTCCACGGCGTGGCGCAAGGGGCCGTCGCGGCCGAACGCGAAGGAACCCTTGCGTTTCATGCTCGCGTCGCAGCCTCGCGCGCAGGCGCGGGCCGCCTCGCCGTCCTGGGGCAGCAGCTCGAGAAAATGCGCGAACTGCTCGGGATCGAAGCGGAAGCTCGGGGGAAACTGCCAGAGCACCGCCCCCAGCTTGTGTTCCAGACAGAGCACGCCGGAGGCGAAGAAGTTGGCTACCGGCACCTCCACCTCGCGCAGGCGCCGCACATGGGTGATGAAGCGCGGCGCCTTGACGCTGAACACGAAGTCGTCGGGGGTGTCGGCACCCCAGCCGGCGTAGCGCTGCGGCGTCTGCAGCGCGTAGAAGGAGCCGTTGATCTCGATGCTGCCCACCGCCCGCGAGGCGAAGTGCAGTTCCTTCTTCTGCGCCAGCCCCTCCGGGTAGAAATCCCCGCGCCACGGGGCATAACGCCAGCCGGAAATGCCGATGCGGATCTGGCTCATCGGGTGTCTCGCATCAGGATCGCTTGGGCGCCGTCATCGCCGGTGGATCGCTGGCCGGGAAGGAGTCCTCGATGGCGTCGTCCAGCAGCGCTTCGCTGTGCACCTGCTCCTCGTCGCCGCCGCGGCCCTGCTGGCGCTGGGGTTGCAGCTCCACCTTCACCCAGCCGCTCTCCCGTCGGTCGAAGGCCTGGAAGGCGGCGATGGCGTCGCTCATCGGCTTGATCTGGGTGAGGATCTGCGCCGGATCGATCGCCCCCGAGACCACCAGTTCGATGAGCTTGGGGATGTAGCGCCGATGGGGGCAGTTGCCCATCTTGATGGTCAGGTTCTTCATCATCGCCATGCCGATGGGAAAGCTGCGCGCCTGCTCCGGATAGACGCCGATGATGGACAGGGTGCCGGCCTTGGCCAGGCCTTCCACGGCCCATTGCAGTGCCTGACTGGGGGCATCGCCGGGGTGCCAGTTCTCGCCGTCCGGGTGGGTGTGCGGCGCCACCGTGGCCACTTCCTCGCGGAAATGCCCGGTGTCGCCGTGCAGCGCGGTCCGGTGGGGCTGCTCGGCGTCCACGCCCACGGCATCGATGGCACGGTCCACGCCGATGCCGGCGGTGAGCCGGCGCAGGGTGGCCACCGGGTCCTCCTTGTCGAAGTTGATCACCTCCGCGCCCTGCTGGCGGGCCATGCGCAGGCGATCCTCCAGGTGGTCGATGGCGTAGACCTGGCCGGCGCCCAGCAGCATGGCGCTGGCGATGGCGAACTGGCCCACCGGGCCGCAGCCGAACACCGCCACCGTGTCGCCCGGCTTGATCTCCGCCAGTTCGGCGCCGAAGTAGCCGGTAGGGAAGATGTCCGAGATCAGGATCGCCTGGTCGTCGCTGATGCTGCTGGGCAGCTTGACCAGCCCCACGTTGGCGAAGGGCACGCGGACCTTCTCGGCCTGCATGCCGTTGAACGGGCCGGTGCTCTGCGGCCCACCGAAGAAGGCGGTGCCGGCCGCCGGGCCGTTGGGGTTGGCCACATCGCACTGGGAGTGGTAGCCGGCACGGCAATACACGCAGTTGCCACAGGCGATGGTGGAGGCGATCACCACCCGGTCGCCGATCTGCAGGTTGCGCACGTCCTCGCCCAGGGCCTCGACGATGCCCACACCCTCGTGGCCGAGGATGGTGCCCGGCTGCATGCCGGCCATGGTGCCCCGCACCATGTGCAGATCGGTGCCGCAGATGGCCGACGCGGTGATGCGCACGATGGCGTCGGTGGGTGCCTGCAGGGTCGGCTCCGGCACATCCTCCAGGCGAATGTCGCCCACGTCATGGAAAACCACGGCTTTCATGATTCAACCCCCTGGCCCTGAAGGCCCTTCAGTGCGCCTGGGCGACACCCTGCAGCACGGTGTCGCTGGTGCGGCTGCTGCGGATGGCGGCGATGTTGCCCAGGGACACCACACCCACCAGGCGCTTCTCGCGATTGAGCACCGGCAGCCGGCGGACCTGGATGTCGGCCATGTTCTGGGCCACATGCTGGACGTCCTCGTCCTCGAAGCAGTAGCGGATGTTGGCGGTCATCACCTCGCGCACCGGGGTGTCCGGCCCCAGGCCCCGGGCCAGGCCACGGATGACCATGTCGCGGTCGGTGAGCATGCCCACCAGACGATCGCCCTCGTGGACCAGCAGGGCGCCGGTGTCGATGCGCTGCATCAGGGCGGCGGCTTCCCGCATGCTCTGTTCGGGCAGGATGATCTCGACGTTGCGGGTCATGACTTCGGAAATCTTCATGGCGGTTTCCTCCGCGTGAATGGAACCAATGCCCTTGCGGGCCCCAGGGTTCCCTGCGCGAGACGAAGCGCGCGACGGCAGTTGCCGCCCCCTTATGTGTCCGACTGACCCGGCGCGGGTCGGTTCGCGTCTGCCGGGGCCGCCGGTCCAATGCCCTTCAGTTGCCGTTGCGCTCCAGTTTCATCAGCAGCAGCGAATGGCCGGTCACCAGGAAATCGCTGTTGAACGGGTGGATGTCGTTGCCCCGCAGGTCCGGGCGGTTGGTGTCCACCAGGCAGTTCCAGGCGGTGCCCTGGGCCACCTCCGGCAGGCGGAAGTTCACCGCGTCGTTGTGGGCGTTGACGATCAGCAGCAGGGTCACGTCCTCGCCCTTGCGGCGGATGCCGGTAGGCTGGGCACGGCCGTCCATGAGCATGCCCAGGCAGCGGGCGTTGGGGTCGTGCCAGTGGTCCTCGGTCATCTCGCTGCCGTCGGGTACCAGCCAGCAGACATCCTTGACCCCCAGCTCCTCGTTGTAGGTGCCGACCAGGAAGCGGCCGCGGCGCAGCATGGCGTAGTCCTGGCGCAGGGCGATCAGCTTGCGGGTGAAGGCCAGCAGCTGCTGGCCTTCCTCGTCCAGGTTCCAGTCCACCCAGGAAATCTCGTTGTCCTGACAGTAGACGTTGTTGTTGCCGTGCTGGGTGCGGCCGAACTCGTCGCCCGCCACCAGCATGGGCGTGCCCTGAGCGAAGAACAGGGTAGCCAGCAGGTTGCGCATCTGCCGCAGGCGCAGGGCGCAGATGTCCGGATCCTCGGTGGGGCCTTCGACGCCGTGGTTCCAGGAGTAGTTGTTGTCGTTGCCGTCCCGGTTGTCCTCGCCGTTGGCCTCGTTGTGCTTCTCGTTGTAGCTGACCAGGTCGCGCAGGGTGAAGCCGTCGTGGGCGGTGACGAAATTCACCGAGCAGTAGGGGCGGCGGCCACGCTGGTTGAACAGGTCGCCCGAGGCGGTGAGGCGGCTGGCCAGTTCCGGCAGCATGCCGTCGTCGCCCCGCCAGAAGGCCCGCACGCAGTCGCGGAACTTGTCGTTCCATTCGCCCCAGCCGGGCGGGAAACCGCCCACCTGGTAGCCGCCCGGGCCGCAGTCCCAGGGCTCGGCGATCAGCTTGACCTTGCTGAGGATCGGGTCCTGGCGGCAGGCCACCAGGAAACTGTGGCGCTCGGTGAAGCCCTCGGCGTAGCGACCCAGGATGGTGGCCAGGTCGAAGCGGAAGCCGTCGACGCCCATTTCCGTCACCCAGTAGCGCAGCGAGTCGGTGACCATCTGCAGCACGCAGGGATGGCTGAGATCCAGGGTGTTGCCGGTGCCGGTATCGTTCACGTAGAAGCGCGGATTGTCGGGCATCAGCCGGTAGTAGCTGACGTTGTCGATGCCGCGCATGCTCAGGGTCGGCCCCAGCTCGTTGCCTTCGGCGGTGTGGTTGTAGACCACGTCGAGAATCAGCTCGAAGCCCGCATGGTTGAGGCGCGCGGCCATCTCCTTGAACTCGTTGACCTTGCCGCTGGCCAGGTAGGCCGGGTGCGGCGCGAAGAAGGCGATGCTGTTATAGCCCCAATAGTTGTTGAGATCCTTGTCCAGCAGGTGCTGGTCATTGACGAAGGCATGCACCGGCAGCAGCTCGATGCTGGTGACGCCGAGCTTCTTCAGGTAGTTGAGCAGGTCCGGGTGGGTCAGGCCGGCGAAGGTGCCGCGCTTGGCTTCCGGCACGGAGGGGTGGCGCATGCTCAGACCGCGCAGATGCGCCTCGTAGATGATCATGCGGTCCCAGGGCACGCGCACCGGCTGGTGCTCGCCCCAGGTGAAGGCCGGGTCGAGGATCTTGCATTTGGGCACGAAGGGCGCGCTGTCACGGGTGTCGAAGCTGAGATCGCCGTCCGGCGAGCCGATGGTGTAGCCGAACAGCGCCTCGGACCACTGCAGCCGACCCACCAGTTGCTTGGCGTAGGGGTCGATGAGCAGCTTGTTGGGGTTGAAGCGGTGGCCGGCGTCCGGCTCGTAGGGGCCGTGCACCCGGTAGCCGTAGATCTGCCCCGGGTGCGCGTCGGGCAGGTAGCCGTGCCAGATCTCGTTGGTGTATTCGGGCAGCTCGATGCGTTCGATCTCGCGCCGCCCGGTGTCGTCGAACAGGCACAGTTCCACCCTGGTGGCATGGGCGGAGAACAGGGCGAAATTGACGCCCAGACCATCCCAGGTGGCACCGAGGGGAAAGGGATTGCCCTCGGTGACCCGGGAACGGTGGCGTCCTCTGCGCGTGGCCATGGGTTACCCTCCCTGGCGTTGAGTGGTCATAGGGGTTGTTCGGGCTTTTTCTGGCGTCCGCCGGAACGGCGCGCCGGGACGTCGTCCGCCGCCCGCGGACGACTGCGCGAGACCCGTGCGGCCGGCGCGGCAACCGCGGGGCGCGCAGCCTCGCTGGCCAGCTTGTGGGCCAGGCTCCAGTGCCGCTCCTGCTGCCCCTCGGGACGCCCTTCGGCTTCCCAGATCTGGTAGGCCAGTTCACGAATGGTCTGTTCGTTCATGGTTCCTCTCCTGAACATGCAGAATCTCGACCGGAAAGGTCGCCAACAGAGCTCCCAACGCCACAGGATCCCGCCCGGCTGTCAGCGTCTGTGCGGAGAACAGGGCGGTCAGCGGGGCCCCTGCGAGGGCCTCAGGCAGTTCGACGGCGGTGTCGCCCCAGCGTTCCGCCGGCACCAGCGGAACGGACTGACCGTCCAGCAGGCCGGCAACCAGGCGGGGCACCACCACCAGGATCCAGTCCTCGCCCTGGCGCCGAGCGAAGGCCAGGGCTCGCTCGGCATGGCTGCCCGTCAGGGTCAGGGGTTGGTAGTCGCCGCGTCGGAACAGCGCCGGCAGCCGCTGCCGCAGTTTCAGCACCTCGGTGATCAGGCGCTGCTTGATGCGCCCGTCCTGCCAGTGAGCCAGCAGCTCCGGCAGGGGAACAGGCCGGGCCAGGGCGGCCTCGCGGGCGTCGAAGTCCACCGGCTGGCGGTTGTCGGGGTCCACCAGGCTGAAATCCCAGAACTCGCAGCCCTGGTAGAGATCGGGCACGCCCGGGGTGGTCATCTTCAGCAGGCATTGCACCAGCCCGTTCAGCGCTCCGGCCGGCGCCAGTTCCCGGACGGCCTCGGCGATCTGCGCGCGCACCCCGGCGCCCAGCGGGGCATCCAGCAGTTGCCGCAGGAACTGGCGGCAGGCTTCCTCGTAGGGCGCGTTGGGCGCGCTCCAGGCGCTGTGCAGCTTGGCCTCGCGCAGGGCCTTTTCCTGCCAGCGCAGCAGACGCTCCAGGTAGGCGCGCAGCCCTTCGGCGTCGTCCGCTTGCAGGTCCAGCGGCCAGCTGGCCAGCAGGGTCTGGTAGAGCATCAGCTCGTCGCCGGGATAGGGCGCCGGCTCGCCGCCCAGGTAGCCGCGCAGGGGCTCGGCTTCCTCCAGCCAGGTGCCGGCGCGCTCGATGAACCAGTCGTGGCGTTCGCTCAGTACCGCCAGGCGCGCGCGGGTGTCCTCGCCGCGCTTGTGGTCGTGGGTGGCGGTGGCCAGCAGGTTGTCGGGAAAGCGCGCCGCCCGTTCCCGGCAGGCCGCATGGAAGTCTTCGGGTGGGGCACAGAAGTGCTGGGGGTGGAAGCCCACGTCGTTGCGCGACAGCAGGCGGGCGGAGCGGTAGCAGGCAGTGTCCTCCACGGCCTTGGCCGCCGCCGGCGAGGTGAGCTGCTGGAAGCGGGTGAGCACCTTGCGACGCAGCTTGCGGACCGGCCCGCGCGGCAGCTCGCGCAGCGGCTGGCCGCCCAGCCAGCGATCCAGGTGCTCCAGCAGCGGCCAGTCGGCCTCCGGCAGGCTCTGCCGCGCGCCTTCCAGCGCCATGGCGAAGAACCGCCGGTCCTCGGCGGAGCGCCCGCAGGCGCCGGCGTAAGTGCGGTAGACCGGGAAGTGCATGATCAGTGCGGTCAGCGCCCGGCGCAGGGAGCCCAGGGTCAGGTCGCGGGTGGCCAGGTCCTGGCGGGCAATCAGCAGCAGGCCCTGGGCCACGCTTTCCAGATCGCCGGCCAGGGAGCTCTGCAGCATCAGCTGGCGGGCCTGCACGCTTTCCTGCTCGAAATCCAGGTTGCGGCCGGTGGTGGTCTTCCAGAACAGGGTCAGCGGCGCCTCGCCGTCCGGGTCATGCTGCAGCAGCGACACCTGGTTCATGAATTCGTAGCCGGTGGTGCCGTCCACGCCCCAGTCGCCGGGCAGGGATTCGTCGGCGCCGAGGATCTTTTCCACGTAGATGGGCAGGTGGCGGTCCGGGCGCAGCCGGTCGATGCGCCGGCGCAGGCGCCGGCAGTAGGCGCGGGGATTGGCCAGGCCGTCCACGTGGTCGATGCGCAGGCCGTCGATCAGGCCCTGCTCGATCAGCTGGAACAGCTTGGCGTGGGTGGCCTCGAACACCGCGGCGCGCTCCACGCGCAGGCCGCCCAGTTCGTTGATGTCGAAGAAGCGCCGCCAGTTGATGTCGTCCGCCGCGGTGCGCCAGCTGGCCAGCCGGTAATGCTGGCATTCCAGCAGGGCATGCAGGCGCTGGAAGCCTTCCTCGCTGTCCGGACGGTAGGCGTCCATGCCGCGCTGCAGGGCGGCGCGCACCTCGGGGTCCGCGCAAAGGTGGCGCAGCTCCTCGCGTAGCAGCTGGGCGCGCTGGCGGCCGCGCTGGCCCTTGGGCAGGCTGGTGAAGCGGGCCGCCAGGGTGGACAGGCTGATATGTCCGGCATGGCGCAGGATGCGCCCGCAGGACATGGGGGTGAGCGGGAAGCGGTGTTCGTAGTGGTCGACGTGGAAGCGGCCGCTGTCCTCGTCGTACTTCAGAACCAGTTCCCCGGCGCGCAGCACCTCGGCGTAGTCGGTGTGCAGGAAGGGCACCAGCAGCTGGCCGCGCAGCAGCGGGTCGTGGGAACGCCACTGGATGTCGAAGAACTTGGCGTAGGGGCTGGCCTCGCCCCATTCCAGCACGTCCAGCCACCAGGGATTGCCGCTGCCGCCCACCGCCATGTGGTTGGAGACGATGTCGAGGATCAGCCCCATGCCGTGCTGGTGCAGGGTCTCCACCAGGCGATGCAGGGCCGGCTCGCCGCCCAGCTCCGGATTGATGCGCGTCGGGTCCAGCACGTCGTAGCCGTGCATGGAGCCGGGCCGCGCGGTGAACAGTGGCGAGGCGTACAGGTGGGTGATGCCCAGTGCGGCGAAGTAGGGAATCCGGCGGGTGGCATCGTCGAGGGTGAAGCCGCGATGGAACTGCAATCGCAGCGTGGCCAGCAGATCAGTCATGGTGTTCCTTCCATAGTCGACTGCGGTCCAGGCGGCGCAGGCGATCCAGGGCATACGGCTGGCTGAGCAACCGGTCCGCCGGGATTGGCCAGCGGCGGCGCCAGTTGGGGTGCTGGTCGACGGGCCCCGGCAGGTTGGGCTGTTCCGCGTGACCGAGCACATCTTCCAGCGGCAGCAGCACCAGCGGCGCCGGGGTGCGGCCAAGGAACTCCACGCAGGCATCCAGCAGCGCGGCCGGGTCCTGCTGGTCGGCACGCAACAGGCCCTCGGCAATCAGGGTGTCGATCAGCGCCTGGCGGTCCAGCTCGCGCTGGGCCTGGTCGGTCCGCGCCCGTTCGGTGTCGATGTGCCCGGCATCCAGCCGGCTCTGGATGTCGCGGCCTTCCAGCCAGCCGGTGATGCTCGGCAGGTCATGGGTGGTGCTGGTGGCCAGGGCTTCGGCGGACCAGTCCGCCCGCGGGCGGAAGCCGTCGTCCTGCTGCTCGAAATAGAGCACCCGCATGCCGAGGATGTTGCGCCGGGCCAGTTCCTCGCTGAAGCCGGGCGGCACGGTGCCCAGGTCTTCGCCGATGATCAGTGCGCGATGCCGGGTGGCTTCCAGGCAGATCAGGCTGAGCAGCTCGCGCATCGGATAGTTCAGGTAGGCGCCGTCCTTGGGCGAGGCACCCTCGGGAATCAGCCACAGGCGGCTCAGGCCCATGGCATGGTCGATGCGCAGGCCGCCGACGTGGGCCAGGTTGGCGCGCAGCATCTCGATGAAGGCGCGGTAGCCGTTCTGGCGCAGGCCGTCCGGCGAGAAGGCGGTGATGCCCCAGTTCTGCCCGGCGCGATTGATCAGATCCGGCGGGGCGCCGACCGCCAGCTCCGGCAGGAACTCCGACTGCCGCGACCAGGCCTGGCTGCCGATGGGTTCGGCGCCCACCGCCAGGTCGGCGATCAGCCCGATACACATGCCGGCGCCGGTGGCGGCGTCCTGGGCACGCTTCAGGCAGCGTGCGATCAGCCACTGGGCGAAGGCGTGGAAACGCACCTCCTCGGCATGTTCCTGGGCGAAGCGCTCCACCTCGGCGTGGCGCGGGTCGCGCAGCGGCTCCGGCCAGTCGCGCCAGTCCGCGGACTGACCGCGGGCCAGTTGCCAGGCCTGCAGGGCCTCGAAGCGGCAGTGATCGCGCAGGGCGTCACCGCCGACCCGGCAGAAGCTGTCGAAATCGGGGGTCAGCAGGTGTTCCTTGCCCTCGTGGCCGAAGCTCTCGTAGAGCTGGCGCAGCATCCGCAGACGCGCGGCGCCCACCGCCGGCCAATCGATCAGATCAAAGGCTTCCAGGCGCGCGAACTCTTCTTCCAGGCCGTTCGTTGCCAGGGCGTGACCAAGGGCATGCTCGCCCATGATGCAGCCGGCGGAGGCGTGCAGGACGTTGAAGAACAATCGGCTGGAGGGGGAGTAGGGGCTGTAGTGCTCGGGCAGGGCGCTGAACATGGCGTGCACCGGGCTCAGGGCCAGGGCCTGGGCACCGGCCTGGGCGGCGCTGCGCACCAGCTGCTCCAGGGCCTCGGTGTCACCCAGACCACCGTCGCCCGGGCGACGCAGGGCGTACAGCTGAGCGGCCAGGCCCCAGATATGCCGGCTCTTGCCGTTCATCAGAGTGGCCACGTCCGGACAGGCCGGCGGACAGACCGCCAGCAGCAGCTGCTGATCGCCCACCTCCAGGCGGTGGTAGCCCGGGGTCCGGAAGCCGGGCAGTCGGCCCCGGGCGTCCAGGCGGCCGGCATGCACCTGTTGGCTGTCTTCCTCGTGCAGCTGAAACGGGATGCCCGCCGCCCAGTCACCGGGCAGTTCCAGGGGCTGGCCCTGTTCGGCCACCAGCAAGGGGCCGGCCAGGCGGTTGCGCTGACGGTCCTGCAGGGTGGCCAGGCTTTCCAGGATCTGCTGGGAGGTCTGCACCGGGTAGCCCATGGCTTCCAGCAGGGCGCGCTGGGCTTCGGGGCTGACGCTCTGCGGCTGTCCGGCGGCGTCCTGCCATTCGATGCTCAGCCCGACGGCTTGGGCCAGCTCGGCCAGGCGCTTGTCACTCATGGCGGTCCTCCAGGGTGGCCAGCAGGCTGTGGGGCGGCAGGGTGGGTCCGGCGGCTTCGGCGCGCAGGGCGTACAGGACGCGGGCGCCGGACGACAGCGGCTCGGCCGGCGCGGGCTGCTCGCCCAGGTTCAGGTCGATGCGCAGGCGGCTGCCGTCGCCCAGTTGCCAGGCGGCGCTCAGCGCCTTGTCCTGCAGGATGCGCACGCCGGCCGCGCGGCTGCCGGGCAGGCGCGGCACCAGATGCTGGTGGCGCAGGCTCAGCAGCTGCCGGTAGAAGTCCTGCCAGTGCGGATCGGGTGTGCGGCTCGGGCGCGACTGCTCGAAGGTGGCGGGCGCATTGGGATCGGGCACCTGGATGCCGGAGAAGGCGCTGAACGAGGCGAACTCGAGCTGGCGACCCTCGCGCACGGCGCTGGCCAGTTCGTCGTGATAGTCGGTAAAGAACAGGAAGGGTTCGGCCGCGCCCGTGGCCTCGCCCATGAACAGCAGGGGAATCATCGGGCAGAGCAACTGCAGGGCGACCGCCACCTGCAGCGCCTCGGGCGGGGCCAGACTGATAAGCCGCTCGCCCAGGGCACGGTTGCCCACCTGGTCATGGTTCTGCAGGAACAGCACGAAGCTGGTGGGCGGCAGGTGGCCGCTGGGCTGGCCGCGCACATGACCGCGGCGGTCCGCCTGGCCCTGGAACACGAAGCCTTCACCCAGGCAGCGGGCCAGCTTCTCGGTGCGCTGCTCGGCGTAGTCGGCGTAGTAGCCCTCGTGCTCGTCGGTGAGCAGGGCGTGCAGCACGTTGTGGGCGTCGTCGTCCCACTGCGCGGTGTAGCCGTTTTCCAGCAGTTCGACGCTGTTCCCTTCGTTTTCCAGCACCAGGTGAACATGGCGCTCCGCCGGCACCGCCTTGCGGCAGCGGCGGGCCAGTTCGATGAGAAAGTCCTGGTCGGGGATGGCATGCACGGCATCCAGGCGCAGGCCGTCGACCCGGTAGTCCAGCAGCCACATCAGGGCGTTCTCGATGAAGAAGTCGCGCACTTGCGGGCGGCGGAAATCGATGCCGGCGCCCCAGGGGGTGTGCTGGTCCTCGCGGAAGAAGCCCCTGGCGTACTGGTGCAGGTAGTTCCCCTCGGGGCCGAAGTGGTTGTAGACCACGTCGACGAAGACCATCAGCCCCAGGCCGTGGGCCTGGTCCACCAGGCGCTGCAGCTCCTCGGGCGTGCCGTAGCTGGCGTCGGGGGCGAAGGGCAGCACGCCGTCGTAGCCCCAGTTGCGCGCGCCCGGAAAGTCGCCCAGCGGCATCAGTTCGATGGCGGTGATGCCCATTTCCGCCAGGGCGGGAAGGTGCTCCGCCACGCCGGCAAAGCCGCCCAGCAGGCCCACATGCAGCTCGCAGAACACGGCCTCCGTCCAGGGACGCCCACGCCACTCGGGGTGCTGCCAGGCGTACTGGTGAAGATCGACCACTCGGCTGGGGCCGTTCACATCGCCCTGCTGGCTGCGGGAGGCCGGATCGGGCACCCGCACGTGCCCGTCGATCCAGTACCAGTAGGAGGTACCCGCCGGGCAATCGAGATGGGCGCCGAACCAGCCGTCTTCCCCGGCTTGCAGCACGTGGCGGCTGCCGTCACCCAGCTCGACCACCACCTGCCGGGCGTCCGGTGCCCACAGGGAAAACTCGGCGCTGCCATCCTCCAGCATGCGCGCCCCGTGTTGCCGAGCGTGCCGCATGGCTCACCCCCGTGCCTCGACCCGCTCCGGAATCAGGCTGCGGTACAGCTGGTCGTAGGGGAGGACCGATTCGGACCAGAACAGCGGCGCTTCCATGGCCCGGGTACGCATGGCGCCGAGCAGCTGCGGATGGGCGTAGACTTTCAGGGCCCGCTGAATGGCGGACAGGTAACTGTCCGCCGTCTGCTCGTCGAACAGGAAGCCGGTCACGCCATCCTCGATGGTGTCCGCCAGGCCACCGGTGCGCCGGGCGATCGGCAGGGTGCCGTAACGCTGGGCGTACATCTGGCTGAGGCCGCAGGGCTCGTAGCGCGACGGCATGAGCAGGAAATCGCTGGCCGCAAAGATGCGCCGCGCGTCCCCCTCATTGAAGCCGATGCGCGCACCGATGCGTCCCGGATGGCGCCGGGCCAGGTCGGTCATGGCCTGTTCCAGACCTTCCTCGCCGCGCCCCAGCACCACCAGACGACCGCCGGCGGCCACCAGGTGGTCGGCCACCTGCAGGGTGAGGTCGATACCCTTCTGATGAACCAGGCGGGATACCACGGCGAACAACGGGCCGTCCGACCCGACGCCGAACAGCTTCTCCACGTAGCGTGTGTTCTCCAGGCGGCCCTGCCAGTCGCCAGCGGCGAAGCCGCGCACCAGGTGGGGGTCGCGCTCGGGCTGCCAGCTGGCGTCGATGCCGTTGGCGATGCCGGTCAGCCGACCCTGGCGCTTGCGTTCCAGCAGCACGCCCTCCAGCCCGCAGCCGAATGCCGGGGTGGTGATTTCCTGGGCGTAGTTGTGGCTCACCGTGGTCACGTGGTCGGCATAGATCAGCCCGGCCTTCAGGGCGCACAGCCGGCCGTAGTACTCCATGGCATCCGTCTGGGCGACGACATCCGGCAGGCCCAGCTCCTTGAAGCAGGCCAGCTCGCACAGGCCCTGATAGGCCAGGTTGTGCACGGTGAACACGCACGGGGTACGGACGCCCCGCCAGTGCATGTACGCCGGGGCCAGGGCGCTCTGCCAGTCGTTGGCGTGCACCAGCTCGGGGATCCAGTTCAGCTCGCCGGCGGCGATCTGCGCCGCGGCCAGGCCCAGGCGGGCGAAGCGGATGTGGTTGTCATCCCAGTCGCGGCCCCGATCATCGCCGTAGGGCGTGCCCTCGCGTTCGTACAGCTCAGGGCAGATGACCACGTACAGGGTCAGCCCGTCGGGCAGGTCCATGCGGCCGATACGGCAGGGGGGCAGGGCGGCGTGACCGGGCAGGGTGGCGATCACCCGCACTTCGTGACCGCTGTTGAGCACCTGGGGGTAGCCGGGCATGAGCACGCGGATGTCATGGAAGGCATGCAGGGCGCGAGGCAGTGAAGCGGAAACGTCGCCCAGGCCGCCAACCTTGATGAGGTCGGCGAATTCGGGGGTGACGAAAAGAATTCTTTTAGTACTGGTCTGGAGGCTTTCGACACTGAGTCGCGGACGGCTCGTGGTCACGCCTTGCAAGTCGGCTAGATGCGCGTTTACCGCTGCATTCCCCATCATTGTTCCTCCCGATTTCAGGTCAAGGGCGCACGGCCGCCAGGCGCGGCAAAATTAGTGCGCTAAGCAACTGTAGTTCTCGGAACCCCCGTCCATAGGGCTGACCGACCGACCGCAGGTTAGTTTCGGACCAGTCCCCCAGCGGGCGCGGGAACCGGGGCGGGGTTGCGGGCATCCATAGCCCCAAAGACGGGCAGCCGGAGGCCGCCATGCAAACCCTCGAGGAAGTGGTGGAGTTCCTGATCCGCAACCAGCTGATGCTGACCACGGCGGAGTCGTGCACCGCCGGGCTGATGTGCAGCCTGCTGGCCGATGTGTCCGGCTGCGGCAAGGTGCTGGAGAGCGGCTACGTGACCTATACGGTCGGCGCCAAGCACTCGATGCTGGGGGTCAGCCTGCAGACGGTGCAGGCCCATGGGCTGACCAGTGAGGAAGTCGCCCGGGAGATGGCGGTCGGCGCGCTGCGCGCCAGTGCCGCGACCATCACGCTGGCCAACACCGGGCTGGCGGAAGCCGACGGCCCCATGGACGGCGTGGTGTGCTTCGCCTGCGCCATGGGTATCGAAGGCAACATCAAGGTGGTCAGCGAGACGGTGAAGTTCGAAGGCGAACGCAACGAGGTGCGCAAGGCGGCCGCGCGCCACGGCCTGCTGCATCTGGCCGACTACTGCCAGCGGCTGCGCAAGGCCGGCGTCGCGTCCTGATGCGGGGCTGTCAGCGCTTGAGCTTGAGACCCTTCACCGAATGCGCCCGCTGCTCGTCGAGGGTGTTGTAGTAAACGTTCTGGGTGGTGCTGAGGCTGTTGTGGCGCAGGTCGGCCTGAAGATCCTTCATGTCCCGGTACGGCGCATCGAAGGTCGCCGAGGTATGTCGCAGCCAATGCAGAGAGGCGGAGCGCAGCGCATCGATCTCGTCGTCACCCCAGCCCTCCGCAGCCATGCGTGCCAGGGAGCGATCGAACACCTCCTGCAGCAGCAGGCGGATATGCCGGTCGGACAGGCCGGCGCGGCCCTTCAGGGTGCTGATCAGGGGCGTCTTCTCGTGGGGCGAGGGCAGCGGCGGCAGCTGCAGGTGCTGCCGATAGCGCACCAGGTAGTTCTGGATGTAGTCGTCGCGCACGCTGATGCGCGCCGCCTTGTTGCCCTTGCCCACCACATGGAACCACCAGTGGTCGCTGCCATCGCGGCGAAAGTCACCCATGGTGGGTGACCAGCCGTCTCGACCAACCAGGTCGGAGACCCGCAGGTACATGGCGAACAGGGTGGCGACGATGAACAGGGTACGCTCGTGCAATGCCGGATCTTCCGCGGCCATCTGCTCGGCGGTCTCGATCACGTAGCTCCACTGCAGCTGGGTAAGCGAGCGGGAGGCGACATTCAGGGTGTTGCGCTGCTTGTAGACGGATTTCTGCTTCACCGCCCGAAAGGGATTCACCTCGGTGAGGCCTTCATCGATGGCGTGCTGAAAGAAGCTGCCGCACACCGCGAATACCTGAGCGACCGAGCCCTGGGACATCCGGTAGGGTCGCGGGGGCAGGGCGGTGCTGTCGGCTTCGGCGATCTTGCGCTCGCGCTTGGGAACGCTGAGGGCGAAGGGCCGCCATTGGGGGTTGGGTGTATAGGTATCGGAATCCGACGGCTTGCGACCGCCGATGCGCAGGAAACGGGACTTGACCACAGGGCCGATCCAGTCGGCAGGGGGATTGAGGCAGAACTCCATGAAGACCTCGGCATCCCGGCGACGCATCTCCAGCAGGGGTTTCCTGGCCACCAGCAGGGACCAGAGCAGCAGGCGCTCCACATGGGTGCGGTATGAATTGAAAGTGGCCTCGTTGCCGGCATAGGACTTGAGGAAGCCGCGCACCGCCCGATAGCCCTCGACCGCCTGGCATGCCTCGGGAAAGGCGAGCAGGAAATCCCGCACCACCGGCAGCTCGCCATTGAGGTGCATGAAGTTCAGCTCGTGGAAACGGGCGAAGGTCTCGAACAAGGGTTGCGGCGATTGCGACATGGCGGCATTTCCGTGCAGCCTGACTGGCTGGTTTCGAGCATTATGCAATATCCGGGTCTGGCTGTTATCGGATATCGAATTGCTGGATTGGTGTCTCTTCGGAAAGAGGTGGCCGGAGGGTAACTAATGAACTGGATAAGAATCCACTCGTAACAGACTGATCTATCTGCAAGATTTAGCAATTCTCAGCCTCTGCTTTGGTTGCAGAAAGGTTGCGTGAAGGCAGCGCGGGTGCCTCTGCAGGAGCCGCTTCAGCCGCGATAACGTGACCAAGCGTAACTCCGCAATCGCGGCTACAACCGCTCCTGCAAAATGGGTGATCGGGTCCAGCGAAGCGCCGTGGTTGTGGCGCTGGCGGTCAATCGCCGCCCGTAGGAGTGGCTTTGGCCGCGGCAAACCATGACGTGCTCCCAACAAGTGGAAGCCGAAGCCGGTCCTGCGAAATGGGTGCCCGACGCAGCGTGGCGCATCGAGCAATGCACAGCAGGTCGACGCCACAGGAATCGGCATGGCGGCGCGGTTTGGTAGGAGCGGCTTCAGCCGCGATAACGTGACCAGGCGTGGCTCCACAATCACGGCTAAAGCCGCTCCTACACACGGAAGGAATGCCAGCGCTCTCGTAATACCTGGCCGCGCAACAGCCACAGCATCCATCGGCAATCCGCAGCCCTCTCCAGACTTCCTCCAAATAACCCATAATGTACGTTATGTTAAATACGTTATGCGAGTCATGACACCCACATGGCTCTAGCTCGCCGCCTGTCGCTCATCCAGAAACGAAACGGCTGACTCAGGGTCAAGGATTGCGTTGCCTGCCCCGCAGTCCGCGGCAGTACGTGTTCTCAGGGATCCGACTCTGGGGCGGACAACTGCCCCCGAACACCCCGGATGCCACACCCAGCAAGGATGAGCTCGATGAACCGGCTTCCGCTCGCGTTATTCTTCGCACCGCTGCTCACGCCCACGGCCTGGGCGCTGGATGATCCACGACCCGTGGACGTGCTGGGATTCAAGCTGTATCCCACGCTGCTGATCGGCGAGCACTACGACGACAACTACCGGGAGCTGCCCGATTCGCGCGCTTCCGGCTCACGGATCACCGTGCTCGAACCGAGCCTGCGCCTGGTGGCCGAGGATCGCAACAGCGCCTATCGGCTCAGCTATGCGGGCAGCCGCAATACCTACCACGACGACGACGATGCCAGCCATACGGACCACCGCGTGCGCCTGGACGGCATCCTGGAGCCCGGCTCTCGGCATCGCCTGACGCTCACCGCCGCCTACGACCGCCTGGAGGAAACCGCTTCCACGGCGATCCCCCTGGTCAACGACGAATACAGCCTGGCCACCGTCAGCGCCACCTACCGCTTCGGCGCCCGCACCGCCCGCAACAATCTGGAGTTCGCCGCTCGCCACGAGCGCCTGCGTTTCCACGATGACAGCCTGGCCAACGCCGCCGAGGAACGGGACGCCGATCGCCTGGGCATCACCTGGTTTCACCGCGTCGGCGGCACCCGGGCCCTGCTGGAGACGCGCTACGAGGAGTTCGACTACCGCCAGGCCGGCAGCCCGCTGGACAGTCACAACCTGTCCCTGCTGGCCGGTGCGGTCTGGGAAGCCACGGCCAGAACCAGCGGGCAGATCCGCGCCGGCTACCAGCGCAAGGAATACGAGGACAACAGCCGCAGTGGTCTGGAAAGCCCCATCTGGGAGATCGGTCTGGAATGGAAGCCGCGCACCTACTCCACCTTCACCCTGACCACCCGCCAGGCCTACGACGAGGGCGACCAGGGCGCCGATGCCATCCGCCACACGCGGGTGCTGTTCGACTGGCGCCATGCATGGAGCGAACGCTGGAGCACCACCCTGAACCTGGGTGCCGCGCGGCTGCGCTACCAGGGGCTGGACCGCGAGGACGACCTGGCCCGCGCCGGGCTCACGCTGGCCTATCAGCCGCGCCGCTGGCTGGAGCTGAGCCTCGGCTACAGCCATCGGGACAACGATTCGACCGATGCGCGCGAGCGCTTCACCCGCAACCTCTATTTCCTGAACGCCACGGGAAGCCTCTAGCCATGATCAGAGCCCTGCTGTGGACCCTGCTTGTCGCCCTGCTCGCCCCCCAGGCGTTCGCCGAAGTGGCGCAGGGCAGCAATTACCGCCTGGCCTCCGGCGACATCGTGCGCATCAGCGTGTTCAGCGAGCCGGACCTGAGCTTCGAGGAGATCCGCCTGAACGACGCCGGCACCTTCTCCTATCCCTTCGTGGGCGAGGTGCACGCCGGCGGACGCACGGCGGGCGAGATCGAACGCCTGCTGACCGAACGCCTGCGCGACGGCTACCTGGTCGACCCGCGAGTGACCGTCAGCGTGATCGCCTACCGGGAGTTCTACATCAGCGGCGAGGTCCGCAAGCCGGGCGGCTATCCCTATCAGCCGGGTCTGACCCTCAACCGCGCCATTGCCCTGGCCGGAGGGCTGACCGAACGGGCCTCCCTGAAACGGGTGACCATCGTGCGTGGCGACGGCGGTCCGGCCAGCGAGCGCGCCACGCTGGATACCCCGATCCGGCCCGGCGACACCATCACCATCGCCCAGGGGTTCTTCTGATGAACAGGCTGCCGCACCAAGATGCCTCCGCCCTGCCGCCCACGCCGCCCGGCATCACCACCATGGCCGATGACGAGGATGTACTCGACCTGCTGAGCCTGTGGAACGTGCTCTGGCGGGCGAAATGGATGATCCTCGCCCTGGTGCTGGCCAGCTGCGCGGCCACCGCCCTGGTCCTGCAGTGGACGACGCCCCGTTACACGGCGACCGCCACCCTGGTGGTGGCTGAACGCTCGCCGCAGGTACTGGCCTTCCAGCAGCTGTTCGACCAGGGTGGGCATGGCCAGGAATACCTGCAGACCCAGCTGGCCCTCCTGCAGTCCCGCGCCCTGGCCGAGCGCGTGGTGCGGGAACTGTCGCTGACGGAGCATCCGCTGTTCGCGGCCCCGGAGCCTGCGGAACCCTGGGTCGACTGGCGAGCCTGGCTGCCGGAGAAACTGCCCGACTGGCTGTCGCAATGGCTGGCAGCCGACGAGCCGTCGCCCGCTGACGACAACGCCCGGGTGCGCGCCGTGGCGCGCGCACTGGCCGAGACGGTCAGCACCCACTACATCGGCAAGAGCCAGCTGATTGCCGTGAACGTGGAACTGCCGGACCCGGAGCTGGCGGCCCGCGCCGCCAACGCCCTGGCCGAGGGTTTCATCGCCAGCCAGCTGGACAGCAACATGACCCGCTCGCTGTCCGCCGCGGAGTGGATGAACAAGCGCCTGCTGGAACTGCAGGACAACCTGCGCGCCGCCGAGAACCGCCTGCAGGCCTACCGCGAGGCCGAAGGCCTGGTCGACCTGGACGGCGTGAACACCATCAGTGCCAACGAGCTGACCCTGACCGGCAGCAAGATGATCGACGCGCGCCGCGAGCGCGCCGAAGCCGAGAGCCAGTATCGCCAGGTCCAGGCCCTCGACGGCGATCTGGAACGGCTGGCCAGCGTGCCGGCGGTGCTGGGCCATCCGCTGATCCAGCAGTTCAAGGCCGAACGGGCCCGCGCCCAGGCGCGGGTGGACGAGCTGTCGCGGCGCTACGGCCCCCGGCACCCGAGCATGATCGCTGCCCAGACGGAATTGAACGCCGCCACCGCCAGCCTGCACAGTCAGGTGCAGCAGGTGGTGGCGGGCATCGAGCGCAAGTACCAGCTGGCCGCCGCCAACGAGCGCTCGCTGCGCGAGTCCTTCGACCTCAACAAGACCCAGATCCAGGACATTTCCCGCAAGGAGTTCCGCCTGCGCGAACTGCAGCGCGAGGTGGACAGCAACCGGGTGCTGTACGAGACATTCCTGGCGCGGCTGAAGGAAACCGCCGCCACCTCGGACATCAATTCCGCCAACGCCCAGGTGGTGGACCATGCCGTGACGCCCATGGCGCCCAGCAAGCCGCGCAAGGGGCTGATCCTGGGCATCGCCGCCCTGGTGGCGGCGGTGCTGGGCGTGGCCCTGGCCTTCCTGCGCGAGGCGCTGGACAACACCTTCCGCACCAGCGAGGACGTGGAATCGCGCATCGATGTGCCCCTGCTGGGCGTGGTGCCCCTGGTGGCTCCCGGCAGTCGCGCACGCCTGGCCCATCTGTTCCGCACCAGCGAGGACCTGCGCTTCTGCGAGGCCATCCGCACCCTGCGCACCGCCCTGGTGCTCTCCGATCTCGACCGCCCACGGCAGACGGTGCTGGTCACCTCCTCCCTGGCCGATGAGGGCAAGAGCACCGTGGCGGTGAATCTGGCCTTCTCCATGGCGCACATCGAGCGGACGCTGCTGGTAGAGGCGGATCTGCGCAACCCGTCGCTGGCCGCCCATTTCAACCTGCCGGCCAGGACACCGGGACTGGCCGATCTGATCGCCGGGCGCGGCCGCCTCGAGGACTGCCTGCACCAGGTGGGCAAGCTGACCATGCTGCCGGCCGGCAATGTGCCAACCAATCCCCAGGAGCTGCTGTCCTCGCCGCGCCTGGGCAGGATTCTCCAGGCGCTGGCCGGCCGCTATCAGCGCATCATCATCGACTCGCCGCCCAGCCAAGTGGTCAGCGATGCGCTGCTGCTGGCCAAGCTGAGCCAGGCGCTGATCTACGTGATCCATGCCGAAAGCACACCGATTCCCCTGGTGCAGAAAGGCATCGGGCGGCTGCTGCGCAGCCGGGCACCGGTGCTCGGCGTCGTGCTCAACCAGTACGACCTGGCCAAGGCGGGGCGTTACGGCAAGCCGTACGAGAGCGACGGCTACCTGGCCGCTTCCCTCGCCCAGGCGGCGCGCGGCTGATGGCCATGCAGGAATGTCGCGTCACCAGCTGCCTGGCGCCGGAAGAGGTGCGGCCGCTCCCGCTGGAGCTGGATCCCCCCCAGGTGCCGGCGAGCAGCCGGCGCGGGCTGACCTTCTGGGGGCAGTGGCTGGCGGCCATGCTGCTGCTCGGCCTGCTGCTCTGGCAGCTGGCCCAGGCCCACGCCGGCGCCTTCTCCAGCGAATACCGGCTGCTGGGTGCCCTCACCCTGCTGGCCTCCCCCTACAGCTATGCCTGGGTGCAGGCCTATCACAAGGGCCATGACCTGGCCCAGGGACAGGTCCGCCTGCTGATCGGCTGGGTGCTGCTGACGGTGGGGTTGCTGGCCCTGATCGAGCTCATCGACCTGCCTGCCGCCTTCCCCGCGGACTTCCTGCGGGACTGGCTGCTGCTCGGCTTTGTGCTGCAGGCCCTGAGTCACGGGGCGCTGAGCTGGCTGTGGCACCGGCATGCCCGGCGCCTGCGCCGGGAGCGCCGCGCGCTGATCGTCGGCGTGGCGCGCACCGCCCAGCCCCTGGCGGAGCAGCTGCGTCGCAGACGCATTCCCCTGCGCGGCCTGGTGGCCAGCGACCCGGGCGATGCGGCGCTTTCCGGCGTACCGCTGCTGGGGCCGCTGGAGGCGCTGCCGGAAATCATCGAGCGTGAGGGCGTGCGGCGCGTCTACCTGGCCCTGCCCGGCAAGGCGCAGGGCCAGCTCGAGTCGCTCTATCGGCAACTGCTGGAATTGCCGGTGGACGTGATCTGGGTGCCCGACCTGCAACAGCTGCCATTGCTCAACCCCTCCTGCTGCCCCATCGGTCCGCTGCCAGCGCTGTACCTCAACGAAACCCTGGTCAGCTCGCGGCCCGGCGCGCAGCTGGTCAAGAGCCTGCTGGAGCGCTGCCTGGCGCTGCTGGCCCTGGTGCTGACGATGCCGCTGCTGCTGGTGATCGCCCTGGCAGTCAAGCTGTCCTCTCCCGGACCGGTGCTGTTCCGTCAGCAGCGCCATGGCTGGAACGGCCGGATCATCGAAATCCTCAAGTTCCGCACCATGTACCAGCACCAGGACGATCAGGTGCGCCAGGCCACCCGCCACGATGCCCGGGTGACGCCGGTCGGGCGCCTGCTGCGCCGTTTCTCGCTGGATGAGCTGCCCCAGCTGATCAACGTCCTGCGCGGCGACATGGCCCTGGTGGGTCCGCGCCCCCATGCGGTGCTGCACAACTTCTACTACAGCGAGCGCATCCAGGCCTACATGGCCCGGCATCGCATCAAGCCGGGCATCACCGGGCTGGCGCAGGTCAACGGGCACCGGGGCGAGACCGAGACCCTGGACAAGATGCAGAAGCGGGTGGCCGCGGACCTGGCCTACATCAACAGCTGGTCGCTGTGGCTGGACCTGAAGATCCTCTGCAGGACGCCATTCAGCCTCTTTTCCCGGGACATCTACTGATGCATGGAGGTGGCACATGTCGATGATTCGGCTGGCAATCATGGACAGCTTCTCGGAGCAGTTGCTCAGCGACGAGGGCCAGGCCTTCTCCTTCGTCAATTTCGCCTCCATCGGCCGGCTGTTCCGGGAAGCCGGCGAGGATCCCCAGGAAAGCCTGCACTATTTCTGCGACGGCATGCTGATGTCCAATTTCGTGTCGCGCCTGACCGGGCAGAGCATCAGCCGGGTCAGCTTCGACTTCACCTCCATTGCCCCGGTGGTGTTTCGCCATGCCGAGCTGCACCGCAAGCGGGTCTTCTTCCTGGGTGCCACGCCCCGGGAGCTGGGCGATTTTTTGCGCAAGCTGAAGGCTCGCTATCCGCAGCTGGTCGTCGCCGGCCGGGAGCATGGCTACTTCCGCCGTGACGAGACCCCCAGGGTGGTCCAGACGGTGCTCGACAGCCGTTGCCATATCCTCATCGTGGGGCTCGGCGCGGGCCGTCAGGAGGACTTCATCCGCCAGGTCCGGCGCCAGGGCTTTCGCGGGGTGGCCTTTTCCTGCGGCGCCTTCATCCGTCAGGAAGCCATGGCGCGGGATGTCTATTACCCGCCGCTGATCAACCAGCTCAACCTGCGGGCCTTCTACCGCATGTACCGCGAGCCGCACACCATCCTGCGCTACCTGCTGCTCTATCCGACCAATTTCCTGCGCCTGAACTACCTGCTGGCCCGGCGCCGGCTGGAAATCAACGTCACCCCGGCTCGCAAGAAACATGCGCATCCTGTTCATTCATAAGGACTTTCCTCCCGGCGGCGGGGTCGAGCAGGTGCATCTGCGTCTGGCCCGGCAGTTCGCCCGGGACGGCCATCAGGTGGGCTTCTTCGTCATGAACGGCGATCCGGTTCCCGGCTGGCCGAGCGTTGCCGGCTCGGGCGCTCGGCCGGCTACCTGCCTGCGCTTGCGTCGTCTTATCCGCCAGGGTGTCACCCACCTGATGGCCGCCAAGGAGCAGGCCAACCTCTGTGCCTGGCTGGCCGCCCGGGGCACCGGCTGCCGAGTGATCTACAGCCGCCACGCGGCCCTGGACTGTTCCGGACAGCGCATCGGCCCGCGCCTGATCGGCCTGCTCTATTCCCTTTACCTGCTCGGTGACGGCCAGGCGGTGGCGGTATCCGCACCGCTCGCCCGCGCCCTGGCCGCTCGCCTGCTCTGGCGGCGCCAACGGCTGCAGGAGTGTCCCAACGCGGTGATCGACGATGAGCTGGGCGCCCTGGCCGCCCTGCCGCCCCCCTGCCCACTGCCCCAGCGCTTCCTGCTGGCGGTGGGGCGCCTGACCCCCGAAAAGGGCTTCGACCTGCTGCTCGAGGCCTATGCGCTGGCCAGTCGGCAGGCCGCCCTGCCCCCGCTGGTGATCGTCGGCCAGGGCCCGCTGGGCGACGCGCTGCACGAGCAGGCGCGACGTCTGGGCATCGCCGGGCGTGTGCTGTTCACCGGCTACCTGAGCAACCCCTACCCGCTGTTCCGGCGTGCCCGGCTGTTCGTGCTCAGCTCCCGCCAGGAAGGCATGCCCACCGTGCTGATCGAGGCCCTGGCCCTGCGGGTTCCGGTGGTGGCCACCGACTGCCGCACCGGCCCCCGGGAGCTGCTGGATGGCGGGCGCCTGGGCGTGCTGGTTGCGCCCGGGGACCCGCATGCCCTGGCCCGGGGGCTGCTGCGCGGCCTCGCCAGCCAGGCCTCGGTGGCCGAGGATGTGCTGCGGCGCTTTCACAGCAGCCACGCGGCGCAGGCCTTCTACCAGGTGTGGAACCCGTGAGCCGGCGCATCCTGTTCATCCTGCACAACCTGCACGGCGGGGGCGCCGAGCGGATGCTGGTGCGCCTGGCCGGCAGCCTGTGCACCGAGCACCGGGTCACCCTGCTGACCCTGACCGAGGGCGGCGTCAACGAGGCCCTGCTGGCCCCCGGCGTGCGCCGGGTGTGCCTGGGCAGTCCGCGCAGCGCCCGGGCCCTGCCGGCGCTGGCGCGCTTTCTGCGCAGCGAACGCTTCGACGCCATCCTCGCCGCCCTCACCCATGTGAACGTACTGGCCATCGGCGCCGCGGCGCTCGCCGGCAGCTTGCGGCGCCTGCATGTCAGCGAGCGCAACGCCTTCTCCCTGGACCGCCGGGTCAATCCGGCGCGCAGCGTGCGCGCCGCCTATGCCCTGGCGCCCTGGCTGTACCGGCTGCTGCCCAATCCGGTGATCTGCGTATCCCAGGGCGTGGCCCTGGACCTGCTGCGCCATCCGGCGTTGCGTCCGGGGGACCTGGCCGTGGCGGACAATCCGGTACTGGAGGACGACTACCGGCAGCGTTCGCTGCCGCCCCCCACTCATCCCTGGCTGCGGGATCGCCAGGGGCCCGTTCTGGTAGCGGTCGGCCGGCTTGCTCCCCAGAAGGGCTTCGACGTGCTCGTCGAGGCCCTGGCACGCTTGCCGAAGCAGGTTCGCCTGGTGATCTTCGGCGAGGGTCCGCAGCGCGCCGCGCTGGAACAGCAGGCGCGCCGTCTGGACGTGGCCGAGCGTCTGGACCTGCCCGGCTATTGTGCCGATCCGCAGGCGGAAATCGCCGCCGCCGATGGCTTCGTGCTGTCATCCCGCTTCGAGGGCAGCCCCAATGCGCTGGTCGAGGCGCTGGCCACCGGCGTGCCGGTGGTGGCCACCGACTGCCCCTACGGCCCGGCGGAAATCCTCCAGCAGGGTCGGGTTGCGCCGCTGGTACCGGTCGGTGACGTGCCGGCCCTGGCGCAGGCGCTGCTCCACTTGTTGAACAGCGACCCACAGGCCGGGCGCGATCTCCGGCAACAGGCGGTCGTCCGCTTCACGCGACGCACGGCGGCGCGCAGCTACCTGCGCCTGCTGCTGCCGGAGGGTGGGCCATGAAAACCCTGGAGGTCCGCTACTCCACGCTGCGCCTGGGCTTTCTGCTGTTCGGCCTGCTGTTCTACCTGAAGGCCTTCGATTTCCTCATGGTGCTGGCCCTGGGCCGCAGCAGCTCCATCATGGATCGCGACCTGGAAGGCAACGTCGTCAATCAGGTCTGCGGCCTGATCACCCTGCTGATCCCCGCCTGGCTGTTCGTCCGCCAGCGCGTCTTCCAGCGTCGCAGCTTCTACCGGGACAACCTGGCGATGCTGCTGTTTCTCGCCTGCCTGCTGCTGTCGGTGTTCTGGTCCCATGAGCCGGCGCTCAGTCTCAGGCGCTTCGTGGCGCTGCTGGGGGTGGTGGCCTTCGCCGGTTTCGCCCTCTACAACTACAGCCTGGAGCGGCTGGCCCTGCTGATCGGCTGCACCATCGGTTTCCTGTCCTTGCTGGGGCTGCTGCTCGCCATGGTGGTCCCGGAACTGGTGTTCTACGACCAGGGGGCGCGGGCGGGGGCCTTCCGCGGGCTGTTCGGCGAAAAGAATGCCGCCGCGCGCCTCAATGCGGTGGCGCTTCTGCTGTTGTTGCCCGCCATCCGCCAACGCCATCGCTGGGCACTGGTCGCCGGCGCCTGCGCGTTGCTGGCCGTTGCGCTGAGCCGCTCGGCCACCGGCGTGGTGCTGCTCTGTGTCGGCCTGACCAGTTATGCCTACTTCCTGATGCTGATTCGCCTGCGTCTGCATCGTTCACGCACCACTCTGGTGCTCAGCACGCTGATCTATCTGGCCATCTGCCTGACCCTGTATGCCAATTACCACCTGTTCCTCGACCTGCTCGGCCGCGACAGCACCCTGACCGATCGCACCCAGATCTGGGCGCTGCTGGAAGCCCCCATCCAGGCGGAGTGGCTGCGCGGCTATGGCTTCGGCGCCTTCTGGGCCAGCCCGGCGGCCGACTTCTTCCTGCGCCGCTGGGGCTATATCGGCAACGCCCACAGCGGCTATCTGGAGACCCTGCTGCATGGCGGGGTGATCCAGCTGGCCGCGCTGCTGATGCTGTTCGCCGCCACCCTGCGCAAGCACTTCAGCGCCCTGCGCGGGCGCGTCGCGGTGGACTGGCATGCCTGCGCGCTGATCATCACCGGGCTGTTTATCCTGGCCAATTACGTGGCCTATGTGGTGCCCAACTACCGCTCCGGCGAGTTTCTGGTGTTCTGCGTGCTGGCCCTTACCCTGCGCTCCCCCGCGCGCAGCGCCGCGGCTGTCCGCGGCCTGCGCCAGGGAGGGGGCATCCACTGGAGACCCTCGCCATGAAGGATCACTCGGTCTGCGTCGTCATTCCCCTCTACAACGCCGCCGACACCATCGGCCTGGCTCTCGATTCACTGGCCGCCCAGACGCGTCGGCCGGACCGAGTGATCGTGGTCGACGACGGCTCGACCGACGCGGGTCCGGAGCACGTTGAAGACTACCCGGCCCCCTTCCCGCTGACCCTGCTGCGCCAGGGGAACCAGGGGCCGGCGGCCGCGCGCAATCGGGGCATCTTCGCCGCGCAGGAACAGCTGCTGGCCTTTCTGGATGCCGACGATTACTGGCTGCCCACCAAGCTGGAGCGGCAGCTGGAGCTTTATCAGCGGCTGACCGAGGCCGGGCGCCGGATCGGGCTGGTGGACTGTTTCGGCATGAGCCTGTTCGCCGATGGCCGGCAGATCCCCTTCGACTGGCGCAAGGCCGGCTGGCACTTCCGGGATTTCCGTCAGCGCAACGTGATCAATGGCACCTCGTCGGTGCTGATGGAGCGAGAGATGGCCGTGCGCTTCGGCGGCTTCGATACCCGCATCCGCTTTGCCGAGGACCGCTGGCTGTGGACCCAGGTGGCCGAGCGCGGGGAAATCCATACGGTGGATGAGGTGCTCTATCACCGACTGGTGGGGCCGGACAACATCACCGCGCAACCGGAGCGGCACTACCCCCACAAGCTGCGCTTCGTGGAGCTGTACCTGGCCCGCTACGGCGCTGAACTGACCCCGCGGGAGCGGGCCGACTTCATCCTCGCCAACCAGACGGAATTCCTCGAGGCCTTCTCCCGCCTGGGGCAGCAGCAGCGAGTGGTCCAGGTGTTCCGGCAGATGCGCCAGGTGTCCTGGCGCGCCTGGCTGGTGTCGCGGGGCACCCCCGCCCTGCGCTATGCCTATGCCCGCGCCCTGCTGCTGGGAGGCGCCACGTGATCAGGGAACGCCTGGCGCGCCTGGCCTGGATCTTCTCCGAGAAGTTCGGGCTGATTCTGCTGTCCATGCTGTCCTTCTTCGTGTTCGCGCATTTGCTGAGCCCGGAGGAGCTGGGGCTCGGGGTGCTGATCATCGTGATCGTCGAACTGGTGGCGCTGCTGTTCAGTTCGCTGATCGAGGACCCGCTGGTACGGCAG
>DATGNS010000236.1:0-8818 GCA_035306625.1 Pseudomonas sp. | reverse complement strand
GGTACGTGCACCGGCCGGGCATCGGCCGGGCGGCGTTCGGCCACCACGCCGAGAATCTGCGGGATCACATCCCCGGCGCGGCGCACGATCACGGTGTCGCCGATCATCACACCCAGGCGCGCCACCTCGTCCATGTTGTGCAGGGTGGCGTTGGAAACGGTCACCCCCGCCACCTGCACGGGTTTCAGGCGCGCCACAGGGGTAATGGCGCCGGTACGTCCCACCTGGAATTCCACATCCAGCAGCTCGGTGATCTCTTCCCGGGCCGGGAACTTGTGGGCGATCGCCCAGCGCGGTTCACGGGCGCGGAAGCCCAGCTCGCGCTGCTGGGCAATGGCGTTGACCTTGAACACCACGCCGTCGATCTCGTAGGGCAGGTCGTCCCGGCGCGCGCCAATGTCGGCGTAGTAGTCGCGGCATTCGTTCACGCCGTGGGCCAGCTTCAGCTCGCGGCTGATGGGCAGGCCCCAGCGCTTGAGCGCATGCAGGATGTCGACGTGGCTACCGGGCAGCTCGCCCTCGTAGCGCCCCACGCCGTAGGCACAGAACTCCAGCGGGCGGCTGGCGGTGATTCTCGGGTCCAGCTGGCGCAGGCTGCCGGCGGCGGCGTTGCGCGGGTTGGCGAAGGTCTTGCCGCCCGTTTCCAGCTGGCGGGCATTGAGGGCCTCGAAGCCGGCCTTGGGCATGTAGATCTCGCCGCGCACCTCCAGCACCGCCGGCCAGCCCTCGCCGTGCAGCTTCAGCGGAATGTTGCGCACGGTGCGCACGTTGGCGCTGATGTCCTCGCCGACACTGCCGTCACCACGGGTGGCGCCGCGCACCAGCATGCCGTTCTCGTACAGCAGGCTGACCGCCAGGCCGTCGAGCTTGGGTTCGCAGCTGTATTCCACCTCGGCGCCACCGCCGAACAGGTCACCCGGCGGCAGGTCCAGGCCCTCGCGCACGCGCCGATCGAAGTCCAGCAGGTCCTGCTCCTCGAAGGCGTTGCCCAGGCTCAGCATGGGCACTTCGTGACGGATCTGGCCGAAGGCGGCCAGCGCCTCGCCACCCACCCGCTGGGTGGGCGACTCGGGGGTGATCAGCTCGGGATGCTCGGCCTCCAGGGCCTTGAGCTCGCGGAACAGCCGATCGTATTCCGCATCGGGAATGGTCGGCTCGTCGAGGACGTAGTAGCGGTAGTTGTGGGCATCGATCTCGCTGCGCAGGGCGGCGATGCGTTCGGCGGCGGTCTGGGCGTCGGTCATTGAAGAGCCTCAAGCTGCACACGACAAGCCGCAAGCGCACGGCTTACCGCGTGAGGCTTGCGGCTTGCAGCTATCTTCAGCGTTGCTTGGTCAGGTGCCGGCGCTCGAAATCGGTGATGCGCTGGCGGTAGTGTTCGATGGTCTGGGCGGTCAGCACGCTGCGCTGGTCATCCTTGAGCTCGCCATCGAGCTCATGGGCGAGCTTGCGGGCTGCGGCGATCATCACATCGAAGGCCTGCTTGGGATGGCGCGGCCCCGGCAGGCCGAGGAAGAAGCTGACCGCACGGGTGGTGAACAGGTCGATGCTGTCCAGGTCGAAGGTGCCCGGCTTCACGCCGTTGGCCATGGAGAACAGCACCTCACCGTTGCCGGCCATGCTCTCGTGGCGATGGAAGATGTCCATGTCGCCGAAGCGCAGGCCGCTTTCCAGGATGCTCTGCAGCAGCGCCGGCCCCTTGAAGCCGGCCGGGTCGCGGCATTCCACGTTGATGACCAGCACTTCCTCGATCTGTCGCTCGTCCTGCTCCTCCGGCTCGCGCCGGGAACGCCCAGCGGCGTCCCCCTCGTCAAGCGGGCTCAGCAGCGTGGGCACCGGTTCGGACTGCGGACGCGCCGGCCTGGCGCTGGCGGCAGCGGCGGTCTTCACGGCGGGACGCGGCATCTCGCCCAGGCTCGGTTCCGCGGCGCGCACGACCCGCACCGGACCGAGGGTGTCGTCCTCATCGTCGTCCGGCAGCGACTCGGCCAGACGGCGATCCAGCTTGAACTTGAGCGTGCCCTTGCCGCCACGCATGCGACGCCAGCCGTCGAACAATATGCCGGCGATAACGATGATTCCGATGATGATCAGCCATTCCCGCAGACCGATATCCATAAAAAACCTTGACCTCTGAAAATGAAGAACGGGCACCTGAAACGAAACCGCTTCGACAAGCTCCCTGCCGCCCGGTTTCACGCCCGCAATGAAAACTGACTTCTAACTCTATGTCCGCGCTGAAAAATCCAGTCGATGCAAAGTGCCCATAAACTAGCATGGCGTACCGCCATTTTGCATCGACCTGTTCTGTTTCCGCCCAAGTGCCCGATCAGGCCTCGGCCAGGGCCACCGCCTCCTCCACATCCACGGCCACCAGACGCGAGCAGCCGGGCTCGTGCATGGTCACGCCCATCAGCTGGTCGGCCATTTCCATGGCGATCTTGTTGTGGGTGATGTAGATGAACTGCACCTTCTCCGACATTTCCTTGACCAGCCGCGCGTAGCGACCCACGTTGGCGTCGTCCAGCGGAGCGTCCACTTCGTCGAGCATGCAGAACGGCGCCGGATTGAGCTGGAAGATGGCAAATACCAGCGCCAGGGCGGTCAGCGCCTTCTCGCCGCCGGACAGCAGGTGAATGGTGCTGTTCTTCTTGCCCGGAGGCCGGGCCATGATGGCTACCCCTGTATCGAGTAGATCCTCGCCGGTTAGTTCCAGATAGGCGTGGCCCCCGCCGAACACCTTGGGGAACAGGTTCTGCAGGCCGGAATTGATCTGGTCGAAGGTTTCCTTGAAGCGGTTGCGGGTTTCCCTGTCGATCTTGCGGATGACGTTTTCCAGGGTCTCCAGCGCCTCGACCAGGTCGTCGTTCTGGGCATCCAGGTAGCGCTTGCGCTCGGACTGCTGCTGGTACTCGTCGATGGCCGCCAGGTTGATCGGCCCCAGGCGCTGGATGCGCGCCGCCAGCTGCTCCAGTTCCGCCTCCCAGCCGGCCTCGTTGGCATCGCCCGGCAGCATGGCCAGCACCGTGTGCAGGTCGTAGCCATCCTCGCGCAACTGGTCCTGCAGGGCCTTGCTGCGCACGCTGAGGGTCTGCCAGTCCAGGCGCTGCTGCTCCATCTGCCCGCGCAGCAGCTGCGCCTGCTGCTCGGCCTGGCTGCGGCGCTTCTCGGCGCTGCGCAGCTCGCGGTCGGCGTCTTCCAGGGCCAGGCGGGCCTGCTGCATCTCCTCTTCCACCGCCATGCGCTGGTCGAGCAGCTCCTCGAGCTTCATGCGCAGCTCTTCCAGCGGCGCGGCGCCCTCCTCCAGGTTCAGCGACAGCTGCTCGCGACGCTCCTGTGCGCGCTCGAACTGCAGGCTCAGGCGCTCCAGCGCCTGGCGGGTCGATTCGTGCTGGGCGCGCAGGGAACCGATGCGCACCGCCAACTGGTGGGCATGCTCCTTGTGGCGGGTGGCCTCCTGGCGGGTGCGCTCCAGGGATTCACGCAGGGCATCACGGCGGGCCAGCAGCTCCTCGCGACGCGAGCCGTCCTGCTCCATGGCCTCCAGCGCTTCCTGCAACTGCAGGCGCGCCTCGCCCAGCTGCTCGCGCTCGATGGCCATCTGCTCGGCCACTTCGGCCAGTTCCTCGTCCAGGCGGCGCTTGCGCAGGACCAGCTGCTCCACCTTGGCCTGCTGGGCCGACAGCTGCGCCTTCAGTTCGCCCAGGCGACGGGACTCGTCCTGGCTGCGCCGGCGCACCTGCTCGCGGCGGCTCTCCAGATCCCGCTGCTCGTCCCGCAACTGCTGCAGCCGAGCCTCCACGGCTTCCAGCGCGGCGGCATGCTCGTCACGCTCCAGCTGCAGCTTCTCCAGCTCCTGGGCACGGGCCAGCACGCCGGATTCCGCCTCGTCGGCGCGGCGCACGCGCAGGAAATGGCGGCCGACCCAGTAACCATCGCGGCTGATCAGGCTTTCGCCTTCCTGCAAACGCTCGCGCTGCAGCAGCGCATCGTCCAGACTCTCCACCGGCCGCACCTGGCCCAACCAGGGGGCCAGATCCAAGGGGGATTCGACCAGTTCCAGCAGGCTGCCCGGCAGCCGGCTAGCTCCCTGCACCGGGCTGAACAGGCGCAGCTCGCCCTGTCCGAAGCTGCTCAGGTTGCAGCCGTCGAAATCCTCCAGCAGCACCGCCTGCAGGTCGGCACCCAGCACCGTCTCCACAGCCAGTTCCCAGCCCGGACGCACGCGCAGGCCGTCGGCCAGACGCGGCTGGCGTTCCAGCAATTGGCTCTTCAGCCAGTCGGCCACCCCCTGACCGGGGTTGAGGGCGGCCTGCTGCAGGGCCTCCAGCGAGGCGATGCGCCCGTTCAGCCGCTGCAGCTCGCCCTGGGCCCGCTGCTGGGTTTCGGAGGACTGCTGCAGCTCGGCGCGCAGGGCCTCAAGGCGTTCCTGATGCCCCATTTCCTCCAGCTGCAGTTCTTCCAGCTGCAGCTCGCTGGCGGCCAGCAGTTCGCTGACTTCCAGAATGGCGGCATCCTGCGGGTCGCTGGCCAGCTGGGTGTGCTCTTCGCGCAGCCGGCGCTCGCGCTCGGCCAGACGCTCCAGGCTCTGTTCCAGCTGATGAATGCGCGCCTGCTGCACCTCGGCGGCGCGGCGCGGTTCGGCGCTGAGCTGGTTGAAGGCGTCCCACTGCTCCTGCCAGCCGTGCATCTCCAGCTCGGCCTCTTCCAGCACCGCCTGTGCTTCCTCGGCGCTGAGCAGGCTGGCTTCCTGCTCGGGCTCGAGCATGGCCAGCTCCTCGGTCAGGGCCTCCAGGCGGGCACGGTCCTGGCCCAGGTGCAGCTCGGTCTCCTGGCGCTGCCGCTCGGCGTCGCGCAGGTCATCCTGCAACTGGCGCAGGCGCTGCTGGCCGTGGGTGATGCTCTGCTCGACCCGGGCGATGTCGCCGCCCACCGAGTAGAAGCGCGCCTGCACCTGATTGAAGCGCTCCGACAGTTCGTGGTGGCCGTCGCGCAGGCGCTCGATGGCGGCATCGGCGTTGCGCTGCTCGGCGACCAGCGCCTCGAAGGCCACCTCCTGGTCGGCGATGATCTTTTCGCGCTGATTGGCCTGGTCGTCCAGCGCCTTCCAGCGCATGGCGGTGAGCTGGGCCTTGAGCTCGCGTTCCTCGGCCTTGTAGGCCTGATACTTCTCGGCAGCCAGGGCCTGGCGGTGCAGACGGTCCAGCTGGCGTTCCAGCTCCTCGCGCAGGTCGGTCAGGCGTGCCAGGTTGTCCTGGGTGCGGCGAATGCGGTTCTCGGTCTCGCGGCGGCGCTCCTTGTACTTGGAGATGCCGGCGGCTTCCTCGATGTAGTTGCGCAGGTCCTCGGGCTTGGCCTCGATCAGCTTGGAGATCATGCCCTGCTCGATGATCGAGTAGCTGCGCGGGCCCAGGCCGGTGCCGAGGAAGATGTCGGTGATGTCGCGGCGGCGACACTTCACGCCATTGAGAAAGTAGGTGTTCTGCCCGTCACGGGTCACCCGGCGGCGAATGGAGATTTCCGCGTAGGCGGCGTACTCGCCCACCAGGCTGCCGTCGGAGTTATCGAAGATCAGCTCGATGCTGGCCTGGGTCACCGGCTTGCGGGTGTTGGAGCCGTTGAAGATGACGTCGGTCATCGACTCGCCGCGCAGGTTCTTGGCCGAGCTTTCCCCCATCACCCAGCGCACGGCATCGATGATGTTGGACTTTCCGCAGCCATTGGGACCGACCACCGCCGACATGTTGCTGGGGAAATGGACGGTGGTGGGATCGACGAAGGATTTGAAACCAGCCAGCTTGATGGTCTTCAGACGCATGCGCGTTCCCCGTTCGCGGTGGCGTGAGCCAGGGGGTGACGGCAGCTCTGCCGGACCCGATCGTTCGACTCCATCAACGTCATGGGTTTCCTTGGTGGGCTGACTGGCGAAAACGCATCGCAACCTGCCGCGGTCGGTCCGGGACCGGCCGGTTGGCGACGCCTGCAAAGCGGCGCAGTGTATCACAGCGCCAGCACCGCAATAACGTACGCAGCCAGCACAATCGCAGGCGCTGGCGACCGATCGCGACACCTGCCCTACGGCCTGTTGACCGGCGTGGGCACGGAAGTTTCGGACGCAGGCAAGACTCAATATGAAGGGGTGGTATTAATCGAAAGCGCTTTCGCAAAACGCCGCGCAGCGGCGTATGCTGCGCGACCTCGCGGCGCGCCCGTTTTCCCCGTTCTTGCCCCATGTCCCCAACCGTTCGCCCGTTCAGTCGTCCCCTGGCCGTACTGATCCTGGCCTGTCTGGCCTGCATCTTTGCTTCCAACCACATCGCCGCGCGACTGGCCTTCGACAGTGGAGCCGGGGTCATGCTGGCCATCCTGTTCCGCTCCGGGCTGACCTTCCTGGTACTGGCCACCCTGCTGCTGGTGCAGCGCCAGTCCTGGCGGCTGCCGGCGGGCAGCGGTCGCTGGCAGCTGCTGCTCGGGCTGCTGATCGCCGTGCAGAGCCTGTGCCTGTACTCGGCCGTGGCGCGCATCCCGGTGGCGCTGGCCCTGCTGGTGGCCAACGTGTTCCCCATTCTGCTGGCCCTGCTCACCTGGATGCTGGGCGGCCCGGCGCCGACGCGCCGCACCCTGGGGCTGATGGGACTGATCCTCTTCGGCCTGGTCCTGGCCCTGAACATCCCGGTGCTGCTCAGCGGCGCGCCCATCGATCATGAGTGGCTGCTGGGGGTGATCCTTGCCTTCTGCGGCGCCTGCGCCTTCGCCAGCGGCCTGTGGGTCACCGAGCACAAGCTGGACGCGATGTCCGGCCCGCTGCGCAGCGGCATGACCATGCTGATCGTGTTCAGCGCGTCCGCCCTGGTCGGTGTCGCCGACTGGGTGCCCGACGGCCTCGCCCTGCCCGTCCAGCCCTCCGGGTGGCTGGCCCTATTCGCCCTGGCGGTGCTCTACGGCACCGGCTTCAGCCTGTTGTTCGTGCTCTTTCCGCGCCTGGACATGGCCCACAACACCCCGGTACTGAACATCGAGCCGGTGGCCAGCCTGCTGCTCGGCTGGCTGATCCTCGATCAGATGCTGGCCGGCATCCAGCTGCTCGGCGGCGCCCTGGTACTGGCGGGCATCATCCTGTTGAGCCTGCGGCGCGCCTGAGCGCCGTCCACCTCGCACGGGGTATCGGGCAAACGCATCTTCGATGAAGGGGTGGTATTACTTGCGACTACGGGCCAACTGGACAGCCTCTCGCCACGGGGTCAACACTGAGGCCATCCCGCCGTGTCGCAGAAGGAACCGCCATGACCCCGTCGCACCCGCTGGAAACCCGCAACGAATTCATCGCCCGCCACCTGGGGCCGCGTGACGCCGACATCCAGGCGATGCTGGAAACCCTGGGCTTCGCTTCCCTCGACGCGCTGATCGAAGCCGCCGTGCCCGCCGGCATCCGCCTGGACAAGCCCCTGGCGCTCCCCGAAGGGCTGGGCGAAGCGGAGGCACTGGCGGAACTCAAGGCCATTGCCGCACGCAACCGCCTGTTCACCAACTGCATCGGCCAGGGCTACTACGGCACCCACACGCCCTCGCCCATCCTGCGCAACCTGCTGGAAAACCCCGGCTGGTACACCGCCTACACCCCCTATCAGCCGGAAATCTCCCAGGGGCGCCTGGAAGCCCTGCTGAACTTCCAGACGATGGTCAGCGACCTGACCGGCCTGCCGGTGGCCAACGCCTCGCTACTCGATGAAGCCACCGCGGCGGCCGAGGCCATGACCTTCTGTAAACGCCTGTCGAAGAACAAGGGCAGCAACCGTTTCTTCGCTTCTCAACGCTGTCATCCGCAGACCCTTGACCTGTTGCGCACCCGCGCCGAGCCGCTGGGCATCGAAGTGGTGATCGCCGATGAACTGACGCTGGATGATCCGTCCGCCTACTTCGGCGCCCTGCTGCAATACCCCTCCACCAACGGCGACGTGCACGACTACCGCGAATGCGTGGAAAAGCTGCACGCCGGCCAGGCCCTGGTGGCGGTAGCCACCGACCTGCTGGCTCTCACCCTGCTCACCCCGCCCGGCGAGTTCGGCGCCGACGTGGCCATTGGCAGCGCCCAGCGCTTCGGCGTGCCGCCGGGCTTCGGCGGTCCGCACGCCGCCTTCTTCGCCACCCGGGAGAACTACAAGCGCGACATTCCCGGCCGACTGGTGGGCGTGTCGGTGGATCGTCACGGCAAACCGGCGCTGCGCCTGGCGATGCAGACCCGCGAACAGCACATCCGCCGCGAGAAGGCCACCAGCAACATCTGCACCGCCCAGGTGCTGCTGGCCAACATCGCCAGCATGTATGCCGTCTATCACGGCCCACAGGGGCTGACCGACATCGCCCGCCGCGTGCACCGCCTGACCGCCATCCTCGCCGCCGGCCTGCGCGAGCTGGGTCATACGGTAGAACAGACACACTTCTTCGACACCCTGACCGTCACCAGCGGTACGGACACCACCGTGCTGCTGGAACGCGCGCAGGAAGAGGAAATCAACCTGCGGGAAATCGATGGCCAGCGCCTGGGCATTTCCCTGGACGAAACCAGCACCCCGGCGCTGGTGCAGCGCCTGTGGGCGGTGTTCGCCCACGACGGCCAGCGCCTGCCGGACTTCGCCGCCCTGGCCGACACGCCGGACACCCTGCCCATGACGCTGCTGCGCCAGAGCCGCTTCCTCGAGCACCCGGTGTTCAACCGCTACCACTCGGAAACCGAGCTGATGCGCTACCTGCGCCGGCTGGCCGACAAGGACCTGGCCCTGGACCGCAGCATGATTCCGCTGGGCTCCTGCACCATGAA
>DATGNS010000235.1:0-7488 GCA_035306625.1 Pseudomonas sp. | reverse complement strand
GTAGACCAAAGTGGGCAGCCACAGGGACAGCGACGGAATGAAGGTCACCAGCAGCAGGCAGATCACCAGCGGGATCAGGAAGGGAAGAGTGCCGCGCATGCAGCGCTCAAAGCTGACGTTGGCCACGCGGGAAAGCACGTAGAGCACCATACCCACCGGCGGCGTCAGCAGGCCGATCATCAGGTTGAGCACCATGATCACCCCGAAGTGTACCGGATCGACCCCCACCGCTATGGCCAGCGGCAGCAACACCGGGACCAAAATGGTGATCGCAGCAATGGTCTCCATGAAGCAGCCGACAATGATCAGCACGATGTTACTCATCATCAGTACCGCCACCTTGCTGTCGGAGAAGGGCCCGAGCAGGGCGATGACACTCTGGGTGATCTGATTGCTGGTAAGGATCCAGGCGAAGATTGACGCTGCCGAGACGATGAACAGGATCACCGCCGTGGTCTCGATCGTCTCCATGCTGACGCGAAGCAGCTTGCGCCAGGTCAGGGTGCGATAAACCGCCACGCCAAGGATCAGCGCATAGAAGACAGCTGCCACCGCGGCCTCGGTGGGGGTGAAGACGCCGGTGACAATGCCCCCGATGATGATCACCGGCGTTAGCAGCGAGAGAAATGCCCGGGAGAACGTGTACCCCAGCACCCGGAACGAGAACTCGGCATCACGCTGGTAGCCTCGACGACGGGAGATCAGAAAGATCATCCCCATCAGCAAGGCACCCATGAGCAGCCCCGGAATCAGACCGGCCGCGAACAGTTGCCCCACCGAGGCCGAGGCCATCACGCCATAGATGACCATTGGCAGGCTGGGGGGAATGATCGGCCCGATGGTCGAAGAGGCAGCGGTGATGCCCACGGCAAACTCCTCATCATAGCCGGCATCCTTCATCGCCTTCACCTCGATCATGCCGAGACCGCCGGCGTCGGCCACCGCGGCGCCGGACATTCCTGAGAAAACGATGCTCGCCCCCACGTTGACGTGTCCCAGGCCACCCCGCATCCAGCCCATCAGGGCCTTGGCGAAGTTGAAGATACGTTCGGTTATGCCGGCGTTATTCATCAAGCTGCCGGCAAAGATGAAAAAGGGGATCGCAAGCAGGGGAAAACTGTCGATGCCGTTGATCATGCGGTGAGCAATCACCACGTTGGGCACCTGCCCGGTGATCAGCACGAACATCAGGCAGGAGCCGGCCAGGCTGATGGCAATGGGCACACCTAGCACCAGCATGGTGAATAGCGAGAAGAAAAGAAACGCGAGATGGTAGCCCATCACAGCCAGAATCACGCAGCCGAGCACGGCCAGCATCGATAGCAGCGGTGTGACGAGGGGCTTCTGCCAACGCATCACGGAGAGTCGGGACATGCAGGGCCTCTTACAGTGTTTTGTCGTTATCGAGGGTGATATTGCCCGGCTAAGGTCGACCTGGCTCCGAAAAGTAGTGCTTGACCATGCGCTGAACGCCGCGTAGGGCCATCATCACGAAGGCGGCACAGACAGCGTAATAGAGCACGCTCTTGGGAACATCCACCGAGATCATCATGCCCCCGGTACGGCCGGCCAGTTGGTAAGTGATCCAGGCCAACATGCTGTAGAAGAGCACGCAGGCCAGGTCGACCACGATATTGAGGCTTCTGGCCAGCCACGGCGGCATGTAGTGATAGAAGAACTCCACCATGATGTGGCTGCCCTTGCGCACGGCCATTACGCTGCCGATGAAGCCCACCAGAATCAGCAGGTAGCGAGCGATTTCCTCTGTCCAGGTCGTGGAGTCACCCATCACATAGCGGGTAAAGAACTGCAGGAAGACGACGAAGATCAACGCCCAGAACACGACCAGGGTGACATAGTCCTCAACGGCGTGATCGGCGAAACGAAAATCGTCATCGTCATCGAAGGCCGCCTCGAAATCGATGACGGGCCCCTGACCTTCGGGTTGTTGGGACATGGCAAGCCTCCTTGCCTGCAGCGCCCGGCGTACCGGGCGGTGCAGGGGGCAGGATGAAAGGGTGGAAGTTACTGACCGAGTGCCTGCAGGCGGTCATAGGTTTCTTCGTCCCAGGTGGCTGCATCGCCCAGGTGGAGCGGCTTCACCACGTCGCGGAAGGGAGTGCGATCGGGCTGATTGACAGTGTTGCCTTGCTCCTCGAACCAGGCGACCAGGTCCTGTTCGGCCTGGACAATCTCGGCGGTGTTATTGCGCGCCGCCTCTTCGAACACCTCGCGGAAAATCTCGCGATCCTCCTCGGATAGCTGGTTCCAGCGTGGCCCGCCGACGATGGTGATCAGGGAATCAGTAATGTGACCGGTGAGGTTGATGTAGTCCTGGACCTCATGAAAGGCTTTGGCACGAATGGTCGGCAGCGGGTTTTCCTGAGCATCCACCACGCCCTGCTGTAGGGCTAGGTAGACCTCATCGAAGGCAATCGGGGTCGGGTTGGCGCCCGCCGCGCGCGGGAACATCATGTAGAGAGGGGCGTTGGGCACGCGGATGCGCAGGTTTTCCATGTCCGCCGGCGTGTTGATTGCCTTGTTCGAGGTCACGTGGCGCTCGCCGTAGTAGTTGAGCGCCAGGGGCACGTTACCGGTGGCATTCTGGTAGCCTTCGGCGATCTCCCGAAACAGGTCGCTGTCGGCGTAGGCCTGCCAGTGGTCGAAGTCGCGGAACATATAGGCCGCACCAGCGATGCCGATAGGTCCGTAGGAGCGGCCGGCGAACTGAGTCCCGGTGTAGATGACGTCTACGGTGCCGAGCTCCAGGCCCTCGTTGATGTCTTCCTCTTTGCCCAGCGACGAAGCCGGATGGACCTGCATGGTGTAGCGTCCTTCGGTGCGCTCCTCGATCTGTTCCGCGGCCCACTCGGCCCACTTGTGGAAGGGCTCGGACGTCTCGTAGACGTGTGCGAAACGTAGGGACTCCTGAGCCTGGGCCATCCCGGCGATGCCGATGCTTGAGGCTAGCAGCGTCATGGAAATCCAGCGAGCCAGCTTGAATTGGCATGGATGAGTCATCTTATTGTTCTCCTTATGCTAGGCATCGTGCTGTATACGTATCATACCACCAGAAACTAAGCTAGACGCTCTTGCGGGGGCGCGCAATACTCCGAGTCGTCAACCTAGCCAAAGCCAGTCGTGGCATGTGCAGAGCCCCCTGTGTGGCGCGGCGATAGAAGCCCATAACGCCTAGCGGTACTCATGGCATCAATTGCCCCCCATTGACTTCGATGACCTGCCCGGTGACATAACCGCTCAGCGCATCGGTCGCCAGGAAGAGGTAGGCTCCCACGCACTCCTCCGAGGTACCCAGTCGCCCCATGGGAATCGAGGCGCGGGCGGCCGCCAAGTGATCCTCATTGGAATGTCGGCCATGGAAGTCGGTGGCGATGGTGCCCGGGGCCACGCCGTTGACGCGGATGTTGTCGCCAGCCAGCTGCTTGGCCATGTTACGGGTCAGGGTGCTGACAAAGCCCTTGGCCGAGGCATAGAGACCGGCACCGGCTCCCCCGCCGTTACGCGCAGCAATTGAGGTAGTATGAATAATGTTGCCGCCGCCCTGCTGGCGAAAATAAGGCAGCGCTGCCCGACTCGCCATCACCACAGAACGAACGTTGAGGTCCATGACCCGGTCGTACTGGGCATCGTCTATGTCGACCAAAGGGACCCTGCCCAGCATGTCGCCGGCGTTATTGATCAGCACATCCAGCCCACCGAGCCCGCTGGCGGCCTCATCCACGATCCGCGCCGCCTCGCCGGCGCGACTGACATCGCCCTTGACCGTGAAGGCCTCGCCACCGGCCTCACGGATCGCTTGCACCACCGTCTCGGCCGGTGCTTCGCTGGCATGGTAGTGTACTGCCACCCTCGCCCCCAGCCCCCCCAGCTGCCTGGCGACCGCGGCGCCAATGCCCCGGCTGGCACCGGTGACTAATACCCGCTTGCCCTTCCATTCGTCGAACATTTCACGCTCCTGAAGGCTGGAGTGATAAACCTCACACTCTATTTGTCTTCTCTATCCGTCTTCCCCGCTGCTGAACGGCCCATAGCGATTACCTGTCGACCCGGAACCGGAGGAACGGTAGAGTGAGCCCTAGATGGCATACCTGTCATACAACAAGGCATCAATAACATGATAGGCACTGGTGGACCAACCGCCAGCTTGCTGACCGGAGGCGCCAATGAACCCCTTATCCGTTGCAGAATCCCTTCCCCATGACCTGACCGAGGCACAGCTGGTCGGCCGTGTCTGGTGCGATGGCGTCCGACCGGGTCCGGCGCTGGTCACGGTGCGTCAGAACGAGGTGATCGACATCACTCCATTGGGGCCAACCATGGCCGACTTGCTGGACCAGGACGACCCACTGGCGCTAGTACGCAATGCCGGGGGACCCTCGTTAGGTAGTCTCGAGGATCTGATTGCCAACTCCCAGGCGAGCCCGGCCCGGGCACCCTACCTGTTGGCGCCCAGCGACCTCCAGGCGGTCAAGGCCTGCGGCGTGACCTTCGCGGTCAGCCTGCTCGAGCGAGTCATTGAGGAGCAGGCCGGCGGTGACCCAGCCCGTGCCACCGAGCTGCGCAACGAGCTCCAGACATTAATCGGCACCGACCTGTCACGCATCACGCCGGGGTCCGAAGAGGCAATGGCCCTCAAGCAGGCCCTGCTGGCACGGGACGCCTGGTCCCAGTACATGGAGGTCGGCATCGGGCCAGATGCCGAAGTGTTCACCAAAGCCCAGCCACTCTCCTCGGTGGGCTTCGGTACTGCCGTGGGCCTGCATCCCGCCTCACGCTGGAACAACCCGGAGCCGGAGATCGTGCTCGCCGTAGACAGCCGCGGCCGGGTCAAAGGCGCCACCCTGGGCAACGACGTCAACCTGCGCGACATCGAAGGACGCAGCGCCCTGTTGCTGGGCAAGGCCAAGGACAACAACGCTTCCTGCGCCCTGGGGCCATTCATCCGACTGTTCGATGAACACTTTACCCTCGACCACGTACGCCAGTGCCAAGTCTCGCTGTGCATCGAGGGCGAGGACGACGACTTCAGGCTCGAGGGGACCAGCGACATGCGCGAGATCAGCCGCGACCCGCTCGACCTGGTCCGCCAGACCATCGGCGACCACCACCAGTACCCGGACGGCTTCATGCTGTTCCTCGGCACCATGTTCTCCCCCATCCAGGACCGGGATGGCCCGGGGCAGGGCTTCACCCACCACCTCGGTGACCGGGTCACCATTGCGACCCCGGCACTGGGCGCCCTGGTCAACCCGGTCGGCCGTAGCGACCGGCTGCCGCCCTGGACCTTCGGCATCCGCGCACTGATGCGCCACCTGGCAGACCGCTGAAACGCCCCCATTCGGAGCTGACAATGTCCACCATCACCCAAACCGACCTGCTCAATGCCCTGCACCAGCGCCTGGGGGAGCGCGGCCTACTGCGCGACCCTGCGGCCATGGCCCGCTACCTGAGCGACTGGGCAGGCGAGCGCCTGGGTCTGCCTCTGGCGGTGGCACGTCCCGCATCCACTGCCGAGGTGGCCGAGACAGTGCGCCTCTGCCAAGCCCACGGCGTGGCCATGACACCCCAAGGCGGTCACAGCGGCCTGGTCACCGGCGCCCTGCCCGCTTCAGATGGCAACGAGGTGGTGATCAGCCTGGAACGCCTGAACCGGATCCGCGATATCGACCCGGTCAATTTCAGCATGACCGTGGACGCCGGCTGCATCCTGGAGGCGGTCAAGCAGGCAGCCGCAGAGCACGACTGCGACTTCCCTCTCTCACTAGGCGCCCAGGGCAGCTGCCAGATCGGCGGCAACGTTGCCACCAATGCCGGCGGCCTGAACGTGCTGCGCCACGGCATGATGCGCCAACTGGTGCTGGGGCTGGAGGTGGTGCTCCCGGACGGCCGGGTGTGGGACGGCCTGAACGCCCTGCACAAGGACAACCGCGGCTATAACCTCGCCCAGCTGTTCCTCGGAAGCGAGGGCACGCTGGGCATCGTCACCGGCGCAGTACTCAAGCTTTCTCCCCGCGCCATCCAGAGCCGCACGGCACTGCTCGGGATGCCCTCGGTGGAGGCGGTGATTGCCCTCTATGGCCGTGCACGGCGCGACTGCTGCGATCTGCTCAATGCCTTCGAATTGATCCCCCGGCGCTGCCTGGAACTCGCCATGGAGGCCAGCCCCGAGCTCACCGATCCGCTGGACACCCCTTACCCCTGGTACGTGCTGATGGAAATCAGTGCCAGCGGCACTCTGGATCTGGACGCCATGCTCGAGGGACTGCTGGCTCACGGCATGGAAGCCGGTCTGGTCAGGGATGGCGCCCTGGCCTCAAGCGACACCCAGGCGGCCAGGCTATGGCAATTCCGGGAGAGCATGCTGGAGGGCCAGCGGCGCTGCGGCGAACACCTGCGCACCGATCTCTCGGTCCCCATCTCGGCCATCCCCAACTTTGTGGCACGGGCCAGCAAGGCGATCCATGAACTCTCCTCTGAAAGCGAAATCATCGCCTACGGCCACGTAGGCGACGGCAACCTGCACTTCAACATCCTGCCGCCGCCGGGACTGGTCGAGGCGCAGAAGAAGGCCCTCCTCCACGACCTGGAGACCCGGCTCTTTGAGGTCCTCGATGAGTTCAACGGCAGCCTTAGCGCCGAGCATGGCATCGGCCGCACCAAGCAGGCCGCCTACCTGGCGCGTCTCTCGCCAGTGGAGCGCGAGCTGGTGGAAGGCATCAAGGCCCTGTTCGACCCTGCCGGGCTGATGAACCCCGGCCGGATCCTGCCCGACAAACGGTAACTGGCCTTGCCCAGAGAAAGGGCAAGGCAGTGAAAGGCGGCCGGACGGGCGGAGTCGTCCGACCATGGCGTGGAGCCATCGGCATGCCGCGCCGCCACCTCAGTGCGAGTGCCGCGGCACCTCGGCACCCCGCCGGCCCACCAGGAAATCGAAGTCACAGCCCTCATCGGCCTGTAACACGCGCTCGATATAGAGTTGCCGGTAGCCGCCCTGACGGGCGATCAACCGAGACTCCTCGGTCGGGTCACGTTCGGCCAGGCGCGAGGCAATTTCATCGTCGCTTACCTCCAGGTGCAAGCGCCCTGTCTCGCAATCCAGTTCGATCCAGTCACCGTCACGAACCGCAGCCAACGGCCCCCCGGCAGCGGCCTCCGGAGCCACGTGAAGCACGACAGTACCGTAGGCCGTGCCGCTCATGCGCGCATCCGAGATGCGCACCATGTCGGTGACTCCCTGCTCGAGCAGTTTGGACGGCAGCCCCATATTGCCCACTTCAGCCATCCCCTGATAGCCCCGCGGGCCGCAGTTGCGCAGTACCAGGATGCTGTCGGCGGTGACTGGCAGCTCGGGGTCGTCAATACGCGCCTTGTAATCGTCGAAGTCATGGAACACCACCGCCTGCCCACGATGTTGCATCAACTCAGGGGTCGCTGCCGACGGCTTCAACACCGCGCCGTTGGGCGCCA
>DATGNS010000234.1:0-4018 GCA_035306625.1 Pseudomonas sp. | reverse complement strand
CAGCGGCACCCAGAGCAACATGAACGTCAACGAGGTGATCGCCGGTCGGGCCAACGAGATCGCCACCGGCCAGCGCGGTGGCAAGAGCCCGGTGCACCCCAACGACCACGTCAACCGCTCGCAGAGCTCCAACGACAGTTTCCCCACCGCCATGCACATCGCCGCCGCCCGGGCGGTGCAGCAGGACCTGCTGCCGGCCGTGGCCGAACTGCGCGGCGGCCTGGCCGAGCAGTCGCTGCGCCATGCCCAGCTGGTGAAGACCGGTCGCACCCACCTGATGGACGCCACCCCCATCACCTTCGGCCAGGAGCTGTCCGCCTTCGTGGCCCAGCTGGATCATGCCGAGCAGATCCTGCGCGCCGCGCTGCCGGCGGTCTGCGAACTGGCCCAGGGCGGCACCGCCGTGGGCACCGGCCTGAACGCCCCCAAGGGCTTCGCCGAGGCCGTGGCCGCCGAGCTGGCCGCCCTCTCCGGCCTGCCCTTCGCCAGCGCGCCCAACAAGTTCGCCGCCCTGGCCGGCCACGAGCCGCTGGTGGCGCTGTCCGGCGCCCTCAAGACCCTGGCGGTGGCGCTGATGAAACTGGCCAACGACCTGCGCCTGCTGGGTTCCGGTCCGCGCGCCGGCTTTGCCGAGGTGCGCCTGCCGGCCAACGAGCCGGGCAGTTCCATCATGCCCGGCAAGGTCAACCCCACCCAGTGCGAGGCGCTGTCGATGCTGGCCTGCCAGGTGCTGGGCAACGACGTGACCATCGGCTTCGCCGCCAGCCAGGGCCACCTGCAGCTGAACGTGTTCAAGCCGGTGATCATCCACAACCTGTTGCAGTCCATACGCCTGCTGGCCGACGGCTGCCGCAACTTCAACCGCCACTGCGTGGCCGGCATGGAACCGGACACCCGGCAGATGGCCGCCCATCTGGAACGCGGCCTGATGCTGGTCACCGCGCTGAACCCGCACATCGGCTACGACAAGGCGGCGGAAATCGCCAAGAAGGCCTACGCCGACGGCATCACCCTGCGCGAGGCGGCCCTTGCCCTCGGCCATCTGACCAACGAGCAGTTCGACGCCTGGGTCCGCCCGGAACAGATGCTGGAACCCGGGGAATAGCAGTTCTGCAGGAACGGCTTCAGCCGCGATTGGGCCGCGCCATGGTTGCGATTGGGCCGCGCCATGGTTATCGCGGCTGAAGCCGCTCCTGCGGGAAGTACCTGTTCACGCCGCATCGCAGATTCATAAGGCGGACCTCGTCGTTCCTGTCCGCCGGGCGTGGCTGCGGTCGGGCGCCAGTCGGCGGACAGGAGAGCGCTGTCCGCCCTACTCCTTCACCGTCCGCCGATGCCCCAACGCCGCCCCCGCCGAACCCAGCACCACCAGCAGCGCGCCGCCATAGGCCAGCAGGTTCAGTTCCTCGGGCAGCACATGGGTCGGCCACAGGGTCGCGGCCAGCGCCACGCCGCTGAAGGTGATCAGCGGGGTCAGCGCCAGCGCCGCGCTGACCCGCGAGGCTTCCCAGTGCGCCAGCGCCTCGGCGAAGGCGCCGTAGGCGATCAGCGTGTTCAGGCAGCATGCCACCAGCAGCCAGCAACGCAGGCCATCCAGCTCGAACACCTGGGCCGGCGAGGCCCAGGGGGTCAGTACCAGGGCGCAGCCCAGGTAGATCACCATCATCACCTGGAACGACGACCACTGATTGAGCAGCTGCTTTTGCGCCAGCCCGTAGGCCACCCAGACCACCGCCGCCGCCACCACGGTCAGCACGCCCAGGGTGTACTGGCTCAGGGAGGTGAGCAGCTCGCCGAGGCGCTGGTTGAAGAACAGGCCGAAGCCCAGCAGCAGCACCGCCAGCCCCAGCAGTTGCGCCACGCTGAAGGACTCGCGGAACACGAACAGGCTGCTGATCAGCAGCAGGAAGGGGGCGATCTGGATCACCAACTGCGTGGTACCGGGGGTGAGCAGGTTCAGGCCCACCAGGTACAGCACGTAGTTGCTCACCAGTCCGGCGATGGCCAGCAGCACCAGGGCGCCGCCCCGCCGACCCAGCGGCCGGAACGCCGGCAGGCCGCGCCGCCAGGCGAGCCAGATCAGCAGCACCAGCCCCGAGGAAAGCAGCCGGTACCAGGTGACGGTGACCGGATCCATGGTCTCCAGTACCAGCTTGAGCTTGATGGGCAGGATGCCCCACAGGACGGCCGTGACCATGGCCAGCGACAACCCCAGGAGCCAGCGGCCGGAAGCGGTGTGCATGAAAAAACCTCGGCTATTTCGAGAGGGGGGAGGCGGACGGGTATCCCCCGGGATCCATCAGGCCCCCGCGCCTTGTGACGTTTTGGGATCTGCCGCCGTTTAAAGCGGCAACTCGTTGACGTGACTCAAGTCACAAATCGGCAATTCCCTTACCGTGACAAAAAACCCAAGAAACTAGAGGCGCCTGAAGTGCTGAACTGGCTTACCCGGATTTCCCTCAAGGTCCGTCTTGCGGGCCTGATCGCAGTGCTGTGCGTGCTGATGGTGGCCATGGTGGCCACGGCCCTGAATGGCATGCGCAGCAGCAACGACGATCTCACCCATATCTATTACGAGGGTTTGCTGCCCGCCGATCAAGTGACGCGCATGCTCAACGAAATGCACCATGCCCGCTCGCAGTTGCTGCTGGCCCTGCAACACATGCCCGGCAGCCCCTTCGAGCACGCTCACAACCACGAGGTTTCCATGCACCTCGATGCCGTCGACCAGGCCGTGCGCAACATCGAATCCCTGGTGCAGACCCTGCTGGCCGGCACCATGGATGAACAGGAACGCGCCCTCGCCCAGGAGATGCAGCGCTCCGTCGGCCTCTATCTCAGCCAGGGCGTGCGCCCGGTGCTGCAGGCGATGCGCGAGGGCGAGTATCTGCAGGCCAACGGCATCCTGCTGGACAAGCTGCAGCCCACCTTCTCCCTGGCCTTCGACAAGGTGCAGGCCTACTCCGACAGCCTGCATGCCCACGCCGTGATCGCCTTCACCGAGGCCGAGGCCCACTTCGACACCCTGCTGCTCTGGCTGAGCATCGTTCTGGTGCTGGCCCTGGCGTTCTCGATCGCGCTGGCCTGCGCCACCCTGTCGAGCATCAACCAGGCCGTCAGCGCGCTGATGCGCGGCGGTCGTCAGCTCGCCCAGGGCGATCTGGTGCACCGCGTCGAGTATCGCGGCCGCGACGAGCTGGGCAAGATCGCCGGGTCCTTCAACACCATGGCCGATCAGATGCAGGACACCATCCGGGAACTGGCCAAGGCCGTGGAGCAACTGGCCGCCGCCTCGGCGCAGACCGCCGCGGTGAGCACCCAGACCAGCGAAGGCATTCACCGCCAGCACCTGGAAACCGACCAGGTGGCCACCGCCATGCATGAGATGTCCGCCACCGTGCAGGACGTGGCCAGCAACGCCGCCAGCGCCGCCCACGCCGCCGAGAAGGCCGACACCGAGGCCGAGCGCGGCCAGCAGGTGGTGGCGCAGAGCGTGCAGGTCATCGACAGCCTGGCCCGTGAAGTGGAGCGCGCAGCCCAGGTGATCGGCGAGCTGGAAGATGCCAGCGCCACCATCAGTTCGGTGGTCGACGTGATCCGCGGCATCGCCGAACAGACCAACCTGCTGGCCCTGAACGCCGCGATCGAGGCGGCACGCGCCGGCGAGGCCGGTCGTGGCTTTGCCGTGGTGGCCGACGAGGTGCGCTCGCTGGCCTCACGCACCCAGCAGTCCACCGAAGAGATCCGCGCCATGATCGAGAAGGTGCAGGACGGCGCCCGCCGCGCGGTGGAAGTGATGGAGAAGAGCTGCCAGAAGGCCGAGGCCGGCCGCGAGCAGCTGGCCGACACCAGCGCGGTGCTGGCGCAGATCACCAACGCGGTGGCGACCATCAACGACATGAACGCGATGATCGCCTCGGCGGCCGAGGAGCAGAGCTCGGTGGCCGAGGAGATCAACCGCAACATCACCAACGTCAGCGAGATCGCCGAGGAAACCAGCGAGGCCTCGCGCCAGAAC
>DATGNS010000233.1:0-6422 GCA_035306625.1 Pseudomonas sp. | reverse complement strand
CCGATCTATCTACCGGCAGCGCATCGGCAGCCCGGCGGCGGAACGGGTTACCTTCATCGGCAACTACAACGCCGCGCCCAAGCTGTCGGTAGACGAGAAGACCCTGGTGATGGTGCATCGCCAGGAGGGGTATACCAATTTCAAGGTGGCGGCACAGGATTTGCAAAGAGGCAACCTGCGTTTGTTGTCCGACACCACACTTGACGAATCGCCCACTGTTTCGCCTGATGGCACGATGATAATCTACGCCACTCGTCACCAGGGGCGTGAAGTGTTGATGCTCGTCTCCATTAACGGACGAGTCCGGCTGGCGCTGCCTACCGCCCAAGGTCAGGTGCGCGAGCCTTCCTGGTCCCCGTTCCTGAAATAGGGAGCGGGGGCGCTGCAAGATCTTTCATCCCTGACTGTTGGAGTTCTGATATGGAAATGCTGAAGTTCGGTAAGCTGTCCGCCCTGGCTCTTGCCCTGGCCGTTGCCGCAGGTTGTGCGTCCTCCGGTGGTGATACCGCTGGTGAGACCAGCTACGAGGCCGACACTGGCGCTGCGACCCAGTACGAGTCCGTCGACACTACCACCAGCACCCAGGCCGATGACGCCGAAGCTGCTCTGCGTGCCATCACCACCTTCTACTTCGAGTTCGACAGCGCCGAGCTGAAGCCCGAGGCCATGCGCGCCCTGGACGCCCATGCCAAGGTCCTGAAGGCTACCGGTGTACGCGTCGTGCTGGAAGGCCATGCCGACGAGCGTGGTACCCGCGAGTACAACATGGCTCTGGGTGAGCGTCGCGCCGCTTCCGTGCAGCGCTACCTGACCCTGCAGGGCGTTTCCCCGGCCCAGCTGGAACTGGTTTCCTACGGCGAAGAGCGTCCCGTTGCCCTGGGCAGCGACGAGGAGTCCTGGGCGCTGAACCGTCGCGTGGAACTGCGTCAGTAACGTGATGGCCATTTACCGCCATATTCTTGTCGCTTGGCTGGCCAGCGTTCCGCTGGTCAGTCTGGCCCAGGTCCCGGTCAGCGAAGGGGGCAGCCGTCTGCGACCGCTGCCCACGCTGAACGGTCCCGGCGGTGTCCAGAGCGGGGGCGGGGCAACCACCTCGCCTTCGGCTCAGGGCGAACTCTTCATCCAGCTGCAGCAGATGCAGCAGGAGCTGGCCCGCCTGCGTGGCATGGTCGAGGAGCAGCAGTACGAGATCCAGCGCCTGAAACAGGAATCGCTGGAGCGCTATCAGCAACTGGATGCCCGTCTCAACGAGACCGCCAGTGCACCGCAGCCACAGGCACAGGCCGCCGCGCCAGCAGCGCCGGCTGCCGAAGAGCCGGCTGATCCGGCCAAGGAAAAGCTGTATTACGACGCAGCCTTCGATCTCATCAAGGCCAAGGATTTCGACAAGGCCAGCCAGGCGTTTTCCGCCTTCCTGCGCCGCTATCCCGCCAGCCGCTATGCCGCCAATGCCCGCTACTGGCTCGGCGAGATCCATCTGGTGAAGGGCGATCTGCAGGCCGCCGGCCAGTCGTTTGCCCGGGTCACCCTGGACTATCCCAACCACAGCAAGGTACCGGATGCCCTCTACAAGCTGGCCGATGTCGAGCGGCGGCTGGGGCGTACCGACAAGGCTCGCGCCGCCTTGCAGGAAGTCATCGCCAAGTATCCCGACACGTCGGCGGCCAAGCTGGCGGAGCGGGACCTCAAGACGCTGCGCTGACCTCCGACACTTCCCTGGAAATCCCGCCGCTGGCGGGATTTCTGTTTTCAACTGACGGTTTGTCTGGTGGCCAGGCGGTGGCTGAAGCGCTCCGCCGGCTCCGGCTTGCCGAACAGATAGCCCTGCAGATAGTCGCAGGCATGCCTGGCCAGGAAAGCGTGCTGAACGGGTGTCTCCACTCCCTCGGCCACCACCCGCAGGCCCAGGCTGTGGGCCAGGCCGATCACCGCGGAGGCGATCTTGGCCTCCTCTGCGCCCGCCTCGATGTCGTTAACGAAGCTGCGATCGATCTTCAGGGTGTGGACCTGGAACTGGCGCAGGTAGGCCAGCGAGGAGTAGCCGGTGCCGAAATCGTCGATGGCCAGGCTGACGCCGAGCTCGCAGAGCTCCGCCAGGGTCCGCATGGTGCGCTCGATGTCCCGCATCAGGATGGTTTCGGTCAGCTCCAGCTCCAGAAGCTCCGGCGGCAGGCGCTGTTCTTCCAGGGCTTCGCGCACCAGTTGCACGATGTGCTGGTTGGCGAACTGCTGGCCCGACAGGTTGACCGCCACGCGCACCGGCTCGCGGCCCTCGTCCAGCCAGCGGCGGATCTGTCGGCAGGCCTCGCGGATCACCCACTCGCCGATGGGCACGATCAGTCCCGACTCTTCCGCGGCATGCAGGAAGCGATCCGGCGTCAGCAGGCCCTTTTCGGCGTGTCTCCAGCGCAGCAGGGCCTCGCAGCTGCACAGCGAACCGTCACGGGCATCCACCTTGGGCTGGTAGAACAGGCACAGCTCCTCGCGTTCCAGGGCGCCGCGCAACTGGTGTTCGAGCAGCAGTTCGCCCAGCCGGGTGCTGTTCATGTCCGTGGAGTAGAACTGGTAGCCGTTGCGCCCCTCGGACTTGGCCCGGTACATGGCGGCGTCCGCATTGCGCAGCAGCAGCGAATCGGTGGCGCCGTCGTTGGGGTACACGGCGATGCCGATGCTGCAGGTGACGCTCAGCTCATGGCTGCCCAGCATGCAGGGCTGGGTGATGGCATGGAGCAGCTTGCGGGCCACCAGGCCGGCATCCTGGGCCTGGTGCAGGCCAGGCAGGATGGCCACGAACTCGTCGCCGCCCAGGCGCGCCAGGGTGTCGGATTCGCGCAGCACCTTCAGGCAGCGCTGCGTGATGGTGCGCAGCAGATGGTCGCCGGCGTCGTGTCCCAGGGTGTCGTTGATCCACTTGAAGCGATCCAGGTCCATGAACAGGATGCCGACCTGGCTGCCGCAGCGCTTGGCCTCGCGGATCGCCTGGCCAAGCCGGTCCTGCATCAGCAGGCGGTTGGGCAGGCCGGTCAGGGCGTCATGATGGGCCAGGTGGTGGATGCGCGCCTCGGCCTCCTTGCGTTCGGTGACATCGGAGAAGATGCCGATGTAGTGGGTAGTCTGGCCTTCGCCGTCGCGCACCGCGGCGATGGACAGCCACTCCGGATAGATGTCGCCGCCCTTGCGCCGATTCCAGATTTCGCCCTGCCACTGGCCGCGCTCCAGCAGGTCCTGCCACATCTTCCGGTAGTAATCGCGGTCCTGGCGTCCGGAGGAAAGCACCGCCGGGGTGTTGCCGGTCACCTCGCCGAGGGAATAGCCGGTGATCTCGGTGAATGCCGGGTTCACCGCCACGATGCGCGCCTGATCGTCGGTGATCACCATGCCCTCGCGGGCGTTGGTGAACACGGTGGCATAGCGCTTCAGCTCGGCCTGGGCCTGGTGGAGGGCTTCCAGGCGACTGTGCAGCTCGCGGTTGGCGGCGGCCAGGGCGCCGGCCAGGCGGTTCTGGCGCAGGATGGCCAGGGCCAGGTAGATCCCCAGGCCCAGCGCCACGACAAACAGCAGGACGCGATAGCGCCGGGCCTTCTGCAGGGCCTCGTTGTAACCCTGTGCGTAGCGCTGGATCAGGCTCTGGCTCAGGCTGTGGGTCGGCAGCTCGAGGATGTCGTGGGTCACCGCATCCAGGGTGGGCTTGTGGGTGAGAATCAGCTCGGCATGGCGCAGCGCCAGGCGCAGGGTGTCGGCCGCCGCAGGGGGCAGGGTATCGGCCACCTGCAGCAGCCGGGCGCGTTCCTCCCACAGGCGCTGACCCCGCTCGGCGTCGTTGTCCAGCAGGAAGGTCATCACCGAGCGCCCGAAGATGCCCACCTCGCGACTCAGGGCGCGCTCCAGCACGCCTTCGCGGATCAGGCCGTCGGTGATTACCGGGAAGTAGCTCTGGGAGTTGCGCAGCACGGCGGACTCGCGCTTGTAGCGATCGACCGCGTCGGCCTTGTCGCGGATGGCGGCCTGCAATTGCTCGAGCACCTCGTTCAGCTCCTCGCGCACCGCGCTGGAAAGGTAGTCGGGCAGGGTGCCCAGGGCGCGACCCATGGCCTGTAGCTCACTGACGGCCTGACTGCTGCGGTCATAGTTGCGATACAGGTCGTAGCGGTTGGCCAGAACCGAGGCGTTCAGCTCCGCATCCAGCTGCTGCAGCCCCAGGAGTCGGCGGGAATAGTCCTGATGCTGCTCGGTGGACATGCTGTCGGCGCGGGTGAACAGCCAGACCAGCAGGATGCCGACGGCCAGCACCGTGAGCAGGGCTCGGGTGGTGCGCCGCCAGTCGGCGCTGGTGAAGTGGGAGATCTTCTTCATGGCACATGAACCGTCGAAGGCGGCGTGGGAAGGTCGCCGACCAGGGATTCCAGGAAGGCCATCAGCAGCCGTACTTCTTCGTCGCTGAGCTGGCGTCCGAGCTGGTAGCGGCTCATGAGGCGGATGGTGTCGTCCAGGCGCTGCAACGAGCCGTCGTGGAGGTAGGGGGCCGTGCGGGTGATGTTGCGCAGGGTCGGCACCTTGAACACGTGCCGGTCTTCCGGGCGTCCGGTGATGCGCTCGCGCCCGGTGTCCGCGGCGCTGGCCGGATGGTCGGCGAAGAAGTCGCCGACAATGCCCAGACGCTGATACAGGTTGCCGCCGATGCCCACGCCCTGGTGGCAGCTGGCGCAGCCCAGCGACTTGAACAGGGCGTAGCCCGCCCGCGCATCGGCGCTGATGGCCTCGGTCTCACCGCGCAGGTAGCGGTCGAACGGCGCGTTCGGCGTGGTCAGGGTATTCAGGTAGCTGACCAGCGCGTCGGTGATGTTGGCCCGGTCGATGCGACCGTACAGCCTGGTGAAGGTTTCCACGTAGCCCGGGTCGCCCTTGAGCACCGCTTCGATGAGCTCCCAGCTGGAGGCCATCTCGCCGGCGTCCAGCAGCGGGCCGCTGATCAGCTCGGCCAGGCTGTCGGCGCGGCCGTCCCAGTACTGGGAGAAGTTCAGCGCGGCGTTCAGCACCGTGGGCGCGTTGCGCTCGCTCGGCCGCCCGGCCACGCCGATCGAGCGGGCGCGGCCATCGGTGCCATGGGGCAGGGGATGGCAGCTTGCACAGCTGACGGTGCCATCCCCGGACAGCCGGCGATCGTGGTACAGGCGCTTGCCGAGCGCGGCACGCGACTCGTCCACGTCGACCTGCAGGGGCACGGGGCTGATGGGCTCCTGGCTGCGCAGGGGCGACAGCAACGGCTCGCGGGCTGGTGCCGACGGCAGTTCGGACCAGGTAAGCGCGATCAGGATCGCCGCCAGGATGGCGAGTATCGGCAGGGGGAAGAGCTGGGAAAGCCTTTTCATCAAGGAATATTAAAAAGCCGCGCCGCCGCGGCTTTTGAGGCGGGTCAATGGTCTGGTGGATCGGGTGCGGCAGATTTTTTTTGGCCCTGCTCGCAAAAAGGTGTTGATTTCATGAATCAAATCAGTATGATGCGCAGCCATCGGGTCGTTAGCTCAGTTGGTAGAGCAGTTGACTCTTAATCAATTGGTCGTAGGTTCGAGCCCTACACGACCCACCAGTTGAACGAGCAAGCCGGAAATCAGTTGAAGAATTGATTTCCGGCTTTTTCGTATGCGCCCGCCCCAGGCAGGCGCCCGCCCGGAGGCTGGTCGGGTGTATACTCGCCGTCCGCTTCAGTCGAGTTTGCAGGTCCTGCTGTCATGTCTCAGATCCCCGAGCGCATCCTGGTTCAAGCCCACCTCGCCGCCAAGCAGCCAAAGCCGCTGACGCCCGAGCAGGAGGCCAGCCTTCGCGCGGATATCGCCGCCGAACTGAAGAGGCAGGATGCCGTGCTGGTCGCCCACTACTATTGCGATCCCGTCCTCCAGGCCCTGGCCGAGGAAACCGGCGGCTGCGTGGCCGACTCCCTGGAGATGGCCCGCTTCGGCAGCCAGCACCCGGCCAGCACCCTGCTGGTGGCCGGCGTGAAGTTCATGGGCGAGACGGCCAAGATCCTCAATCCCGAGAAGCGCGTTCTGATGCCCACGCTGGAGGCCACCTGCTCGCTGGATCTGGGCTGCCCGGTGGAAGAGTTCTCCGCCTTCTGCGATCAGCACCCCGAGCGCACCGTGGTGGTGTATGCCAATACCTCGGCGGCCGTGAAGGCCCGCGCCGACTGGGTGGTGACTTCCAGCTGCGCGCTGGAGATCGTCGAGAGCCTGATGGATAACGGCGAGAAGCTGATCTGGGCCCCGGACCAGCACCTGGGTCGTTACATCCAGCGCGAGACCGGCGCGGACATGCTGCTCTGGGACGGCGCCTGCATCGTCCACGAGGAGTTCAAGGCCAAGCAGCTTGCCGACATGAAGGCCCTGTATCCGGAAGCCGCCGTGCTGGTTCATCCGGAATCCCCC
>DATGNS010000232.1:0-2010 GCA_035306625.1 Pseudomonas sp. | reverse complement strand
GCACCGTGCAGGACCGCTCGGAAACCACCATCGGCAGCCACAACCTGATCATGGCCTACGCCCATGTCGGCCATGACTGCGTGATCGGCAACCACTGCATCCTGGTCAACAACACCGCGCTGGCGGGCCATGTGGTGATGGATGACTGGTCCATCCTCTCCGGCTACACCCTGGTGCACCAGCACGTGCGCATCGGCGCCCACAGCTTCTCCGGCATGGGCACCGCGATCGGCAAGGACGTGCCGGCCTTCGTCACCGTGTTCGGCAACCCGGCCGAGGCGCGCAGCATGAACTTCGAGGGCATGCGCCGCCGCGGCTTTTCCGCGGAGACGATCCAGGCGCTGCGTCGCGCCTACAAGATCGTCTATCGCCAGGGGCTGACCGTCGAGCAGGCCATGGCGGAGCTCGAAGGGCTCGCCAGCGAGTTCCCCGAAGTCGCCCTGTTCCGTGATTCCATCCGCGCCTCGACGCGCGGCATCACCCGCTGATCGCCATGGCGGCTCCGCTGCGTGTGGCGCTCGTCGCCGGCGAGGCGTCCGGCGACATCCTTGGTTCCGGTCTGATGCGCGCCCTCAAGGCGCGCCATCCGGACGTCGAATTCATCGGCGTCGGCGGTCCGCGCATGGAGGCCGAGGGCCTGGCCTCGCTGTTCCCCATGGAACGTCTGGCGGTCATGGGGCTGGTGGAGGTGCTCGGGCGGCTGCCCGAGCTGCTGCGCCGCCGCAAGCAGCTGATCGCCGACCTGATCGCTGCCCGGCCGGACGTGTTCATCGGTATCGACGCCCCGGACTTCAATCTGGGTGTCGAGCTGAAGCTGCGCCAGGCTGGCATCAGGACCGTGCATTACGTCAGTCCCTCGGTATGGGCCTGGCGACAGAAGCGGGTGTTCAAGATTCGTGACGCCTGCGACCTGATGCTCACCCTGTTCCCCTTCGAGGCAAAGTTCTATACCGAGCACCAGGTGCCGGTGTGCTTCGTCGGCCACCCGCTGGCCGACGACATTCCCCTCGAGGCGGACCGCGGCCAGGCGCGGCGCGCGCTGGGCTTGCCGGAGGAGGGCGCGGTGGTGGCCCTGCTGCCGGGCAGTCGCGGTGGCGAAGTGGCCAAGCTGGGCAGCCTGTTTCTGGATGCCGCCGAGCGCCTGCGCGTCCTGCGCCCGGAACTGCACTTCGTGCTGCCCTGCGCCAACGCGGAGCGCCGCGCGCAGCTCGAGCAGATGCTGGCCGGTCGCAACCTGTCGCTGACGCTGCTCGATGGGCAGTCGCACCTGGCTCTGGCGGCCTGCGACGCGGTGCTCATCGCCTCCGGCACCGCCACCCTCGAAGCGCTGCTCTACAAGCGCCCCATGGTGGTGGCCTACAAGGTGGCGCCGCTGACCTACCGGATTCTCAAGCGTCTGGTGAAAAGCCCCTACGTGTCGCTGCCCAACCTGCTGGCCCAGCGCATGCTGGTGCCCGAACTGATCCAGGATGCCGCCACGCCGGACAGCCTGGCCCAGACGCTGGCGCCGCTGATCGTCGACGGCCAGGCGCAGACCGACGGCTTCGACCAGATTCACCGCACCCTGCGCCGCGATGCGTCGGCACGCGCCGCGGATGCGGTGCTGGAACTGGTGGGGCGCTGAAATGCAGCTGGGTCTGGACTTCGAGCTGGTCGAGGAGCTGGTCGCCGGAGTCGATGAGGTGGGCCGTGGCCCGCTCTGCGGCCCGGTGGTCACCGCGGCGGTGATCCTCGATCCGGCCCGTCCGATCCTCGGCCTGAACGATTCCAAGAAGCTCACCGAGGCGCGCCGCGAGGCGCTGTTCGACGAGATCCAGGAAAAGGCTCTCGCCTGGTGCATCGCCCGCGCCGAGGTCGATGAGATCGACCGCCTCAATATCCTGCACGCCACCATGCTGGCCATGCAGCGTGCCGTGGAAGGCCTGGCTGTTACACCGAAACTGGCGCTGATCGACGGCAACCGCTGTCCCAAACTCTCCGTCCCCAGCGCCCCGGTGATCGGCGGCGACG
>DATGNS010000231.1:0-3343 GCA_035306625.1 Pseudomonas sp. | reverse complement strand
GAAATTGCCCGCTCCCAGTATCTGATCAACCGTGCCATGGAGGTTCGCCTGCTGGCCGAGCAGGAGGGGGGCGACGCCCTCTCGTTCCCCCAGGAGTTGCTGGAGAGCGACAGCCCGCGCGTGCAGCAGGTCATGGCCGTGCAGCAGAGCCTGTTCGTGGCGCGCCGTGAGTCCCTGCGCGGTGCCCTGGAGTCTCTGGACGAGCAGAGCCAGCAGATGCGCGAGCAGATTGCAGGGCTCGAGCAGCTGGTTAACGTCAACACGCGACGCATCGCCTCGCTGCGCAGCGAGGCCGAGGATTTCCGCTCGCTGTTCCGGGAAGGCCTGGGTGACAATCAGCGCCTGCGCGAGCTGGAGCGCCAGGTGCTGCAGTTCGAAGGCGAAAACGCTCAGCACCGTGCGGAGATCTCGAGACTGCGCTCGCAGATCAGCGAGAACCGCCTGCAGCGCGAGGTGCGCCAGCAGGAGTTTCAGTCCGAGGTGGGTGAGCAGCTGCGCCAGGCCCAGAGCCAGATTGCCGAAGCCGAGGAGCAGATCACCTCCCTGAGCGACCGGGTACGGCGCACCGTGATCGTAGCGCCGGTGTCCGGCAGCGTGGTGGATCGTCAGGTGCACAGCGTCGGTGCGGTCATTCGCGGTGGCGACACCGTCATGGATATCGTGCCGTCGAGCGATGGCTTCGTGGTGGAGGCGCGGGTGCCCAATCGCGATATCGACCATATCTTCATCGGGCAAGGCGCCAACATTCGCTTTTCCGCCTTCAACCAGCGGCTGACCAACGAGATCCCCGGCGAAATCATCTACGTTAGCGCCGACAGCTTCGAGGACGAAGCCACCGGCCAGCGCTACTATCGGGCGCGAGTCCGCGTAACCGACGAGGGGCGCGACAAGATGACCGAGCAGATGCAGCTGCTCTCCGGTATGCCGGCCGAGGTGATGATCCGCACCGGCGAGCGCACCTTTGCCAGCTATATTGCCAAGCCGATCACCGACATGCTTTCGCGTGCGATCAGGGAGGATTGATGGACGTGCCCCGCAAAGGTCTCGCTCTTTACCGTCGGCGGCAGCGGCCGGCCTGGTGGGTGGTAGGCGCGCTGGCGCTTGCCCTGGGCAGTGCCGGGTCGCCCTTGGCGCTTGCCGAGGACGTGCCGGCCGACCCTCGGGCGCTCGAGGCGCTTGAAGCCCTGGACGAGGTGGCGCCCGAGGCCAGCGGCCCCGCCGCCGCCGGTCTGCCCTCGCTGCCTGGCCTGGTGCGACGCGCCTTCGAGCATGATGCCCAACTCTCGCGTCAGCGCTTCGAGCTCGAGGCCACGCGAGAGGAGCGGCCCATGGCGCGCTCCCAGCTGCTGCCCCAGGTGACCGCCAGCGGCGGCTACCTCTGGCAGGACTCCACCAATGTGCAGACAGATCCAGAGGGCTTCGGGCTGGACCAGCCCTCGCAGCGCCCCGGTGAATTCGACGAAACCTTCTGGCGCCTTAGCGTCCAGCAGCCGCTCTTCAGCCTGGAGCGCTGGCGCGGCATGGAGCGGGCTGCGGCCCAGATCGGCCAGTCCGAGCTTGACCTCGCGCTGCTGGAGCAGGAGCTGTCGCTGCAGGTCAGCGAGGCCTATGTCAACGCCTATCTTGCCTCCCGCACCCTGGGGCTGCTGGAGGCTCAGCAGCAGGCTCTGGAGCTGCAGGTGCGTCAGGCGCGTCGCGCCTATGACCTGGGTGTGGGCGACCGCATCAACCTGCTCGAGGCGCAGTCCCGCTTCGATCAGGCCATGGCCGATGCGGTGCAGGCAGAAAACCAGCTGGACGACGCCTTGAGTGAGCTCGAGCGCCTGACCGGTGAGTTCCCCGACTTTCTCGGCTTCGCGCTTGGCGATCTCTCCGAGGCAGCGCTGCAGCGCGACTGGGGAGATGAGTCGGCTTGGCTTAAGCGCACGGCGCGCAACCTGCATGTGCTTCACGCCGAAGCAGAGCGTCAGGTGGCTGCCAGCGATACCCGGGTGCGCCGCGGAGGCTTCTATCCCGAGGTGAACCTCAACCTGAGCTACTCGGATCGCGACAGCGACGACCAGCTCCGCACCAGCGAGGACTACACCGCCAGCGTCGAAGTGACCATGCCGCTCTACCGGGGGGGCTATACGGCGGCCAGCGTGCGCCAGGGGGAGCTGCGCACTCGGGCATCGCAGGAGGGCGTCGAGCATCAGCGTAACCTGGCAGCCCAGGAGGTGCGCCGGCGCCTGCGCGGCCTGAACGGCAGCGTGCGGCGCCTGGAGGCGCTGCAGCAGGCCATCGAGTCCAGCCAGCTGTTCCTGTCCGCCGCCGAGCGTGGCGAACAGCTGGGGCTGCGCGACCTGGTCGACGTGCTGGATGCGCGCGCCAGCCTCTACGACCAGCGCATCCAGTACGTCGAGACTCTGGGCCGCTACCTGCTCGACCGCCTGGCGCTACAGGCTGCAGTGGGTGCCCTGGGGGATGACGACCTGGAGGCGACCATGGACCTGTTGGATCGCATCACTCGCCCCGCGAACTGACATAGGGGTCAGGGATGCGCCCGAAAAGTACCAGCAGTGACTGGCTGCGCCGCGGCATGCGCAGCTTCGATGCGGCCACTGCGGCGGCTTGCGCCTTCGCCTTGCTGGCGCTGATGCCGGGCATCGAGCAGGTCTCGGGCATCGAGTATCCTCTGCTGATCCTGTTTGGCAGCCTATTGCTGCCGGCATGTGGCGAGCTGCTGGGCCTCTATCAGCCCTGGCGAGGGCGCAGTCTGTTCACCATGCTCGGCGTCTACACGGCGGGCTGGGCGTTGACCATAGGCCTGCTGAGCCTGTTTCTGGTGGTGACCCAGAGCGCCACTATCTTTTCGCGGCTCTGGATGGCTTCCGCCGCCGGCGGCGTGCTGGTGGCAGGCCTGCTGGTGCGGGGGTGCCTCTATGTGGCGCTGCGCGCCCTGCGCGCACGCGGCCGCAACCACAAGCGGGTGCTGCTGATTGGCGCACCAGGCAACATTCAGCGTATTCAGCGCCGTCTGGTCGACATGCCCTTTCTCGGCTACCAGCTGGGCCAGACCCTGGTCGACGCCCGTGAGGAGGGCGCCGGGCAGGAGGGCGAGCTGCTGGCAAGGGTAGAGGCGCTGGCTCAGGAAAGTGTTTTTCAGCGCGACTTCGACGAGGTGTGGTTGACCTACCTCCTGGCCCACGGTGAGCGAGTCAAGCAGCTGGCCTCGGCGTTGACCATGGTGCCGGTGGATGTGCGCTATTTTCCCGATCTCTCGGATGTGCGGCTGCTCAACCATCGCGTCACTCAGGTGGCCGACATGTTCTCCCTGGACCTCAATCGCTCACCGCTAGACGGG